>WRIC01000004.1 GCA_009782915.1 Propionibacteriaceae bacterium | reverse complement strand
ATGCCTCAAACGCTACATCGCCCGCGAAATCCACAAACACCTCACACCCCTAGGACTCTGAAACACACCACCCCTGATTGACAAAACCCATAAAAGGGTCTGCGCACTGCGAGTCGCGCTGGCGCGCTCCGCAGCACAGGCTCCGTCGCAGAATCCAGAATCCACGCCAATCACAATGGGGAGTCAAATATACATCCTCACCAACCGTAAACAATCCCAGTTGTGGAAAATGACATATCTGGATTCCGCGACTTCGCGCGGAATGACGGGCAGGGTACGCAGGGCAACGTAAGGGGTCATTCGGTGTGAACTCTCACCTAGTCTTTCTGTGCTCACCCAACCCCGTCTTTCTGCGCGAAGTCGCAGAATCCAGAATCCACAGTCCAACAACTGTTGTTTCTAGACCCTGCGAGTCACAACGCTGCGCAGGGTGACTGAGGTCCGTCCCCTTGTCTTCCAGGGTGACGGTGGTGAGGTGGTTCCTCAGATCTTGCGGATGCGAATCCAGTCAATATCGTGATTGGCTTCCTTGGAGATGACGACAGTGGCCCGCTCGCGGGTGGGTTGGATATTGCGCAAAAGATTCGGACCATTGGTGGTATCCCAGATGTCGGAGGCTAGTTGGAGTGCCTCATCATCGGGAATGTGGGCGAACTGGCGGAAGAAAGACTCGGGGTCTGTGAAGGCGGTCTCGCGTAGGGTACGGAAACGCTCCAGAAACCAGTCTTTGATGACCGGTTCGGGGGCGTCAACATAAACCGAGAAATCGAAGAAGTCGGACACTGCAGCTCCCATGGTGCCGTCTTTTCGTGGGCGGGCAGGTTGGAGAACATTGAGTCCTTCCAGGATAAGAACATCAGGATTGTTCACGGTGATGAACTCATCAGGAACAATGTCATAAATAACATGGGAATACACCGGCGATTTGGCTGGACGACCAGATTTCACATCCATCACAAACTTCAATAAAGCGGGACGATCATAGGATTTCGGGAAACCCTTTTTCTCCATCAAGCCCTTCTTTTCTAGTACGGAATTCGGATAGAGGAACCCATCAGTGGTGATGAGGTCAACTCGGCGATCCGTACTCAATAATTCTTGGAGTAGGCGTGCCGTGGTGGACTTGCCCACAGCAACTGACCCTGCGATCCCAATGATGAACGGTGTGGGTCGCTCACTCAAACCCAGATAGGTATTGGACCCGGCAGATAAAGCAGTGGTGTAGTTAATGTAGACGTTCACCAATTCAGCCAAAGGAAGATAAACCTGACGCAGATGATCGGGATTCAATCGATCACCGGTGGCAAGGAGGCCATCGATAACCTGATCGGCCAGATCAAGGTTCTTCTCTTGGGCTAGTTTCGCCCAATGATCCCTCGGCAAAGTGAGGTACGCGCCATCTGAGTTCTTGGCTAAGTGATCCATGGCACTCCTTTCCCCAGTGATTCTAGTGGGGTTCAACGTGGTTGTCGGCGCCTACCGACATTGTGTTCGAAAACTGATAGAATAGATAACCATGAGTGAGCTGTTCACCTTTGATGATGTTCAAACCCATTGGCCACGGTTTCCCCTCGAAGCAGACAAATATTCTCGGGGAGTGGTGGGGCTTGACACTGGGTCAGAACAGTATCCGGGGGCTGCTGTTCTGTCTGTTCTCGGGGCAGTGAACTCTGGTGCTGGTTTTACCCGATTCGCTGGCCCACCTCCGCTCACGGTGAGTGCCGCGACCCAAAACCTCACCATGGTTGCTCAAGTTACTCTCCGGATGAGTGTGCTCAACCGTGCACCCAGTGTCACGTTCACCACAGGTCCCGTAGATGCCTGGGTGGTGGGTTGTGGTTGGGAGAACACGATTCCCATGCACAGCAAAACCAGGTGGGACCGAGCTGTTTTGTCCAACGCTTTCATTGTTGCTGATGCTGGGGCATTGGATTTTGTGGCGCCCTCAGACCGGTTGTTGCTCACCCCCCATGCTGGTGAATTGGCAAGACTACTAGGTGTGGACAGGGCCATGGTGGAAAGCACTCCTGCCCAATCGGCACTTGAAGCTGCCCGACGGTTTGGTTGTGCTGTGTTGCTGAAAGGACACACCCAGTTTGTCGCCCATCACAGTGGGCAAGTGATCCAACTCCAGTCCGGTTCCCCCAATCTTGCCCGTGCTGGCTCGGGGGATGTTCTTGCTGGTGTGGCCGGTACTCTTCTTGCTCAAACCAAGAATCCAGTGATGGCGGGTCTCCTTGCCGCTGGTTTCCAAGCTTGGGTTTCCACCCTCCACGTGGGCGCCTATCCTCCTGATCGTATGGCGGAGTTCATGGCTGAGCATGTTCCCGGACTTGACCTGGTCTAGTTTCATCGCTGCGCTTGGTTCGGCGATACAATGATTATCACTGCGCGACAGGAGGGTCAACCATGAAAACCAGAATCCTTATTATTCTTGCCATCGTGGCTGGACTTGCTTGTGGTTTGGCTTTGACTTTTCTCCTCCAAGAAAGGCAGCGTCCCGCCCCAGACAAACCGGTGATTTGTCTCTATCCTGAACAGCCCACGGATGTGCGTGTTGAATTGGACTATACCGGTGGGCTGGCCTACACCTACCCTGCTTATGGTGACGCCTGGGAGGTGACCGCTTACCCTGATGGTCATCTCATCAACCACAGCGACTCGAAAGAATACTCCTACCTGTTTTGGGAGGGCAGGCAATCAATTCAGTACGACATGAGTCAGGGCTTTGTCGTACGCGGTGAGGACACTGCCACTTTCCTTCAAGAGAAACTGGCCTATCTTGGATTAACTCCAAGGGAATACAACGAGTTCATTGTCTATTGGTTACCCAAGATGCAGGACAATCCGTACAACCTGATCGCCTTCCAAGGGGACACTTACACCGACGCTGCACAACTGAAGATCACCCCACAACCAGACAGTGTTCTGCGCGTCTTCATGGTGTTCCAGCCCCTCGATTCCCCCATCACTGTTGATGAACCCCAACTTGTTCCCTTTGAGCGTTCAGGTTTCACTGTCATCGAATGGGGCGGAGCTGGACCCATCTAACCTCCCTCAACTGACCCACCACAGGGTACGATCCGAGATCGTGAAATCGAGTTTCTGCTGGAGTCGTACTGATGCTTCGTTGCCCACGATGATGTGGTCGTGGGGGAGCACACCCTCAGCCAGTAACTTGTTGGTGAGGAAGGTGAGAAGATACTCGGCGTAGCCTTGGCGACGGTGCTCTTCAAGAATCTCGAGCATACCCATGGAACCCTGTTCATGGAGACCGATGAAACCAAGGATTTCCTCACTGTGAAACAGACCCCACACTTCACCGGCTTCGACCCGGGACCTGACATAGCGAGGATTGTCCATCCCATAGTGATCGGCCACCCAATCACCCCACTTCGATGACAGGGTGTCGATTCGCAGGTCCGGTCGATGGATCACAGGCAAAGGGTCACCCAGGTAGGCGGATGGGTTCACTGGTGTGTGATGCTGGAAACCGTACCGTTGCTCAACCACGTTCAGTGTGGGTTCCTCACACACAACAAAGGTTCGACAATCATCTACTGCAGCTGATTCCAACATGGCTTGAGCAGTTGCGGTGTTGGCGGATGAGATCATGGCCACCTTGCCATGGGTACGCAGAAGAACCCCCTGATCACTGGCTGCAAGAACTGTACCCAGGTTCCGATGAATGATGTTGATCAAGACAGAATAGAACACCTCATCATCAAGATACGCCAGGGCAATGTCTTCGAGGGTTTCCACTATTTCTCCTGACAGGTGGGGCACAGCCCAGATATTTCGGTGAGGTGGCTCATCGACGAAAACCCGTGGGTGGTGGCGATATCTTCAATCCACTGCTCCACGGGGTTCTCCACCAATTCGATCGTAAACCCACAGCCACGACACATCAAATGGTGGTGGTGATGCTGGGAGCATTGGCGGTACGAGGCTTGCCCATCACTGATGACCTGATCAATGTCACCAGCTTCAGCCATCGTAGCTAGGGTCCGATAGACCGTGGGCAGACTCACCGGCGTACCAGCTCGCAGGAGCCCTTGATGAATCTGCTGGGCACTACGGAATTCCTGGGTGGTGGCGAGGTAATCCACGATGGCAAGTCGCTGGCGGGTACGCCGAGGGTTAGTGTTCGTCATAGTGTTCTCCGTGAGCTGCGTGAAGATGACCGTCATGAATATAGTCAACGTGATCACCGTGGCGTACTGCGGTGTGACCGCAATCAGGGCCATGGACGTGGTCATGGTCTTCGGAGTGAGTATGCGGCAAAGGATCGGGCCCAATGTCCCGAACAGGATGGACATGTCGGTGGGCAAGGGACGAAATAGGTAGAGAGATAATGAAGAACCCAATGGTCCCCAACACGATCACCGCCCCAGGGGACAGGTCAGCGAAGATGGACAGAATGTAACCCCCAACACTGGAAATCAGTCCAATCCCCACAGCCCCCCACACTCCACGTTTGAAACCAGTGAAAAGGTTTTGTGATGCCGAGACCGGAATGACCATGAGTGCACTGACCAAAAGCAGCCCCACCGTTCTCATGGCAATCGTCACCGTGAGGGCAGCCAGAATCACAATCAGATAGTTGTAGAGCCGTACCGGAAGACCCAAGGTGTGAGCGAAATCCTCATCTGCACTGATGGCAAAAAACTGTGGCATGAGACCTACGGTGATGACGAGAATGAGGGTCGCTAATCCGGCAACCACCCATAGGTCGCTGGCAGAGATCGACGACAAGGATCCGAAGAGATAACCAGACAGCCCACCAGCCCCCTGCCCGGCCATCGATGCCATGAGTACGCCAGCAGCCAACCCACCATAGAAGAGGATGGCGAGCCCAATGTCACCGGTGGCTCTACCGTGTTGACGCAAGGTTTCGATGAGGATAGCTCCGGCAACACAGATGACCACAGCCCAGGTGACGGGTGCTGTTCCGGTCATGAGAGCCAATCCCACACCAGCTATCGCCACGTGTCCTAGTCCATCACCGAGTAGGGAGAGCCGGCGTTGAACCAGATAGGTGCCGATGGTGGGTGCAGAGACACCCACGAGTGCTGCGGCGATGAGTGCTCGTTGAACGAAGGCGAGTGCTAGGTATTCCATCGTGGCTCCATTCCTGACAGGAGTGAATCATCAGTGGTGCCAACTGTGTGGTCTGGACCCTGCGACTTCGCGCAGGGTGACGAGTTGGGGGTCGTGCAGGGTGACGGGGTGGGTGGTGCTTCACTCACCCCGTCTTTCTGCGCGTTAGTCGCAGAATCCATTGAGTCTAGACTCTGCGATGGGGCCAGGGGCCCGTCATGAACTAGTCGTCCTTCGCGGAGGATGAGCGTGCGATCGAGAACTCCTGTCCATGCGGAGGTTTCGTGCAGGACCACCACAATGGTGGAACCCATGCGGGACAGTGCCGTGATGATTTCTGCTTGAAAATCAAGGTCAACCCCAGCGAAAGGCTCGTCCATGATAAGGATGTCTGGGTGGTGAACAATCCCACGGGCTATGAGCACACGTTGTTGCTGTCCACCGGAAAGATGCAGGTAGGGTTCCCTAGCCTGGTCGGTTAGTCCCACCAGTTCTAGGGCTTCAGCGATCAGGTGACGATCTCGGGATCGTACCCATCCCAAGGAACGACCAGACAACAGACCAGACTCAACCACCTCGGACACTGTCGTGGAGTGCAAGGAAACAGTAGCCCGCTGCGGAACGTACCCTATCTTCTTCCAGGCTCGAAACTTATGTAAAGCCGTCCCCATGATCTCGACCTGACCACTGGATGAATGCAACCCCAAGATGGCCTTGATCAGTGTGGTTTTCCCCGACCCATTGGAGCCGAGCACCGCAACAGTCTGACCAGTGTCGATCTGGAAAGAAATGTCTTTGACGATGGGCAACCCACCAAGGCTCACCCCCATGGAGTTGACTGCGATGCTCACTGGCACCCATTCGCTTGGCGCAGGGCCTCCAGATTGTCCTCCATGATGCTGACATAGGTAGGGAGATCATGGGGGATTCGGTGGAGGTCCATTGGGGTCTGTTCCAGCGGATCGAGTTGGGAGGTTCCCACATTGAGATCCGTGGCGAGGGTTTGGATCAGACCCGAGGGTTGCCTAGTTTCGTGGAAGATCCTGGTGAGTTGCAGGTCTTTGACTTGCTCCGAGATGCGAGCAATATGTGCTGGGCTGGGTTCTGCATCGGGGTTGACCCCTTTGACAGAGATCTGCGTGAGATTGTATCTCTGTGCTAGATAACCAAAGGCAGCGTGTTCGACGAGGAATACTTGGCGCTCACAGGTGGCTAGCCCCTGGGTATAGTCCGCATCGAGTTCTGTTAGAGTGCCCAGAAGTTTTTCCAGGTTGAGGTTGTATGACCTTTCGCCAGCAGGATCAAGCTCAATGAGTAAACTGGCGACATCTTCAGCAACGGTCATCATGATGATGGGGTCCAACCAGATGTGTTGATCGAGAACACCTTCCTCACTGGTTTCTAGTGGTACGACGGTGGTGGCATCAAACAGCCGGGCGGTGTTCACTGTGTCGACGGCTGCGTCAACTGCTGGTTGGAATCCGCGTTGATAGATGACCAGATCAGCGTTGTCCAGGGTGTAGAGCTGGCGTGATGTCAACTCCAGATCATGGGGTTCAACATTTCCCCCAACAAGGTTGGTCACGCTGACACGATCACCACCAATGTTTTCCACCACGTACACATAGGGATACAACCCCACCACCACGATCGGTCTCTCCGCTTCCAAGGTGGGGACTGTACATCCGACCAAAGCAAGTGAACACACCGTGAAAACCGCTAACAACCACTTTTTCATGAGAATCATTATCACCTAACAGCGGACTTCTGTCAAAATCATTGGTTCATGGTTACTTATTCGTCATGATGACGAAAAAGTCACCACGAACTGCGTATTCGGTGGCACAACACAGGGGGACGTACCTTTTGTGTTACGCGATGCCCCGGATGGCAGGGACACCGCGACAATTCCGGTACGATAAACACTCGGACATGTCAGCCGGACATGAAGCCGAACGAAGGAATAACAATGGCAACCGCTTTAGATAACGTCATCAACCTTGCCAAGAGGCGTGGATTCGTCTATCCCTGTGGAGAGATTTACGGGGGTACGAGGGCTGCGTGGGATTATGGACCGCTGGGTGTGGAACTCAAAGAGAACATCAAGAAACAGTGGTGGCGCTCGGTGGTCACATCCCGCAATGATGTGGTGGGGTTGGATTCCTCAGTCATCCTTCCGCGTACGGTGTGGGTGGCCTCAGGGCACGTGGGGGTGTTCAATGACCCGCTGACAGAGTGCCTGAGCTGTCACAAGCGTTTCCGGGCTGACACTCTCGAAGAGGAATTCGAGTTCCGTAAGAATCGCAAACCTGAGGGTCTGGCAGAAATTCCTTGCCCGAACTGTGGAACCAAGGGCCAGTGGACGGAACCCAAAGACTTCAACATGATGCTGAAAACCCACTTGGGTCCGGTCGAAGACGAGTCTGGTCTGCATTATCTACGTCCCGAAACAGCCCAAGGGATCTTCGTGAACTTCGCTAATGTTGTTCAGACATCCCGCATGAAACCCCCCTTCGGGATCGGCCAAACAGGTAAGTCTTTCCGCAACGAGATCACACCGGGTAATTTCATTTTCCGTACGCGCGAATTCGAGCAGATGGAGATGGAGTTTTTCGTCAAACCAGGTGAGGACGAGCAGTGGCATCAATATTGGATCGATGAGCGTACGAATTGGTACGTCGATCTGGGCATCAGCCGCGACAATCTGCGCCACTATGAGCACCCGAAAGAGAAACTCTCCCACTACTCCAAACGAACCGTTGACATCGAATACCGCTTCGGGTTTGCCGGCAGTGAATGGGGTGAGCTGGAGGGTATCGCTAATCGAACCGACTTCGACCTCACCACCCACTCTGAACACTCGGGCCAGGATATGTCCTATCGCGATCAGGTCACCAACGAGAAGTATGTGCCATACGTGATCGAACCAGCGGCAGGTCTCACCCGTTCGCTGATGGCATTCCTGGTGGAATCCTTCCACGAAGATGAGGCACCCAACACCAAGGGTGGTGTGGATGTCCGTACGGTTCTGCGACTTGATCCGAGGATTGCCCCAGTCAAGGCTGCTGTACTTCCCCTGTCGCGCCACGAAGATCTCTCACCCAAGGCTCGCGATCTAGCGGCTGAGCTCAGGAAATACTGGAATGTCGACTATGACGACACTCAGGCCATCGGTAGGCGCTATCGCAGACAGGACGAGATTGGGACGCCGTACTGTGTGACCATCGATTTCGACACCCTCGAGGATCAGGCTGTGACTATTCGCGAACGCGACACCATGACCCAGGAGAGGGTCAGCCTCGACCAGGTGCAAAGCTATCTGGCCACCCGTCTCGTGGGTTGCTAGTCGCTGAGTCACCATGAAACTCGGGAACACTGAACTCGCCGTCCCGGTGTTCCTCGCACCCATGGCAGGGGTGACGAACCCTGCCTTCCGTCGGCTCTGTCGTGAACAGGCCGAATCACTGACTGATCACCGCCCTGCAGGAGTGTTCACCTGTGAGATGATCACTGCTCGTGGAGTGGCTGATCGCATCCCCAAAACCCTAGAAATGATGGCCCCTGACACTGGTGATGACTTGTTTTCTGTCCAACTCTCGGGTGTGGACCCTGCCACCATGGGCAAGGCGGTAACCCGTGCCTGTGGTGAATTGGGGGTACACCACATCGACCTCAATTTTGGGTGTCCCGTACCAAAGATCACCCGTAAAGGTGGGGGAGGGGTGCTCCCATGGAAACTGGATCGTTTCCAAGCAATCCTCGATTCGGCGGTACGCTCGGCTGCAGCCTTTTCTGTGCCGGTCACGATCAAGATTCGCATCGGCATCGATGCCGACCACCTCACCATGATCGAGGCTGCCCATATCGCTGAGGACGTGGGTGTCTCTGCCATCACCCTCCATGCGCGCACAGTCGATCAAGCCTATTCCGGTTTAGCCAACTGGGAAGCCATCACCCGTCTCGTCCACAAGGTGAGGATTCCGGTCATCGGCAATGGGGACATCTGGGAGGCCAGTGATGCCTTGCGCATGATGAGTGAAACCGGTTGCGCGGGTGTGGCGATTGGGCGAGGAGCCCTGGGCCGCCCCTGGCTGTTCGCTGACCTCGCAGCTGCCATGACTAACCAGGATATCCAGCGCGCTCTTCCCACCAGCAGGGATGTCGCAGCGATGGTACGGCGTCACGGCGAATTATTGGTGGAGCATTTCCACCACGAGAACCATGGTTTGTCGGATCTGCGTAAACACATGTCCTGGTATTTCAAGGGTTTCTCCCTGGGTGGAGACCTCCGCTACCAATTGGGCCTGGTCTCCGGTCTCGCTCAACTTGATGAACTTCTCGCTCAGGTTGAAGATGAACCCTTCCCCATCCGTGAACTGCAAACCCCCCGCGGTCGCCAAGGCTCCCCACGCTCCAAGGTGACCATGCCGTATGGCTGGCTAGACACCCGCACCCTCGACACCCACGACCTCAGTGGCGCAGACATCGACGCCCAAGGTGGATAGGGGGTTATGTGTCAAAAAGGTACTGCCCCCCTTTGGCGCGAGCGTTTGTCGCATCCTGAGGTGACCAGTGAGATGGAATAGGGAATACTCGTACCATGCCAAATGAGCGAACCCGGCAGTGGGCATCAACCATGGGTGGACACGAGTTAGATGAGGTGGTGCTTGCGCATCGGGAATCCACTGCACGATTGGCACCCGCCCATCCCCATCATCGAGAGATGAGGGAGCATCAGGAACGTCAGTTTCTGGCCGAGGGATCAACACTGGCCACGGGTGCAGGGAAGAGAGAAAGACCCGAAGAACCTGATCCCTACCGTACGTGCTTTGAGAAGGACCGTGACCGGATCGTACATTCCACAGCGTTCCGCAGGCTAGCTGGTAAGACCCAGGTGGTTGTTTACCCCAAGGACCACCAACGAACTCGCCTCACCCATGCTCTTGAAGTCGCCCAAGTCGCCACCTCAGTGGCTCGTGCAGTGGGAGCCAATGTGACACTCGCAGAAGCAATCGCGCTCGGCCATGACTGTGGCCATGGGCCAGGTGGTCATGCCTCCGAGACAGCTTTCGATCCTTATCTTCCCTCAGGCTACGACCATGGGCCATGGGGTGCCGATATTGCGCTTCGCCCACTCAACCTATGTGAAGAAACCCTCGATGGAATCCGGAATCATTCCTGGTCTAGGCCGGCGCCACAAACGGTGGAAGGGGAAATCGTCTCATGGGCTGATCGGATTGCCTACTGTGCCCACGACCTTGAAGACGCTCTCCATGCAGGTATTGTCACTGTGGAACAGATCCCACCATCGGTCACCTCCATTGCTGGCTCCACTCGTTCCCAGCAACTCCACACGTACATTACTGCGATGATCGACACAATTACTACCCACCAGGTCATCGGCATGGATCAGCTCACCGCTCAAGGGCTGCGTGAACTCAGAGCGTTCAACTACGATCAGATTTACACCCGCGACGAAGCAGTAGCGCAATCAGACGCTGTTGTGGTGATCCTGCGAGCCCTGGTGGACTATCTCATTGACAACCCTGCCCAGGTCCCTGGTGCGCACAAGGACCCTCCATCCTTCCTGGCAGCCATTGAAACCCCAGTGTGGAGAGCCATCGAATACGTCTCTGGCATGACTGATCGATTCGCCTTCGAACAGGCAGAAACCTTACTCGGGTACGACCTGACGAGGATTCCCGCAGGTATTGGCCGGGGAGCTTAGAACTCGGGATTGGCGAGTTTGCCTAATTCTTTGCGCTGAGTTTCCAAGGAGATCATTTCTTGAAAGAGGGGAGTATATTCCTCGGGATTCTTCTCGGGGTTGATCCTCAACATCCGGGCCTTGAGTTCAGTGAGGGTACGCTCCAGTGTGTCAAGTCGCAGTCGTGCAGCATAGGCTTGGGCGTGTCGAGGTGTTGCCTCTGCTTTCAGTGTTTCCACACTCAGTTGGAGAACAAGTTGTTTGAGGTCATCGTGAGTGAGATTGTCGCGTATCGCCATCACCCAGTTGCTCCCTTGCACTGGCACACTACTTGCTGTCCGGAAGAGTGCTCGGTAAGCCCCATGGGTGAAGTCCTGCTCTGTGAGCCCATACCAGGGTTCCTCACCATCAAAAACCTTGGGTTCTTGGAGCATGAGTTTCAGCGCATCACGTTCACCGAGCAAGGCCCGATCATCAGGGTGGGGAAGGCTTGCCCCAGGCAGTACGGGTGCTTCTTCCATGGGGGGTGGTGGGGGAGAGGGTCGAGGTCGGTGGCGTGGATGTTTGATTTCTCTGCGTACGATGTCGATACTGACTTGAGTACGCTCAGAGATATCCTGGAGGTAGGTCTCCACTGTTGACTGGTCTTTAATCGAGTTGACTAGTGGTGCACATTCCCTGATCGCTGCCAAGCGTGCATCAATGTGAGAGAAGTCGTAGCGCGACAGGATGTCATCTGTCACAAAGTTGTAGAGCGGACGTGCTTGATCAATGATCAATCGAAGGGCTTCATCACCTCGTTGGATTCTCAGCTCGCAAGGGTCGAGCCCATCCGGGGCCACGGCAACCCAGGTTGAGGCTTGGAAAACTGAATCCTCTTTGAACACTTTCAGGGCTGCTTTGCGACCTGCTTCGTCGCCGTCGAAGGTGAAGATCACTTTGCCGGAGGAGCCATGGGCCCCCAGGAGGCGTTGGATCATCTTGGCGTGATCGGAGCCAAAAGCTGTGCCACAGGAAGCAACAGCTTCTTCGACACCTACCAGGTGGCAGGCCATGACATCGGTGTATCCTTCCACGACCACCGCCCGGCCTCGGGAGCCGATGGCGCTGCGGGCGAAATCAAGTCCATAGAGTACCTGTGACTTGTGGTAGAGCTTGGTCTCTGGGGTGTTGATGTATTTTGCGGGTAGACGATCATCATCAAAGAGTCGGCGAGCTCCGAAACCTAGAACCGAGTTCCCGGCGTCACGAATTGGCCACATGAGACGAGATTGGAAATAGTCCCATCCTCCTGTTCTCATGAGGCCGGCTTCTTGGAGTTCCTGATCAGTGAAACCACGAGTTTTCAAGTACGAACTGAGGTCTTTGCCCCCACGTGGCGAGAAACCAATCCCATACTTAAGTGCTGCATCAGCATCGAATCCGCGTTCTTTGAGGAAGGTACGTCCCTGCCGCGCTTCGGGGCTGTTCAATGCCCCGGCGTAGAACTGTGAGGCTATTTCATTGGCTTCCAATAGGCGCCCGCGAGAGACTCCTTGAGCAGTGGCCTGCTCCTCGTAGCGCATGTTGATCCCGTATTTGCTGGCAAGAAATTCCACAGCTTCGCGAAAAGAAAGGTTGTTGATTTCTTCCACAAAGTTGACGGTGTCCCCACCTTTGCCACAACCGAAACAATAGTAGAGGCCACGGGATATGGTGACCTGGAAGCTGGGGGTTTTCTCATCGTGGAAGGGACAGAGTCCTTTCATGGTTCCTGATCCAGCTGGTTTGAGGCTCACATAGGCAGAGACCACATCGTCAATGCGCGCACGCGATCGTACTTCCTCTAAATCATCTGCGTGAAAGAAACCGGCCACAACCAAAGTCTAGAGCCTTCTTTCACACCACTGACAACCCTGTGAGGTTATCCACAGGAAATGGTGTTGTCCGAATGTGGGATGCACAACTGGACAATTGACGCATGTGGGGGCACCTCTTTGTGACATGGTTGAGATATGGACACGACACATGATGACCAGATACTTGCACAGAGGATCGAAGCTGGAATTCTTGCACAAGAAGCCCTCGACACCGACCAGCTCATTGAGGGGGCTAGTATGGAAGAACTGGAGGCTTTGGTTCACCAAGGTCATGAGGCAAAGAACGACCTGATTTTGGGTCATTTGGGGTTGGTGAGGGTTATTGCTGTGGAAGCGTCGAGAAAAACGGGGTTCTCACAGGTGGACCTGTTTCAAGATGGTTGTGTGGGTCTCAACCAAGCGGTGATGAACTACGACTGGCGCAAAGGTCACTTCGGTCCTTATGCCGCGATGTGGGTGCGTGCGGCAGTACGTGGGCAGCGGGCTCATCGATGTCTTCCCTTGGACACAGTGGAGGTTCCTGATCCATCTGTGGAGCAGATCATGGAACACACCCTCACTCATGAGAGTTTGGCACAGGTTCTCGAGTTGGTTGAACCAGCCCAGCGTGCAGTGATCCAACTGCGTACCGGGTGGGATGGGGTTCCACGCTCGCGCAAGGATGTTGCCTGCGACTTGGGTTTGTCCTTGGCGAAGGTACGTCATCTGGAGCAGGCTGGGTTTGCTGCGCTGAGATCTTTCTGGGAGTCAGCTCAAGCGGCATGAGTTCGCTTACCCAGTGGTCACCAGGTACGATGGGCAGGTCTAATTGATCCCTAGGCCACCAGGAGTTTCCCTTGCCTGCCACTGTAGAAAAACTGAGCGATACACGCGTCAAACTAGTCCTCGACATCACCCAAGAGGATTTGGGCCCCGCCCTGAAAAAGGCCTATCAAGAGTTTGCTTCCACGATGAATATCCCCGGCTTCCGTAAGGGTCATGTCCCTCCAGGTATCGTGGACACTCATGTGGGAAAGGATGCCGTTTTAGCTGAGGCAGTCAATGGATACCTTCCCCAGGTTTATGCTGAGGCTATTGCAAGCCATGGTCTGACTCCTTTGGCTCAACCGGAGATGAACGTCACTACGCTGATTCCTGGTGAAACAGTCCAGATCGAAGCAGAAGTGGACATTTTGCCTGACTTTGAGTTGCCCGATATGTCGTCTTTGAGCGCAGAGGTAGAGGCCTTAGACAATCTTGACACCCAAGTGGAAGAGAAACTTGGTCTTCTCAGAGAGAGATTTGCTCAAGTGGAGGATGTTGAGCGTGCCTGCCACATGGGGGATCAGGTGAAGATCGATCTGGTTGCCCGTCGCGATGGTGAGGTCTTGGGTGATGCTGATGCGCAGGGGTTGACCTACGTCATTGGCTCTGGTCAGATGTTGGATGGTTTGGACGAAGCTCTCATCGGTTCCCAAGCTGGTGAGGAGAAAACCTTCACTTCTTCTTTGGTCGGCGGTGGCCTGGAGGGTCAAGATGCCGATATTACGGTGAAGCTCACTCAAGTCCAATCCCGCATTTTGCCGGAGGTTGATGATGAATTTGCCCAGATGGTTTCCCAATTCGACACTGTGGGGGAGATGATGGATGACCTTCGATCTGCCGTGGAACATATGGGGCTCATGGACCAGTTTGCTGTTGCCCGTGGCAAGATCCTCGATGAGGTTATTGCCCAAACATCACTTCAGCTTCCCAGTGGTGTCATCGACCAGGAGGCGGCCAGTCGAACATCCCAAATGCTGGAACAGTTGAAGAGCGCTGGTCTGAGTTTGGAGGACTACTTGGAGCGGGTGGGTGACGAGACGATGAATACCCCTGAACAATTCCACCAGTCCACCAGAGATTCTGTGACCCGCGGTATCAGTGCTGAGATCATCTTGGATCGCCTCGCCCAAGACCAACAGATCCAGGTCACCCAGCATGATCTCACCAATTTTGTCTTGCAGAGAGCCCAAGAAAATGGAACCACTCCTGACCAGGAGATTGAACACATGCAGTCTCACAATCACATTGGCGAGTGGATGAGCCAGATCCGCCAGGCTAAGGCTCTGGATTTTCTTACCTCCCAGGCGAAGGTCACTGATTCTTCTGGACATGTTGTTGATGTGGCCTCGGTGGTGCAACCTGATGAGGTGGGTGACCTGATGTCGGGCGATCCTGGAGATGAGGTTGAGAGTTCCTGACCGGTGAGGTGGACTCGGTCTTGCTTGGTGGGAGCCAATTCCCGTCTCATTGTGTGCTGAGAGCGAACACGCCCCGCGAGAACCCAGTTTTGTCTGTCCCAGCAGGTAACCTTCCTTTTCGTGAACGAGTTGTATCTATCCCAGATGGCTTCGCCTGGTTCGTCAGGCACGATGACCGACAATGTCTATCAGGCGTTGTTGAAGAACAGGATTGTTTTCCTTGGTTCTGAGGTACGTGATGAGAACGCCAATGCTATCTGTGCTCAAATGTTGTTACTGAATGCCGAAGACCCGGTGAAGGATATTTACCTCTACATTAATTCTCCTGGTGGGTCTGTTGATTCGGGGATGGCGATTTTCGACACGATGCAGTGGATTTCCAATGATGTAGCAACAGTGGCTATTGGGTTGGCTGCCTCGATGGGGCAGTTCCTTCTCTCAGCTGGTGAGAAAGGCAAGAGGTATGCTCTGCCTCATAGCCGAATCATGATGCATCAGCCTTCCGGTGGTCTAGGTGGTACGGCTTCGGATATTCGAATCCAGGCTGAACAGTCACTGCATATTAAGAAAACCATGAGCCAGCTCATCGCCCAGCACACCGGGCAGAGTGTTCAACAGATTGAAACTGATTCGGATCGTGATCGCTGGTTCACCGCTGAGGAAGCCCAGGCTTATGGGTTTATTGACCATGTTTTCGAGCGGGCCTCCCAGATCAGCGCCGATGCTCCCAATAGTTGAGGATGAGACCGATGAATAGTGATGTGACTGCGATGAATACTTTTCTGCCTTCCGCTGAGTACTACATTCCTCAGTGGGAGGAGAGAACCAGCTATGGGGTCCGGCGAGTTGACCCCTACACCAAGCTTTTTGAAGAGAGAATTATTTTTTTGGGTACGCCCATCACTGATGATATCGCTAATGCTGTGATGGCCCAGCTCTTGTGCCTTCAGTCGATGGACGCTGAACGCCAAATTTCGATCTACATCAACTCTCCAGGTGGATCCTTCACGGCTTTGACAGCAATCTATGACACGATGCATTTTGTGAAGCCAGATATCCAAACCGTGTGTTTGGGGCAAGCCGCTTCAGCTGCAGCTGTCTTGCTCGCTGCCGGTGCCCCAGGTAAAAGACTGGCTCTGCCTAATTCTCGGATTCTCATCCACCAGCCAGCTATCTCGGGGGAGGGCTCCTATGGGCAATCCTCGGATTTGGAGATTCAAGCGAAGGAAATTTTGAGGATTCGTACTCTCATGGAGGAGATGCTCGCTGGTAAGACTGGTCAGGATGTCAAGAAAATCTCTCAGGACATTGAGCGCGATAAATATCTGACCGCGGACGAAGCCCTGGAATACGGGATCATTGACGAGATTTTGACTGGTAGCTGAACCGGCAAGAAGGATGTGAAACGATGGCGCGTTTGGGTGAGTCCAGCGAATTGCTGAAGTGTTCTTTTTGTGGAAAGAGCCAAAAACAGGTGGTCAAACTGATCGCTGGGCCAGGTGTCTACATTTGTGATGAGTGTATTGACCTCTGTAACGAGATCATTGATGAGGAGCTGAGTGGCAATGGTGAGCTGAATCCCAGCAATGAGCTTCCCAAACCAGAACAGATCGCCGATTTCCTTGATGAGTACGTCATTGGACAAGGGTTTGCAAAGAAGGCTTTAGCGGTGGCGGTTTACAACCACTATAAGAGAATCCATCTTCCTGTTCACACTGGCTCAGACCAGGAGAAGGTCGAACTCACTAAGTCGAATATTCTTCTGATGGGTCCAACGGGTTGTGGGAAGACTTATCTTGCTCAGACTCTGGCACGAATGTTGAATGTCCCGTTTGCTATGGCGGATGCGACAGCTTTAACTGAGGCGGGATATGTCGGGGAGGATGTGGAGAACATCCTGTTGAAACTTCTGCAGGCTGCCGATCATGATGTGAAAAAAGCAGAAACGGGCATCATTTACATCGATGAAATCGACAAGGTGGCTCGTAAAGCGGAGAATCCTTCTTTGACCAGGGATGTTTCTGGTGAGGGTGTTCAACAGGCTTTGTTGAAGATCCTTGAAGGGACAGTTGCTTCCGTACCTCCGCAAGGTGGGCGTAAACATCCCCACCAAAGTTACATCCAGATCGACACGAACAACATTCTTTTCATTGTGGGCGGGGCCTTTGCTGGGCTGGAGGATATTGTCTCGACTCGGTTGGGCAACCATCCTTTGGGTTTCACCACAGAACCGATGGCATCAGCGGTGAGCAGGGATGAGCTTTTTCACCAGGTACGCCCCGAGGATCTTCACAAATTCGGTCTGATTCCGGAGTTTGTGGGTCGTTTACCGATGCTAGCTGCTGTGGATTCTCTTGACCGTGAAACGCTGATTCGGATCATGGTGGAACCAAAGAATGCTCTGCTCAAACAGTTCCGTAAACTCTTTGATCTTGATGGGGTAGACCTTCAGTTCACCGACGATGCTGTGGAAGCTATTGCTGACTTGGCTTTGGAAAGAAAAACTGGGGCTCGCGGTCTGAGGGCTATCGTTGAGCAGACTCTCTTGGATGTTATGTTTGAGGTTCCTAGTCGCCAAGAGATAGCACAGGTGATTGTGGATGGTGCGGCAATTCAGCGGAAGACTCCAGTGACGTTGGTTCCCAGGGTGGCGCTCAGCGAACCCTCTCAGGCGCAGGCAGCTTGAGTCAGCGGTTGACGCGAAACCCGATCGAGCGGAAACTGAACACCACCAGGGAGATGGTGAAATAGACCAAAGCGACATTTCGAACCACCAGGACCCCCGCAGCTATAGGGGTCATCATAGAGGTGACAATGTAGTGGCGATAGAGAACCGGGTAGATCACTTGGGTGAGTATCGCCAAGATAAGACTCCAGATGGCTAGGTGGCGAGCCAAACCCACAGGGATAACAAGACGGTCTTCTCGTCGTAAATGTGGTGGATGGGTGATCAGGGAAAACAAATGGCCTTGGGCCGGCAGGATCCTCGGGTGGATCTCGGAGATGGTCAACAGTGCTGCGATAGGGCCAGACAACCAGATGATGTACTGCGGGGAGAGGGTCTTGTTGGTGACAATCATGATGAGGGTTGCCACAATCATGAGGATTCCGGCTTCAACAATGTTGCGGTCAGTGCGTTTCAACCATCCCAGGTAGAGCACTGCCATAGTGATTCCACCGAGGATAACCAAGGTGGAGGAAATATCGGTGAGCAGGGTGGTCCCTGGTCCAGTGATCTCCCAGGCATTGAATTTGGACAGGAAAACAGTCCAGCGCTGTGGTGTGGAGGTGTCGTAAAGTCGGGAAACCATCACGGGTGTGGCGCAGATCGACTCTATGTGAAGACCGCGCTGTGATTGCCAGGTCAAAGGTGAGATGAGCCGTTGCCAACCCCCATAGAGCAAAGAGGCGACAGCCAGCCCCGTACCCACAGCAAAGAAACCTAGTGTTGCTTGACGTAAGGCTCGGCGATCGGTCAGGGTGGCGGGCCACAGTAAGGCGGGCCACAGTTTGATGGCCGCACCAAGGCCCATCAGGGCTCCAGAGGCACCGCGGTGGGCGCGAATCAGCGCGATGAGCCCGAGGGCGCCCAAGGCGGAGGTCAAAAAGTCGAGGCGCATGTAGATGATTGGTCCGGTAGCCACAACAAACCAAATCCAGTAGGCAACCGCTGGTCGTGGTGTGGTCCCGTATTGCCGTGCGCTGCGCCACAAAATGAATCCGAGCAGGGCATCTGCGCCCAGGAAAAACAAGACAAAAACAGCAAGATATCCCTGGGACGAACCGAAACCGAGAAGGTAGGGCAGGGTGAGGAACCAGATCAGTGGGGTGGGGTATTCGATGAGTATCTGATCGGGTGGTGTTCCGTGGAAGAGCAGATCGATTTGTGAATAGTAGTACGCCACATCGCCTTGGGTGTTGAATCCGATAAGAATCCACACTACAAAGATGGTGGTACGTGTGCCTAGCCACCAACCAAGGGCATGTTTGTGTGTGGGCAGGCGAAGAGAGCGCCAGAGTGTGGCCACCGGTCGAGGAAGGCTAACCACCGACATTGCCTGAAGGATCGGGAGTGTAGGTGGGCTCATCGCGGGTCAGGGTGATGACAATGATTTCGGGGTCTGCTCCGATACGTGCTGGGGTGAGCCAGTTGCCTATTCCCCGCGAGGTGACCAAGGTGACCCCATCGAATTCGTGGACCCCATCGAGAGCCGGCTGGTTAGCCATCGTGTAATACCCTGTTGGCCACAGTTGCCCACCGTGGGTGTGTCCAGATAGTTGCAGGGAGATTCCTGAGCGGGAAGCGAGGGAATCGTTGTCAAAAAGCTGGTTGGGTTGGTGGGCAACCAGTATTCGAAAACCCGGCGTTTCATCATTCCGGCCAGATTGTGCGTGTTCGAGGGTAGCTGGAAGGTTCGGGCCGAGGTCATCGTACCCATAGCGATCAGGGATTCCTAGTATTTCTATGTGGTCGTGGCCCTTGTGCAGAAAGAGGGCCTCATTGGTCAGTACGGTGATGCCTTGGGCAGAGAAATAGTCGATCCATCCCCAGGGGTCGAGGTGGGTGTCGTGGTTGCCTGTGGCCATCACCACTCCATAGGGGGCAAACAGTTCACCTAGTGGTGTCATTTCTTCACCAAGGTCTTTGACAAATCCGTCCACTGAGTCCCCGGCAATGATGATCACATCAGCTTGCTGGGCGTTGACCTGGGAGACAACCATCTCCAGGAAGGAGCTGCGTGTGGCAGCTCCAATGTGGAGGTCGGACACCAGTGCGATCTTCATCCCATTGAAACTTCTCGGGAGTTCTTTGTAGCTGAGTGTCACCTCGGTGATGGCAGGACGTTGGGCTTTGATGAATCCGTAGGCACTGATGAACAAGCTGACTGCGATCATGATGACTGCCAGAAAACGAACAACAAGGACGTAGACGGGAGCCAAGGGTGTTTCCTCCACCGCACGCGCTGGTGAGGCGGTCTTGTTTCTCAGGAGTTTCTTCCGCGTGAGGTGAATGATCCACCAGGGAACACCCACAAGATACACCACCACGAGCGCTGCACTGAGATAGACCATCTCGGTGACACCCAGGGAGGCCACCATGAGAGGGAGACGATAGGGGGTTGACCCAAGGGTGGAGGTGAACAAAATCGAGCCCAGGGACCCTGCCACTGCAAGGGCGAGGATTGCACCGGTGAGGATGGCCCAGCCGAGTTTGAGTTTGGTGAGCACCCCCAGAGCAATAAAAAGATAACACCAGAGGAGGATTCCAGCGATCAGCAGGGTTGTGGTCAGACTCATCAGTGAACTAGGTCCTCAGCGATAGTTGACGATGACTGGAGCGTGGTCGGAGATTCGCGATTCATAGGAATCAGCCTTGTCGGTGTCACCGAAGATTGCCCGCTCAGCGAGTTCCGCCGTGGACAGGTGGTAGTCGATCCTCCAGCCGTACCCCCGATCCCAGGAACCTCCGCGCCAACTCCACCAGGAATAGGGGCCTTGGGTTTCTGGGTGGAGACCCCGCACAACGTCGGTTAAACCCAATTCAAGAGCCTCGGTCAGCCAGGCTCTCTCCTCAGGCAGGAAACCATCGAGTGGTTTCTTCGATTTGTGGTTGTAGAGGTCTTGTTCGGTTCTGGCAATGTTGTAGTCACCCAGACAGGTGTAGGCCCGGTTGGTGGCTTGTGCGCGTTTGATCGCCATAGTCAGGTGTTCGCCCAGGATCGCGCAGAACCGCATCTTGCGCTCAAATTTGGCTTGGGCAGCCTCGGATTCACTAGGCACAGCACCCTTAGGCAGGTAGAGAGAGGCAATGGTCACTGGAGTGGAACCCATGTCGTAATCAGCTTCGATGTAGCGTCCCTCGTGAGAGAACTCCTCATCACCGATCAAGCCAATGCGCACCTCACTGGGTTCAGCCCTGGAGATCAGGGCAACACCGTTACGACCAGCGAGTTCGCCTGGATCATAGGCCACATGGTGGTCAGCGAAAACATCGGGTGGAATCTGGTCAACAGGGCATCGTACCTCTTGGAGGGCAAGGACGTCTGGTTGGGTAGCCTCCAACCAGGGGCGAAACCCTCGGCGCTGGGCAGCACGAATTCCGTTGACGTTAAAGGTGGCTAGTTTCATGGGTTATCGATAATTCGTGAATTGGATGGCAAAGTCGAAGTCGTGTTCTTTGACGAGTTTCTGGGTGGATTGGAGATCATCGAGGGACTTCGAGGTCACACGTACTTCATCACCTTGGATCTGGGTTTTCACCGATTTGGGGCCCTCATCGCGGATCAGTTTGGTGACCTTCTTGGCATTCTCCTGGGTGATCCCGGCCTTCATCAAGCACGTGATGTGGGCGCGTTTGCCTGAGATCCTTGGCTCACCAGCCTCCATGGATTTCAGTGACACCCCTCGGCGAATCAGTTTTGATTCCAGTACGTCGAGGGCTGCCTTGGCGCGTTCTTCCGTACTGGATTCGATCTCAATGTTCTCCCCAGCCCACGTTACTGTCGTGGAAGTGTCTTTAAAGTCAAAGCGCTGGCGTACCTCTTTGGCCGCCTGGTTAATAGCGTTATCCACCTCCTGGTGGTCCACCTTTGAAACAAGGTCAAAAGAATGATCTGAAGCCATGGTCGTCCTTTCCTCGCCCACTATTCTTCCATGGGAAAAGCCAGTTGTTATCCGAGCGGTGATTTATCTCCCATGATGGAAGATAAGTCACCGGTGTTGTCACCTTTTATCCCAGATGGGGGCTAATGTACGATTCCAACCCGCGCAAACCCCCCACATCCATGAAAACCACCGGTTTTGACCCTCCACGGAATTAATTTTCGTACATTAGCGGCAATCTGGGATAAAAACCTAGGAATTCCTTGTCACGGCCAACACACTAGTCAGTACGCTCATTCACCTCGGGTGACCAATCAACCTCGCCCTTGCGGGAATGCTCAGGATGACATAGCGCACGTTATCGGTTTTCCTGCCGTCTATTACGGGAATATGGTGTTCATCAATAGAGACGGTAGCCATAACCCTGGCCTATAGGGGCCTGGGTGGCTACCGTTAGGAACGATCCTATCATAGCCATTTTTCTTTCCCGGGCGGGCGGGCAAGGGTGTCTGGTACACTTACTTTTCGGTGAGTGTAACTCGCCAGTGTGTAAGTGGATAACTCCCACCTGATCGGGGTTCCTGACAGGTTGTCGTTAGTACGAGGTGTACTAACGAATCAGAGGCTTCTGCTTGCGCAGAAGCCTTTTGTTTGTTCGAAGGAGGACATATCAGCGAACCGCGTATCAACGATCGGATCAATGTCGCCGAGGTGAGGCTTGTTGGCCCCGATGGTGAACAGATCGGGATCGTTTCGGTTGCCGAAGCCCTGAAGCTCGCTCAGGACGTCGGACTAGATCTGGTGGAAATCGCCCCTACGGCGCATCCGCCAGTTGCGAAAGTCATGGATTATGGCAAGTGGAGGTACGAGAGCGCCCAGAAGGCGCGGGAAACACGACGAAACCAGTCCAATACGATCATTAAAGAAATGAAGCTTCGTCCCAAGATTGATGCCCATGACTATGAGACAAAGAAGGGGCACATCGTACGATTCCTGAGAGCTGGCGACAAGGTGAAGATCACGATCATGTTCCGTGGTCGTGAACAGTCTCGCCCGGAGTTGGGTTTCAACCTGCTGACCAAACTCGCTGAAGATGTTGTCGATGATGGCATCGTCGAATTCGCGCCCAAGCAGGACGGTCGAAATATGATCATGGTGTTGGCTCCCACACGCAAGAAGTCGGAAGCCAAACTTGAGGTGGAAGCCGAAAAACAACGCAAGGTTGCTGAAAAAACTGCCGACTTGGAAGCTGAACAAAAAGAACACGCTCAGTCACGTGCAAAGGCCACTGATCGGCCCAAGAAGAAGCGCGGACCTGCGGACAATATGGACCCCGATATCGATCTGTAACGGGTGAGGCCGACACTGATATCGTCGAAAAGAAGGATGAAGGAGAAAAGATGCCGAAAATGAAGACGCACTCTGGTGCGAAGAAAAGATTCAAAGTGACTGGGACAGGCAAGCTTGTCCACCAGCAAGCTGGTAAAGCTCACTTGAATGAACATAAAGCGAGGAAGCGTAAGCGTCGCCTCAGTGGTCAAGAGGTTGTTGACAAAGTTGACACCCCCAAAACCCGTAAACTCCTAGGAATCTGAGAGGTCATCATGGCAAGAACAAAACGCGCAGTGAATGCACATAAAAAGCGTCGTGAGGTCCTCGATGAGGCATCCGGTTATCGCGGGCAACGCTCCAGGCTCTATCGCAAAGCTAAGGAACAGCTGCTCCACTCGTACACCTACTCTTTCAGGGATCGCAAAGATCGCAAGGGTGACTTCCGTGCTTTGTGGATCCAAAGGATCAATGCAGCAGCACGCGCCGAAGGAATGACCTATAACCGTTTCATTAACGGGTTGAAGGTGGCTGGTGTTGAGGTGGACCGCAAGATCCTTGCCGATCTGGCGGTTCGTGAGCCAGCGACTTTCTCTGCTTTGGTTAAAGTAGCTGAGGATGCCCTCTAGGGGGTTATCCACCAATGTCGAGCGCGAGTCCGTCTCAGGTGAGGCTCGCTCGTCGGTTGAAGGACAGGAAATTCCGAGCGACGACGGGCGAGTTTCTTGCTGAGGGTGCCCCCACAGTACGGGAGGCCTTGGCTGCTGGTGCAGTAGTTCGGGTTCTCGCGTCCGCTGATGCTTGTGCGAGCTACCCTGATCTCACTGCGGAGGCTGACGAACTTAGCGAAGAACAGGTAGCTGAGTTGAGTGATACTGTTGCCCCCCAGGGGATCTTCGCGATCTGTCGTACTCCTCAGGCGGACCTTGGGCAGGTCTTGGCCAAAGACTCGTCTTTGGTGGTGATCTGTTCCCAAATCCGTGATCCGGGGAACTTGGGAACAGTGATTCGGTGTGCTGATGCTTTCGGAGCTGATGGAGTGATCTTGACCACAGGCTCGGTCGATTGGACCAATCCTAAGACAGTACGAGCCTCAGTGGGGTCAGTCTTTCACCTGCCGATTGTCAGTAGCGTGACCTGTGCTGATGCTGTGACTCAAGCCAAAGAAGCTGGTTTCACTGTGGTGGCCAGTGACGTGTCCGGGACAGAGATTACCGAGGTAGTGGGGCAGGGAAGCTTCGATTCCCAGGTGGCCTGGATCATGGGTAACGAGGCGTGGGGTTTACCGCAAGAAAAAGACCTAGCTGATGTGGTGGTGAGGATTCCGATGTGGGGTCAAGCGGAGAGTCTCAATCTGTCTGTGGCAGCGGGGATTTGTTTGTTTATCTCAGCGATGAGACAGCGGTTATTGAATGCGGAGGATATCAACGATGAGTACTGAACTGAATCGAATGGTGGATGAGGCGACGCGAGCCTTTACAAATGCCACCACGATGAAGGAGCTGAAACTCGCCAAAACAACCCATGTGGCAGAGAATTCACCGGTGGCACTGGCCAACCGATCCATTGCTGAGCTTCCCAAGGAGGATCGCAAATCTGCAGGCCAGGCGATCGGTGCAGCCCGCTCACAGATTTCCGCGGCTTATGCTCAGCGTGAGGCGGAGTTGGAAGTCGTCGAACTGGAGGCTCGGCTCGCAGGGGAAAAGGTTGATGTTACTCTGCCGGCGTCTCTGCGTCCCCAAGGGGCACTCCATCCGGTGACTCGTTTGTTCTACGACCTGACTGATGTTTTTGTGGCGATGGGATGGGAGGTCATGGAGGGTCCCGAAGCCGAGGCCGAGTGGCTGAACTTCGATGCCTTGAACTTCACACCCGATCATCCCTCCAGGTTTATGTCGGACACCTTGTTTGTTGATCCTCCCGAGAATCACCTGGTGATGAGAACCCATACTTCTCCTGTTCAAATGCGAACCCTTCTCACCCGAGACCTGCCTGTCTACATTGTTGTCCCTGGGAAGACCTATCGCGCCGATGAATACGATGCCACCCACCTTCCTGTCTTCCATCAACTGGAAGGTTTAGCAGTGGACAAGGGCCTTTCCATGGCTGACTTGAAGGGCACCTTGGACCACCTGGCTCGAGCCATGTTTGGTTCTGAGACTCGAACCCGCTTGCGCCCCCACTATTTCCCGTTCACGGAACCCTCCGCAGAGATCGATATTGATTGTTTCATCTGTCATGGTGAGTCGGTGGGCAATCCCGATCAACCCTGTCGTACCTGTAAATCTGAGGGATGGATTGAATGGGGTGGTTGCGGTGTGGTCAATCCACGGGTCTTAGCTGCCGCTGGAATCGATACCAACGTTTATTCCGGGTTCGCATTCGGCATGGGCGTTGACCGTACGGTCATGTTCCGCCATGGTGCCTCAGATTTACGAGACTTCGCCGAAGGGGACGTACGGTTCTCTCGCCAACTGTCTGGAGGTTCGAGGTGAAAGCACCTTATTCGTGGCTCATTGATCACGCCCAGTTGCCAGCTGAGGTGAATGTTCCCTCCTTAGCTGAGGCTTTCACCCAAGCCGGGTTGCTGGTGGAACGCATCGATGACCCAGCTGGCGCTATTAAGGGCCCAGTGGTGGTCGGCAAGGTTCTCGATTTCGTGGTCGAACCTCAGAAGAATGGCAAGTCGATTCGCTGGTGTCACGTGGATTGTGGACCACATAATCCTGAGGGTGAGTCCTCACGTGGAGTGGTGTGTGGTGCCCATAATTTCGAGGTGGGGGATTACGTACCTGTTGTCCTGCCGGGAACCGTTCTGCCTGGTGGTTTTGAGATTGCGACTCGTAAGACCTATGGTCATCTCTCTGATGGCATGATTTGCGCTGAGGATGAACTGGGTTTGGGTGATGATCATTCGGGCATCATTGTTTTTGATCCAGCGCTCAAACCAGTCATTGGTTCTGATGCACTGGAACTCCTGGGCGCGCGCGAGCCTGTTTTCGACATCGATGTGACACCCGACACAGGGTATTGCCTGTCGATCAGGGGGTTGGCTCGTGAGGCCGCCCAGATCACTGGTGGGGTGTTCACTGATCCGTACTCTCAGGAGGTTCCCCAAGAATCCTCTGCGGGTTATCCGGTGGTTTTAGACAGTGAGGATTGCCCACTGTTTGTGGCAATTTCGGTGTCAGGAGTGGACCCCACAGCCCAAACGCCGCCGTGGATGGTTCGTCGCTTGAACCAAGCCGGAGTTCGTTCGATCACTCTGGGGGTCGATGTTTCCAACTATGTCATGATCGAATCCGGGCAACCAATACACAACTATGATGCATCAAGCCTGAGTGGGCCCATCCGCGTACGCAAAGCCAAACCAGGGGAGAAGCTCACCACCTTAGACCACGTGGATCGGGTGTTGAGTGATGAGGACTTGCTCATCACCGATGATTCGGGACCTATTGGTTTGGCTGGTGTCATGGGGGGTCTCACCACCGAGTTGACTGAGACATCGAGTGATATTCTCATCGAAGCAGCGTGGTTCAATCCTGTCAGCATTGGGCGTACCTATCGTCGTCACAATCTTCCCTCGGAGGCATCACGTCGTTTCGAGCGCAGTGTTGATTCGGGTGTGGCCTATGCAGCTGCAATGAAAGTAGCGGAACTTCTTCGAGACTTGGCTGGGGGTGTCATCTCCGAGAAGGTGACTGTTGCTGGCAAAGTGCGCGTGATGCCCACCTGTGATTTCCCGGATGCGTCCCTACCTGGACGTATCTTGGGTGTGGATCTCAGCGAGGACCATGTGGTGTCCATCTTGGAAGCTTCCTGCGTTGAGGTCAAGAAGAATCCAACAGGTGGACTGAAACTCACCCCGCCCACATGGAGACCCGATCTAGTGGACACTTACGACTACGTTGAGGAGGTGGGGCGCAAGATCGGTTTCTCAGCGATTGAGGCCCGGATGCCATCAGCGCCTGTGGGGAGAGGTTACACCCCCACCCAGAAACTGCGCCGCAGTGTGTTGAATGCTCTGGCAGAAGCGGGTTTTGTGGAGATCATTCCTCTGCCGTTTATCTCTGAGGTGGACCTTGATCGGCTGAATCTTCCCGGTGATGATGCGCGCCGTGACGTGGTACGTCTAGCTAATCCTTTGTCCGAGGAACAGCCGTACCTGCGCTCAACTCTTCTGCCAGGTTTGTTCGCCTCAGTGAACAGGAATACTTCACGATCCATCATTGATCTTGCTTTGTTTGAGTGTGGATTGGTTTTCCGCGGTACCCAGGCTGGCCCTGCACCCATGTTGGATGTGTCCAAGCGCCCCACCAACAAACAAGTAGAAAACCTGTTCGCTAGTGTGCCGGATCAGCCACGCCACGTGGGTGTTGTCTTGTGTGGCCACTGGTTGCCTGCATCAGCGGACTCGGGTGCCGAGCCGGTGAGCTGGAAACATGCCGTGTACGCAGCTGAGGTGGTGGCGCAAGCGGTAGGTGCCACACTCATCCGCAGGAGTGCTTCCCACACACCCTGGCATCCGGGCCGTTGTGCAGAACTAGGGGTCATGGTTGACGGTGAATGGGTGAACCTTGGTTGGGCTGGGGAGATCCATCCCACTGTGGTTGACAACTGGGGTCTACCTACTGGTTCGTGTGCCATGGAGTTGAATCTCGACCTACTCATGTCGCTGGCACCTGGGGTGCCTGAGATTACTGCCTTGTCGAAGTTCCCTGCGACAAAACAGGATGTCGCCCTCGTGGTTGACGATTGCATTCCCTCAGTTGAGGTCACGGAAGCTCTCCGTGTGGGTGCTGGTGAACTCCTGGAATCCATCAGCTTGTTTGATGTTTACACTGGCTCCCAGATCGGTGAAGGAAAGAAGTCTCTAGCCTTCAACCTGATTTTCCGCGCCATGGACCGTACGTTAACCGAAGATGAAGCCAGCACCGCCCGCGACGCAGCCGTAACAGCAGCCACCACCCGTACTGGCGCCGTCATGAGAACCTGATCATCACTTACCTACCGTCTTTCTATCATGGATTGTGGTCGGTCTGGGATTAACTGGCAGACTGGTGTTTGCGCAAACCCACCTCCGTCTTTCTGCGCGAAGTCGCAGAATCCAGAATCCACAGTCGTGACAAGGTGGAGTCTCCTGCGGGCATCGTCAAGGGAATATTCCCACTTAGAATGTTCTGGAGAAATTGTTGATGAGAAATGAAATTTTGTGTTTCTTGTAAAAAGCAGAGTCATAGGCGCAATTGGAGTAGCACAAGTGGTTGCACCCACTGATTGATGAGGCGAAGGACTCTTTCATATCTGCAATCTGAGTCGAGGTGAGAGAAGTAAACTCAACACCGGTGTCGTCCATCTTCTTGGTGCAACTTCGAATGGTTCCACCTGGCGTGACATTGAACCAGCCGAACCTGGTGGGGTAGTTGCAGGACCAGAACTTCTCGTGGTTAACGAATCGAAAAACATCTGCGAAATATGAATCGGGGTCGATAACCGGGTACTTGTCATGCTTCTTCGCCAGAATATAGTCGACGATGTTGTGAAGAAGGTCGTCGTCTTCCTCACCGAAATAGATGTCTCCATCGTCGGCACTGCCCAATTCAGGAACAACAAAACCGAGAGAGATGGGTGTCTTGGTGTCATGGGATAACTCCAGTAGCTCCTTGATGTCTGAAAAATTCTTCCTGGTGATGACAGCATTCATGCGAACTTTCATACCAAAGCGTTTTTCTGCACTCTTCAATTGCGCCATCAGTTCAGGATTGAACAGTGTGTTCTTCCTTGACATCGAGAAATCACTGCGCGTATCAACTGAAACATTTATGCAATCCAATCCTGCTTGTGCCATCCTTTCGATAGTACGCTCGTTCAGCAGGACCCCATTTGTTGTGATGTCAGTTAAAATATGGTGACGAGTCGCCAGAGTAATGGCATCATCCAAGTGCTCCCATAGCAGTGGCTCGCCTCCTAAGAAACTGAGCAAACCGACATGCAGTTTCCTGGCCTTCGCCAAGACTTGTGTGAAGGTGTCCCACGTCATGACTGGTGAGTCATTGGTTTTCTGGTAGCAGTAACGACAGTTAAGGTTGCATGAGTCTGTTGGAATGATTCGCACCATCAGTGTTGACCAGGCGATAGAAGATAGTGCGTAATTTCTGAAGAGATTGGCATATTTCAGCGCTTTCATGCTCACTGCCCCCAACCAACGCGAGTCACATGCTTGGGTTCATCGGTGGAGCTACCTGAGGATTCAACGGGGCAGGCATGTAGGCCACTGGTGGAGTTGTGTGATAGGTGTTGGAGTACGACTCCCACAGGGCTCGGTCGTGATAAATCACTTGAGAAATCATAGACAAAATCGGGTAGGTGATGATAGCCAGGACGAGCATCACTAGGGCGAGTACGGCAGTGGTGACACTGACCAGGTCTCCAATTCCATCGAGATAGTTTATGTCACCTGGGATAGACATGGGTGCTTGAATAAGCATATTGACGCTGTTGATGGCAACTGAGATCAGAATGTAGATCCCAAAGATTGTTCCGCCAGAGCCACGGGTTAGCGCCCAGCTACGATTAATAGCTGACCACACCGTCTTGTTTTCCACCACCATGACTGGCAAGGTGAGGAACCATTTCACTGTGAGGAAAACGCTAAGAACGACTCCCACTAGTGCGAGTGTCCCCACACCGAGTAAGGCTCCTATCGCGCCAGTCGGGCTGTTCATAAAGCTTTCAACAATGGCGAGTGTTGCGGTGATGAGACCACCCAACAAAAGTGCATAGCCAATACCAGCTAGCAGTGCCACAGGCACAAAGGAGCCGAGGCGACGAAAACCTACAGCCAGACCAGCCCCTACACTTCGATGTTCACCTCGTAGTTCTCCATCGATGATAGCGCAGACAGTAAGTTGGCCCCACCACGAGAGAAGAAAGACAACAAGGATGAAAAGCCCAATGAAACCACTGGTGAGCCACACCAGCCCTTCAGTGCTCAGATCTATCGGACTTGTCTGACCATAGGGTGGATCGATGATGGCAAAAACAAGGAAGATCAGACCAATGACGGTAGCTAGAGCGAGAATGATCGCAATGACTGTCACTATCGCACCAATTCCGATCAACCCTGCCCAACGCTTTTTGAATACCGCCCAAGCAACGGAGAAAACCTCCCCAAAACCGAGGGTGGGCTTGGGGGTCATCATAGTTGGAGTCGGTGGCACCTGAGCAGTGGGAGCGGGTGGGGAATAAGTAGCTGGAGCGGGTGGGGTATAACCAGCAGGAGCAGGTGGCATGTTGGGGGGATAGGTTGGTTCCATACATCCATGGTAGCAAGAGTAATGAGAAATATGTCGAGACCCTGTTTGCATATCTATGCTTTTCATGGAATAGTTATGCCTCATGGTTGCTGTAGCAGTTGCAGGATGCACCGGATACGTCGGTGGAGAACTCCTTCGACTATTGAGCGGGCATCCCGAAGTGCAGATCGGGTCGATCACTGCTCATACGAATGCGGGTGCCCGGTTAGGTGAGATTCAACCTCATCTCACCGCACTAGCTAATACTCACGTTCTGGACACCACCGCAGATCATTTGGGCAACCATGACGTAGTTTTCTTAGCCCTTCCGCATGGGGCATCAGCTGAGATAGCTGAACAGCTCAGTGACGACACCCTCGTTATCGATTGTGGGGCAGATTACCGGTTGGAATCAGCCCATGTTTGGGAGAAATACTATGGGTCTCCACACGCAGGCACCTGGCCCTACGGGTTACCTGAACTGCCTGGTCAGCGCGAAATTCTTTCGTCTACCAGACGTATCGCTGTCCCTGGTTGTTATCCAACAGCCACCACCTTGGCTCTGGCGCCTGGTGTGGTCGCCAACCTTGTTGACACTTCTGACACTGTGGTGGTGGCTGCCTCGGGCACCTCTGGGGCAGGAAAGGCTTTGAAACCGAACCTGCTGGCCTCAGAAATCATGGGATCAACCTCCGCCTATGGTGTTGGTGGGGTACATCGCCACATCCCCGAAATCCTTCAGAACCTCAGCAAGCTGGGCGCCCCCAGCCCTCACCTCAGTTTCACGCCCCTACTGGTGCCCATGACTCGTGGAATCCTGGCCACCTGCACGGCGCCTGTTCAGCCTGGGGTCACCAATGCGCAGGTACGTGAGGCATACACACGAGCCTATGGCAAAGAACCCTTCGTCCACCTGTTGGACGAGGATCAGTGGCCCACCACCGGTGCAGTGCTGGGGTCCAACCATGTGCATGTCCAAGTGGCGATCGATCAGGACGCTGGACGCCTCGTCGCAGTCGCTGCGATAGATAATTTGACCAAGGGTACGGCCGGTGCCGCCCTGCAATCAATGAACCTTGCCCTGGGGTGGGATGAAACCTTGGGGCTGATGATGAACGGAGTTGCGCCATGATGGTTGACACAACCTTGGGGGTAACGGCCCCAGGAGGTTTCCTCGCTTCTGGGGTGAGCTGCGGGCTGAAGTCTCATGGGGGCAAAGACCTGGCGCTGGTGGTTAATGATGGTCCCGAGTTTCATTGCGCAGCTGTGTTCACCACGAACAGATTCCCCGCAGCTCCAGTGCAATGGTCGAAGCAGGTGTTAGCTCATGGTCGCGACATCCGCGGTGTTGTGTTGAATTCTGGTGGTGCTAATGCCTGCACAGGAGATCAAGGTCTCAATGATGCTCGCGCAATGGCAGAGGCGGTTGACCACCATCTCCATTGCGGTGACACCAGCGTTTTGGTGGCTTCCACCGGCCTCATTGGTGTCTTGCTGGACATGAACAAGGTCGAAGCAGGGATTAGTCAAGCTGCTGATCAATTGAGTGAACACGGTGGTCTGGATGCTGCCCAGGCGATCATGACCACCGACACGGTGACCAAGCAAGCCGGCTATACCTCTGATCGTGGTTGGACCGTTGCTGGAATGGCCAAGGGTGCAGGAATGCTGGCCCCAGCTTTGGCAACGATGCTGGTGGTTCTCACCACTGATGCCATCCCTCCTGGCCCACTGCAACCGGTGTTGAACAAAGCCACCTCGATCAGTTTTGATCGGGCAGATTCCGATGGGTGTATGTCCACCAATGACATGGTTGTCCTTCTAGCAAATGGCCACAGTGCGGTTGTGGCTGATGCGCAGGAGTTCCAAGAAGCCTTGAACAGTGTCTGCGTCTCTTTGGCGAAACAACTGATTGCAGACGCTGAGGGTGCCGAGCATGCCATCACTATCACAGTGGAAGAGGCCCACAGTGTCGAGGATGGGCTTGAGGTGGCTCGCAGTATTGCTCGATCGAATCTGTTTAAATGCGCCATCTCAGGAAATGATCCTAATTGGGGGAGGGTTCTCGCCTCGATGGGGACAACCCAGGCTGACTTTGACCCGGACACAGTGGATGTGTTTTTCAATGATGTGGGGGTTTTCTTAGGTGGGGCCCCTGGCGTACCACGCGACCAGGTCGATCTCAGTGAGTTCGAAGTCACTGTGCGGGTCAACCTCCATGCCGGTGGTCACTGCGCAGTAGTGTGGACCAACGACCTCACCCATGGTTATGTCTCAGAGAATGCGGATTATTCATCATGAAACCAGAAGAACTCATACCGAAAGCAGCCACCCTCGTGGAGGCTCTGCCTTGGATAGAAAAATACACCGAGAAGATTCTTGTCGTGAAGTACGGTGGCAACGCCATGATCGATGAATCACTCCAACAAGCTTTCGCTGATGATGTAGTGTTCCTGCGTCGCTGTGGGGTGAAGGTTGTTGTGGTTCATGGTGGTGGACCGCAGATCACTGAGATGTTGGAACGCCTCAATATTGATTCGGATTTTGTTTCAGGGCGACGGATCACTACCCCTGAGGCTGTTGATGTGGTACGGATGGTTCTCATGGGCCAAGTGGGTCGACGTATCGTCAACCTGATCAACGCTCATGGGCCACTGGCTGTGGGAATGTCGGGGGAGGATGCTGGGCTGTTCACTGCTATCCCAGCTAGTGTCGAAGTTGATGGGGCCGATGTTGACTTGGGGCTGGTGGGTGATGTGGACCAGGTGAATCCGGCTGCCATCCTTGACCTTATCCAAGCAGGTCGTATCCCAGTGGTGGCAACAGTGGCCCCAGACGAGCAAGGAACCCTCTACAACGTCAATGCTGACACAGCGGCTTCTGCTTTGGCGATTGCCCTGGGTGCCAAAGGTCTAGTGATGTTGACTGATGTGGCGGGCCTCTATGCTGATTGGCCAACGTGCACTGAGATTATTCCTTTCATTGAGATTGGTGATTTACGCAACCTTCTGCCCACCTTGGATTCGGGTATGCGCCCGAAGATGGAGGCCTGTGCGGATGCGATCCGTGGGGGAGTGGATCGAGCTGCTGTCATTGATGGGCGTGTGGAACATGCTCTGTTGTTGGAGCTTCTCACCGATTATGGTGTGGGAACCATGGTGACCTCATGAGTGTCTTAACCCATTACACGAGGTCGATGATGAGTGCCTATCGTACCCCTGAATTGGTTTTGACCCGTGGACAAGGTGTCCACGTCTGGGATGACCAGGGAAAACAGTACCTCGATTTGGTGGCTGGGATTGCTTGTGTGGGTTTGGGTCATGGTCATCCCGGTGTGGTTGCAGCTCTGTGTGAGCAGGCGAATACCCTCAGCCATGTCTCCAATATTTTTGCCACCAAACCGCAGGTGGATCTTGCGACAAGGTTGACCTCGTTGTTTGATCCCACCTCGCAAGTGTTTTTTACCAATTCAGGGGCGGAAGCTAACGAAGCGGCTTTGAAGATCACTCGCTTGAGCGGAAAGTCGCGGATTGTTGCCACCGAGGGCGCCTTTCATGGCCGCACGATGGGCGCACTGTCGTTGACTGGGACCCCTGCCTATCGAACACCTTTTGAGCCTTTGCCTGGCGATGTGGTGTGGGTTCCCTACGGGGACACCGATGCATTAGCTTTAGCGGTGGATTCCACCACAGCAGCGATCATCATGGAACCTATTCAAGGTGAGGCTGGGGTGATCGTACCTCCGGATGGGTATCTTGCCCAAGCCCGCGAGATCGCAAATCGCCATGGTGCCCTTCTCTGGTTCGATGAAATCCAAACCGGTATGGGCCGTACCGGGGATTGGTTCGCTCACACTCGTGAAAATGTCAAACCTGATGTGATGACCTTAGCTAAGGCTCTGGGTAATGGATTCCCCATGGGTGCGGTCTTAGCAAGAGGGGAAGCGGCTCATCTTCTCACCCCTGGTTCACATGGAACCACTTTTGGCGGTAACCCTCTGGCTTGCCATGTTGGTTTGGCGGTGGTTGACCTGTTGGAGCCCCTGCTTTCCCACGTGAGGACCACGGGTTCGTGGTTGACTGATCAACTCAGGACTTTGGACGGTGTCGCAGAGGTACGCGGTCGAGGTCTCATGATTGGTGTCCAATTGGAAGATAGCTGTGCTCCCCAGATGGTACGCACTGCACGAACCCACGGTTTTCTTATCAATGCTCCCCGCGAGAATCTCATCAGGCTTCTTCCGCCGCTGATTATTGAACCTCGCGAGCTCGCCGGCTTTATCGATGCGTGGCCAACACTGATCAAGGAGGCACAACATGTCTGAAATTCTCACCAGAACCAGGCGCCAAGCCGCTATTTCTGCTCTCATTTCCCAGGGCTTGGTTTCCTCTCAAACCCAGTTGAGAACCATGCTCGAAGAGGAGGGAATATCAATCACCCAACCGACACTCAGCAAGGATCTCGCCGAGATTGGTGCCGTACGTGTACGCAGCTCGACAGGCGGATTGGTCTACACCCTGGCCGATGATTCGGGGATACCGGGAGCCACCCTCGACAAACTCGTGGTGGATATGTTGGTCTCGGCTACAGCGAGTGGAAACCAGGTGGTGGTGCGTACCCCACCTGGGGGAGCGCAGTATTTCGCCGTTGGTTTAGATCGCGCTGGGTGGGACTCGGTTCTCGGTTGTGTCGCTGGAGACGATACAGTCATCATCGTGACCACTGATGCTCTTGCCAGCAATCGAGTGGTTTCCCAGTTAATGGCTTTTGCACCACATGGACGGAGTAATCAATGACTAAGGGTGTTTTGTGGGGTGGGCGATTCGACGCGGAACCCTCAGAGTTGATGTTCTTACTCAGCAAATCCACTCACTTTGATTTTCGGCTGGCAAGTTTAGACTGTCGTGGGTCTCTCGCCCATGCCAATGCTCTGCACAGTGCGGGTTTACTCACCAATGACGATCATCAGCAATTAGTTGCCGGGATCACTCAACTCAAAGAAAAGGTTGACACCGGTCAGTTCCAGCCTCTCGATGTAGATGAGGATGTTCATGGTGCCTTGGAGCGTGGGTTGACTGAGATCCTGGGTGAGGAACTTGCTGGTCGTCTGCGTGCGGGGCGCTCCCGCAATGACCAAATCGCGACTCTCATCAGAATGTACTTGCGCGAGGGAACAACCAAGATGATCTCTTTGATCACCACCTTCATTGAGGCGTTGGCCAGGCAAGCTGAGGAGAACATCTCAGTGGTGATGCCGGGGCGCACCCACATGCAAATCGCCCAGCCCGTGCTGCTGAGTCATCATCTTCTTGCCCATGCATGGCCGATGGTGCGTAATATCTCGCGGCTGGAGGATTTGGCAAAGAGACTGGGAGCATCCCCCTATGGGTCTGCCGCGTTGGGCGGTACGACTCTCGGCCTCGACCCACAACAGGTGGCTAAGGAGTTGGGTTTCACCAGTAGCGTACCCAACTCGATTGATGGTACGAGTGCGAGGGATGTGGTGGCGGAAGCCGCCTATGTGATGGCACAAATCGGTGTGGATCTGTCTCGTTTAGCTGAGGATGTGATCTTCTGGTGTACCCAGGAGGCAGCCTATGCTCACCTTGATGATGCCTGGGCAACCGGATCGTCAATCATGCCTCAGAAAAAGAACCCCGATGTCGCCGAGCTTGTTCGGGGAAAGGCCGGTCGTCTCATCGGGAACCTGGCTGGTTTGCTCACCACACTCAAGGGTTTGCCGCTGGCGTACGATCGTGATCTTCAAGAAGACAAGGAACCCATCTTTGACTCCTGTGATCAATTGGCTCTGATTCTTCCTGCCATGACTGGATTAGTTTCTTCACTTAGTTTTGATGCTGGGCGAATGAAATCGCTAGCTAGTGCAGGATTCTCCCTGGCTACTGATATGGCTGATTGGCTGGTGAAGCAAGGTGTTCCTTTTGCTGAGGCTCACGACATCACTGGTCAAGCAGTGCAACTGTGTGAGAGTGAAGGAATAGAGCTGGAGGAACTGAGCGATACCCAGTTGGCTTCCTTGTCACCTCATCTCACGACTCAGGTGCGCGGGGTGTTGAGTGTGGCTGGTGCGATTGAAGCACGCAGTGGTGTGGGGGGGACTGCGACTGCGCGAGTACGCGAACAACTGGACTATCTTCGCCACCGGGTGGGGCTGAGTTGAGCCCCTGAGGTGAGCAGTATCGGTAGAGTTGTCTTTGTGAGTTTATTTGAAGACCTGTCGTGGCGTGGTTTGATTGCGCACTCCACTGATCCAGAAGCGCTGAGGAAAGACCTGGATGACAACAAGATCAGCTTCTATGTTGGTTTTGATCCGACAGCACCTAGTCTCCACATGGGCAATCTTCTCCAATTGATTTTGGTACGCCGGATGCAGGCTGCAGGTCATACTCCTTATTTATTAGTGGGGGGCTCTACAGGTCTCATTGGTGATCCGCGTCAATCAAGCGAACGTAACCTCAATCCCACGCAGCTCGTTCATTCCTGGGGCGAGAAAATCCATTCCCAGGTGTCACGTTTTGTTAGTTTCGAGGGTGACAATGCTGCCAAGGTTGTCAACAACTATGACTGGACTAAAGACCTCACCACCTTGGATTTCTTGCGCGACATCGGGAAACACTTTTCTATCAATCGTATGTTGGATCGCGAGGTCGTTCGTACCCGCCTTGAATCGGGCATCTCTTACACAGAGTTTTCCTATGTTTTACTGCAGTCGATGGACTACCTGGAGCTTCACCGTCGCTACGATGTCATGCTTCAAACCGGTGGTTCTGATCAGTGGGGCAATATCACCGCTGGGGTGGATCTGATCAGGCGTGCCACTGGTGACAAGGTCCATGCCTTAGCGACCCCACTGGTCGTGAAAGCTGATGGAACAAAGTACGGCAAAACTGAGTCGGGCACGATTTGGCTGGATCCACTCATGACCTCGCCGTATGCCTTCCATCAGTTTTTCCTCAATGCTGAGGATTCCATGGTCACCTCCTACCTGAAGTTATTTACCCAGCGTACATGCGAAGAAATTGAGCAGCTGGAATGCCAAACCCGATATGAACCCCATCTGCGCGCCGCCCAACGCGCCTTGGCTGATGATCTCACTGATTTGGTCCACAGTGTGTCCGACCGCGAAGCCGCCACCCAGGCAGCGAAGGCGATTTTCGGGCAGGCAGAATTGGCAGACCTCGATGCGGGGACTTTGACATCTGTCGCAACCGAACTCTCAGCTGGCCAAGTCGAAGAGCTGGGGGAGTTAACTGTCCTGGACGCTTGTGAAAAATCCGGCGTCTTTGATTCCCGTGGCGCAGTCAGGCGGGCAGTCAAAGAGGGGGGCGCGTATTTGAATAACCTCAGGGTCACCGATGTTGAACGCCCGCTGACGCCGCAGGATCTTCTTGCCGGGAATGTGATGATTATTCGCCGAGGAAAGAAAACCGTCGGCGCAATTCAGGTGGGATCGCCCAAGCGGGATAATTCATCCACTGCACCACAGTCCACGGTAGAATAATTCTCCAACGGAAGGAGGAGTGATGGCACTCACCCATGAAGAACGCAAACTCCTCGAAGAGTTGGAAGCAACTTTCACAGCTCAAGATCCGAAGCTTGCCTCCAAGCTCACGAAACCACATCGCCGGATTCATCCCACCAAGACGATCCTTGGTGCCTTGGGTTTCCTGGTCGGCATGATTGCTCTCGTGGTGGGAATGTCGACCACCTGGCTGATTTCTGTGGCTGGGTTTGTGCTGATGTTGGTGTGCGCCATCCTTGTCTTGTCTGGCTGGTCGCCATCGGCCAGTGATTCAGTGGGTGTCACCAGTTCATCGACCTCCCCATCGGCGCCTAGTTTCATGGATCGCATGGAGAAGCGCTGGCGCGATCGCCTCGAAGAATGACGCTCTAAAGAAAATCGTCCACTTCAGTGGGATGTTTTCCGCCCACAAGGTGGGAAATGGTGGGGATAGGTGGACGAATGTGGGTGAAAAGTCCTACACTGGGAGCATCGCGGGGAAACGAGGTGAGTCATGCGTGGGATGGAGATGCCTAAGCTTGATGAGAAATCTCGCTTAACCCTGCCCTCACGTTTTCGCATCGAGTTGACCAACGATGTCACTGTTGTTTGTGAACAAGAAAGATGTCTGTCGGTCTACCCCCGCGAGGTTCTCAACCGCATGATGAACCCCATCTATGAGGCACCCTCCACCTTCCGTCAAGTCCGGGAATATCAGCGCTGGTCACATTCTCGTGCCGAAGACGCCAACCCTGACAAGCAAGGAAGAATCACCATCACCCCTGTTCAGCGGTTATGGGCCGGACTAGACAAAGAGGTCGTGGTCATTGGCGCAGGTAATCGCATCGAGATATGGAATCCCGAGCGATGGATCAAGTACGCCGAGTCTCTGGACGAAAAGTTCGCAGACTTTGATGGAGAAATTGTCCCAAGGACACCATCATGATGCAGACCTATACCCATATTCCTGTGATGTGCGAGGAGATTTTGACTCTTCTCGCCCCAGCGCTGTCTGCCCCAGGATCTGTGATGGTGGATGCCACCCTCGGCCTTGGGGGCCATAGTCTCGCAGCCCTCAACCGTTATCCTGATCTCACACTTATCGGCATCGATCGCGACCCTCAGGCGATCGACGCCGCCCAGGTAGCCCTAGCCGACCACCGTGACCGCATGGAAATTCACCACACCACCTTCGATCACCTTGAAGACGTGGTCGATGGACGCACAGTTGATACTGTCTTGTTTGATCTTGGTTTATCTAGCCTCCAAATCGACTCCATTGAGCGTGGCTTTTCTTATGCCCAGGATTCCCCGCTGGACATGCGCATGGATGGAGACACCTCACAACTGTCAGCAGCGGACGTCGTCAATACCTATTCCGCCACGCAGTTGGAGTCCATCTTTCGTCACTACGGAGACGAGAGCCATGCTCGTCGTATCGCTCGAGCAATTGTCGCCCAGCGAGAGATCCAACCCTTCGAGACATCTCAACAGCTCGTGGAAACCGTCACTGAAGCGATTCCGCGTTCTGCTAAAAGAATTGGCCACCGGGCGAAGCGTGTTTTCCAAGCCGTACGTATGGAGGTGAACTCCGAGCGCAACCTTCTCACCTCCGGGTTACCCCAGGGGCTGGGTGTGCTCAATCCTGGCGGATTTCTGGCGGTGTTGAGTTACCACTCGGGGGAGGATCGCCTCGTCAAAAAGGTCTTTGCTGAAGCATGTTCCGACCAGGTTCCCCTTGGTTTGCCTGTGATCCCCGAAGCCCACCAAGCGCGTTTTTCTCCTGTGACCAGGGGTGCGCAATCAGCCAGCGAGCAGGAGATTGCTTCAAATCCGCGAGCTTCCTCAGCTCGACTAAGGGTCATCAGAAGAAAAGAGGTGTTGTCATGAGTGCCGTCGAGTATGCCGATGTGGTCGTCCCGCACAAACCTGTTCCACTGCGAGCTATATCTGGGCGAGCAGCATCATCGAGGTGGCCGAAGGCGACCTTCCCTATCGCCTTGTTGTCGATGTTGGCTGTGGGGATGATCGGTCAACTTCTTCTTCAGACCAAGATCCAGGAACAGGGATTTGAGTTGGCTGGTTTGCAGAACGAAGCCTATGAACTCAGCGCCCAGCAGGCAATCCTTCAAGCCGCCTTGGACAAGCAATTTACTCCGCAACAATTGGCCTACTCCGCCTCCCAGTTGGGTATGGTGGCTAACCCTTACTCCACCTTGCTGGTCCTTCCCACCGGAGAGATCATTGGTTCTGGAGCAAAGGTACGGGGAAATGAGGTCCCAATCATCTCGAAAGCCCCCACGCTGCCATCGAATCCCACAGCTGATGATGGTGTGCGTGATGCCATGCAGGTCAACCCACAGACTCTGGGAGGACAACCATGAGTAAGCCACGATCCACGAGGAATAATTCAATATGGCAAGCCAAACTTGGTCAGCCCTACACTCGCGCCACCACCCTTCTCGTGCTCTTGATAGCTTTCGCAGTTGTGTTGAGTGTGCGCTGTTTATATATCCAAGGATTTGATCCTGCTGGAAATGCTGCCAAGGCACTCGAACCGGTCTCTCTGCCATTACCAGCCACCCGCGGAACAATCACCGACCGTAGTGGTCAGGTGCTGGCTGAGTCGGTTCCCGCCATCAGGTTAACCGCTGATCCGACGATCATTGCGACCAATGGAATGATTCGTGAATCCATGTCTTTGGCAGACCGCCTCAAAGCCCAGGCAGGTCCGGGGCTCATTGCGGGAATTTTGACCACCCATCTCGGTGGTGATTATCAGACTTATTATGACAAGCTTTCGACAACCAAGAATGAAGCAGGTGGAGAGTTACGGTATACCGTACTTGCCCCCAGCATTTTGACGTACTCCAACCTGGATCTTCAAGACAAGCTTTCTGATCTGGGTTATGTTGGTTTCTTTCCCGAACAAGCACCTGTTCGAAACTATCCCAATGGCACCCTCGCTGCCAATATCTTGGGGTACATGGTGTATTCCCCGGAGCTCGACCAAGAAGGGAAATACCCGTGGACTGGTGGCGACGGTTTGGAACTCAGTCTCAATGCCCAGTTGTCTGGCATCGACGGAGAAGAAATATTTGAGGCAAGCCCCTACGGCAGAATACCCATGGGCACCTCAGTGGTCACTGAACCCCAAGAAGGCATTTCCTATGAGCTCACCCTCGACTTGCCTCTGCAATATATGCAGGATCAGCGTCTTGCCGAGGCCGTAAAAAACTCTCGGGCAAAATTCGGAATGGCTATCACCATGACAGTCCATGGTGAAATATTGGCGATCTCAAGTTACCCGACATTCGATCCTAATTCTATTGGTGAGGCGGACTCTGCTCACATTGGTATTCCTGCTGCGCGTTTCAGCTATGAGCCAGGTTCGGTCCAGAAGTTGCTCACGATGGCTGCCGTAGTGGACAAGGGGATCGTCAATCCACACTCGCGGGTGGTCGTACCTGGAAAGATCGAATCAGGGGATTCCTATATCAATGACTCTTGGAGACATGACACTGTCCATTTGACAGCCACAGGTATTCTCGTACGCTCCTCCAATGTGGGAACGATCACGTTGAGTCGCCAGCTATCCAAGGAGGAACTCGTTGGATATCTGGAGGGTTTCGGACTGGGGTCACCCACAGGAATAGGGTTGCCTGGCGAAGAGTCTGGTTTTCTGCCTGACGCTTCGATGTCTGGTCAAACCCGCGACAATATTTCCTTCGGTCAGGGTTTGTCTGTGACCGCTCTCCAAGAGGTTGCTGCCGTAGCGACGATCGCCAATAAAGGTGTCTATGTGTCACCGAGACTGATTCGTAGCGCCACAACAAGTTCCGGAACACCAGTAGATGTGCCGTCCCCCACAGTACGACGAGTGATTTCGGAAGAGGCTTCCCAGCAGGTGCTCTCCATGATGGAAGAGCTAGCCCAGGAGCATTCCCGCAACATTAATGTGAAGGGATATCGTGTTGGCACGAAATCGGGAACAGCACAAAAAATTGATCCCAAATGTGGCTGTTACCGATTGATCATCCCTTCCTATATCGGGGTTGCTCCGGCCGAGGACCCCTACCTGGTGACCTATGTCGTTTTGGACAATACCCCTGGTGGATCGGGTACGCAGTGGGCAGCACCTGTGGTCCAAGACATTTTGCAGGTTGCTCTTCCTCGTTACGGAATTGCACCGTCCACCGCAACTCCTGAGGATCTTCCTCTTTTCTGGTGAGTGTCCATGGAGTTCAAGATCCAGTCCGCTAGGCTTCAATTATCCCTGGAGTCTGGGCAAAGGAGTCCTCGTGCTTAATTACCTCATATCAGGAGGGGTTTCTCTTCTGGTCACGCTGATTGGTACGAAATTCTGGATCAGATTCCTGGAGAAGAACGCCTATGGGCAGTTTATTCGTAGCGACGGCCCAACCGCACACCATGTGAAGCGTGGAACCCCCACCATGGGCGGGGTCGTCTTGATTGTTGCTGTGATCGCCGGTTATGCCGCCTCACACCTCGACCCTGCTCGACCGATCACTGCCTCAGGGTTGTTGCTGTTGGGTTTGCTCATTGCTTTGGGTCTTGTCGGCTTCGTTGATGATTGGCTCAAAATCTCTCAAGCGCAGTCGCTAGGTCTCAATGCACAAGCAAAGTTCTCCCTACAAGTAATCGTTGGAGTGGTCTTCGCCTATTGTGCACTTCAATTTCCTGACCATCGTGGGGTGGAACCTGCCTCCACCTACTTGTCTTTCCTTCGTGATGTTCCTTGGCTTCACTTGGGTGTGGTGGGCGCTATCATCTGGATGGTCTTTTTGATCTGCGGGTTCTCTAATGCAGCCAATCTCACTGATGGGGCAGACGGATTACTCACTGGTTCTGCTGCCATGGTTTTCATCGCCTATTTCGTCGTGAACTTCTGGCAGTATCAGCAATATTGTGGTTTCCTCGCCACTGCTGGGCCACGTTGCTATGAGGTACGCAACCCTGGAGATCTTGCAACGGTTGCTATGGCTTTAGCTGGGGGTCTGTTCGGTTTTCTGTGGTGGAATGCCCGACCGGCCAAAATCTTCTTAGGTGATACTGGATCGCTGGCTATCGGTGGTGCTGTTGCAGGGATGGCCATCATGACTCGTACGGAGCTCTTGGGCATTGTCATTGCTTTACTCTTTGTTTTGGAAGCCACCTCAGTGATTGCCCAAGTGGGTTTCTTCAAGGCCACCAAGGGTCGGCGACTATTCAAGATGGCTCCTTTACACCACCATTTCGAGATGCTCGGCTGGGATGAGGTCACTGTTGTCATCAGGTTCTGGATCATCGCCGGGTTGTCTGTGATGGCTGGAGTGGGTTTCTTCTACGCTGAATGGGTGGTGGGATCATGACCTGGCTGTCCACTGCCAACCGCCTGAGTGACTGGTCGAGGGCGCGAGTATGTGTAGCAGGACTGGGTGCGAGCGGTTTCTCCGCTGCTGACACACTGGTTCATCTGGGTGCCCAGGTGACAGTCGTTGATGATGATGACACCCATACGTCTAAGGCTTCACTCCTGGAGTTTCTTGGAGCAGAGGTACGCCTCGGCCCGGGAAGTACGAGCACCCTTGACTCCTGTGATCTAGTCATTGCTTCACCTGGATGGCCACCGACTTCCAGTATTTTTCTGCAGGCACATCGCCAGGACATCCCCATCTGGGGAGACCTGGAATTGGCGTGGCGATTGCAGCAACCAGATCGAGTCGTACCCTGGCTTGGCATCACTGGAACCAATGGAAAAACCACCACAGTCACCATGCTGGAGAAGATTCTGTCCACAGCGGGGCTCACCTGTAGCGCTGTTGGTAATGTGGGCCGCCCTATCTTGGAAACATTGACCGATGAGGTCACCTATGATTGCCTGGCTGTGGAATTGTCGAGCTTCCAACTCCACTGGACGCGCTCGCTCAGCCTGCATTCTGCCGTGGTGCTCAATGTTGAACCCGATCACCTTCAGTGGTACGAGGGTGCCTCAGACCACCTGGACCCCATGGACGTGTATCGCCAGGATAAGGCACGCATCTATCATCAGGTCTCAACTAGCTGCTTTTATACCAGTGATCCGCTTACGGAACAGATGGTGGAGGAAGCTGACGTGGTCGATGGAGCCCGAGCGATCGGTTTGACCACAGGGATTCCCCAGATTTCTATGCTGGGTGTGGTGGATGAAACCCTCGTTGATCGTGCTTTCATTCCGCAACGTAAGGATTCTGCCCTCGAATTGGTATCTGTAGCTGATCTGCCATCCTCGGCCGACCACATGGTTGCTAATGCTTTAGCTGCTGCGGGTTTGGCACGGTCTTTTGGCGTCGATGCACGCGCAGTACGCGACGGGTTATCCACCTATGAACTTGGCCCCCACCGTATCCAAACCATTGGGGTTTACGACCATGTCACGTGGGTTGATGATTCAAAGGCGACTAATCCTCATGCGGCTTCAGCTAGTTTGAGGGCCTTCGAGTCAGTGATATGGATTGGAGGTGGGCAAGCGAAGGGCACCCAATTCTTTGATCTCGTTAGTGAACATGCCTCTCGGATCAAAGCAGCCATCGTGCTGGGCATCGACCGTGGGGTTATCTTGGAAGCATTGTCGAGTGTTGCTCCCGATATACCGGTGGTTGAGATAGAAAATTCGACCACTTCAGCCATGAGTGAAGTTGTCGTAGCTGCTGCAGGTTTGGCTACCGCAGGCGATACGGTGTTGTTAGCTCCCGGGTGTGCGTCACAGGATATGTATGAAAGTTATTCGCAACGAGGGGAATCCTTTGCTGCTGAGGTGGCCAGGCATATTAAGGAGGGAAAATGAGCGATCAATCTGAAAAAGACACTGCACTGTGGAGAACAACTCTTGCCCACCCACTCTTCGACTATCGTGTGGTGATTGCGACCAGTGCGGTGTTACTGACCCTGGGTCTGATGATGGTGATCTCGGCTTCTTCAGTCACCGCCGCAGCTCAGCTCCATGATCCTTATTACTTCGGCAAAAGACAGATCGCTTTCGCTGTGGTGGGAGTCCTCGGCGCAGTGTTTCTTGCGCGCAGTTCAGAGAAGTTCACTCGATTCTTAGGACTCCCGGCTCTGGTAGTTGCTGCTGTTCTCATCGCCTTGACTCTTACCGGTTTTGGAGTGGAGATCGGTGGTAATCGAAACTGGGTCCAGTTCGGTCCAGAATTCACTCGTTTCCAGCCCAGTGAATTCGCCAAGCTAGCTATTGTGTTGTGGGGTGCACATGACCTGGCTAAAAGAAGCAAGGTGCTTACTGATCTTCGCCACTGGGCAATGTTCCTGGCAGGAACCTTGGGCCTTGTCGGACTGGTGTTCGCGCAGAAGGATGCTGGAACGGCTCTCATCATGGCAGCCATTGTCGTCATAGTGGCGATTGTTGCTGGAGCCCCGTGGCGTCTGCTGATGGCATTGTTCGTAGCGGCGATCGGCGTGGTCTTGCTCATGTTGAAAATGGCGCCCTTCCGCCTTCAAAGAATACTGGCCTATCTCGATCCTCTTTCTGATCCCTATGGGATGAATCTGCAACCCAGGCGCGGGATTCAAGCCCTTGCCTCAGGTGGTTGGTTCGGGCAAGGCCTCGGGTCTTCGCGCCAGAAGTGGGGTTTGCTTGCTGAAGCACACAACGATTACATATTTGCTATCATCGGCGAAGAGCTGGGTTTGATCGGAACATTGACTGTCATTTTCCTCTTCGCCGCTCTGGCGTTTTCTGGAATGCGCATCGCATTGAAATCCACTTCTCATTTTTCACGGCACGTCGCCGTTGGTGTTGTTGCCTGGATGACTGTGCAATCTTTCGCCAATGTCGCTGTGGCAACGCGTATGATTCCTGTTCTCGGGATCCCGTTGCCGATGATTTCCTATGGCGGGTCCTCACTGATGGCCAATCTCTTTGCCATAGGACTCTTAGTGGGCTGTGCCCGCAGAGAGCCACAGGCTGCCAAGGCGCTAGCCCAACAACGAACCAAGGCTCGTCGTCAAGCTGTCATCAAGGTCAGTCCATGAGAGTCATTCTTGCCGGGGGTGGAACCACTGGGCATATCTCACCTATGCTCGCCACAGCTCAGGAGCTGACAGCCATCAAGGACAATGTCGACATTGTTTGTGTGGGCACACCCAAGGGGTTGGAGACAACCCTTGTGCCTGATGCTGGATTTGAGTTGGTGACCATAGATCCGGTTCCCCTGCCCAGGCGAATTACCTGGGCGTTAGTCACGATGCCCTTGAGGCTCATGAAAGCCATCAATCAGGCGCGAAAGATATTGAGGCGCCGTGGCGCAGACGTGGTGGTGGGATTTGGTGGATATGCCTGTCTACCTGTTTACATCGCTGCTCGGTGGCTCAAAATCCCCGTTGTTGTTCATGAAGCCAATGCCGTACCGGGTTTGGCTAACCGTATTGGGGCTCGGTTTGCTTCTCGGGTCTGCGTAACTTTTCCCTCCACTGCACTACCAAACCACCAGGTCACAGGGATGCCCATGTCGAAGAAGATATCACAACTGGATCGTCACTTAGGCAGAGTATCTGCACGCAAGCAATGGGGGCTTGATCCTCAAGATTTCGTTCTACTGGTCTCGGGTGGGTCCCAAGGAGCAATGAGCCTCAACAAAGCCCTGTGGGGTGCATCGAGGCAGTTGTGTGACCAGGGAGTATCCATCCTCCATATCACCGGCAAGGCAAATGTGGGCTTGGTTCCCCCCTCGATGCCCGAGGGATATCAGGCGCTCGCCTATGTTTCCAGCATGGATCAGGCCTATGCAGCTGCTGATCTGATGGTTGGTCGAGCAGGGGCTGCCACTGTGTGTGAGACGGCAACAGTCGGTTTGCCAACAATCTTCGTACCTCTCCCTCACGGAAATGGTGAACAGGAGAAGAACGCCCATGATCTGGTGGAAGCAGGGGGAGGGATCATCGTGAAAGACTGCGAGTTGACCAGTGAAACCATGGTTGAATTAGTAACCAACTTGATGAACGACCCGCAGGGTTTGACGGCTATGTCTCAAGCCGGTCGTGCAGTTGTTCCCCGTGATAGTGCCCAGCTACTTGCTCAGCAGGTCATCTCAGTGGTGGAGGAGGGTCAAACATGGCACTGATCGCCCCTGTTCCCACTCCCCAATTGTCCACCTTAGGTGCAGTGCACTTTATTGCCATTGGTGGAGCAGGGATGAGTGGGGTTGCTCGTTCATTTCTCTCAGCAGGTGTCCCGGTGTCTGGCTCAGACCAGGTCGATTCTGACATATTGACTGAACTACGTCTGGCAGGTGCCACTATCTGGGTTGGTCATGACCCCTCACACTTAGATGGAGTAGACACAGTGGTGGTGTCCACGGCAATCGGGCAACACAATTGTGAATTGGTCGAGGCCCGGCGACGAGGGTTGACAATCCTGCACCGCAGTGTCGCTCTAGCTTGCTTGATGGGGGACTCCACGGTCATATCTGTCGCAGGAACACATGGGAAAACCACCACGACAGCTCTGTGTATCTTAGGGCTCACTGGTGCAGGTGAGGATCCCTCCTATGTCGTTGGAGGAACCCTGCTGAACACTGGGACTGGTTCCTACCAGTCAACCAGTGAGCTTTTTGTTGTGGAAGCTGATGAATCCGATGGCTCCTTTCGGCAGTATCCCACGACTATCGCAGTGATCACTGGAGTTGAGGCAGACCATCTGGACAATTGGGAAACAGAAAGCAATTACATTCAGGGTTTTGTTGACTTTGCTTCGGGTCCAACCGTGACCCACGTCGTACTCTGCTACGACGACCCTGGCGCACGAGGTTTGATCGAAACCATCCAAGCAGCAGGAAAGACAGTGCTCACGTACGGGACACACCCCTTGGCCGATCTTCAGCTCACCGATGTTGACCCGCGCAACGGCAGGGCCACGCTGACCACACCGACAGGGCAAACCCACCTCAAGTTGCGTGTCCATGGTCTACACAATCTACTCAATGCGACGGCCTCCTGTGGTGTTGGGCACATCCTGGGTCTCGACCAAGAGAAATTCTTGAGTGGTGTTGGTTCCTTCCTGGGCACCCATCGGCGATTCCAAACCATCGGTGAAATCCGAGGAATCACAGTCATCGACGACTATGCCCACCACCCTACTGAGGTGGAAGCCACTATTGCTGCAGCCAAGTTGCAGGCTCGTGGTGGGAAAATAATTGTCTGTTTTCAGCCTCACCTCTACAGTCGTACGCTGAAGTTCTCTCAGGAATTTGGTCGTGCCTTGGCTGACGCCGGTGAGGTTGTGGTGCTCGATGTCTATCCGGCCCGTGAGGAACCTATTGATGGGGTCACTGGAGACATGGTGGCCCAAGAGGTCAAGCGCTATGGAACCAGTGTGCATTATGTCGAAAACATGGATGATGCGCCCGACGTCATCGCTCGCCTTGCTGGGCCATCAGACCTAGTGATCACCATGGGCGCAGGTTCAGTGACACAACTGGGCCCAAGAATCCTTTGTGCGTTGGAGGTGTGATGGCCTCGACAACTCGTTCATCTCAAGTGAGTGATGCCACAGCAAAGATCAATCGTCGCCGGCGAAAAGCCAGACGATCCACCTTTGCCAAAATCGCGATGATCGTGGGCATCCTGCTCGTGACGTCAGCAATCATCTGGATGGTTTGGTTTTCACCATTGTTGGTCTCCAGGTCGGTCAGTGTCCAAGGAAATGCCCAAGTCACCCGAGAAGACATCCTTGATGCTGCGCAGGTAGAGATGGGGGTTCCTCTCGTGAGACTTGATGTGTCTCAGATACGTGAGCGTATTGTTCAACTTCCAGGGATCACACAGGTTGAGGTTCACCGTTCGCCTACTGGGGTGGTGAGCTTGGTCATCACAGAAGCTGTTCCTGCCTATGTCATTGGACTGAGTTCTGGGTATCTCTTGGTCAGCGACCAGGGTGTGGGGTATATGACGGTCACTGAACGAGGTGAACTTCCCTTGGTGGACATCATTCACGATGACTCTGACCTGTCTGCTCGTCTCATGGGTGATGCTGGTGTCATCTCGGTGAACCTCCCCGAATCTGTGGTGTCTGCCATGACAAAGATGAGCGCTACAACCCCAGACACTTTCACTATCTATTTAAGTGATGGACGTCAGATTCTGTGGGGGAGTTGTGAGGATTCACCTTTGAAAGCGGAGGTCATCGTCGGATTGCTGGGTGTATCAGCAAGCTATTACGACATTAGTTCCCCCAGCCATCCAGCTACACGATGAGGAAGTGATGACCAGGAAACAACAACCAACTCTGAAGCCAAGGTTGAGACTGCGGCGTGTCGTACTTGAGGTGCTGGAGTGTGATCTCACCATTTCGTACTGTGAGGGCCAAGCGAACCAAGGTGAGGTGAACTATGCCTAGCGATAAGAAGAAGGCCTCTGTGTCTAATGCCGTGAATAACTATCTCGCGGTCATCAGAGTGGTGGGCGTTGGTGGCGGTGGAGTTAACTCTGTCAACCGAATGATCGAAGATGATCTTCGTGGAGTGGAATTCATTGCTGTCAATACTGATGCTCAGGCACTACTGATGAGTGATGCTGATGTGAAACTAGACATTGGCCGCAATCTCACCCGTGGACTAGGAACAGGCGCTGATCCGCTCATTGGTCGCCAAGCAGCAGAAGACCACGATGAAGATATTGAAATGGCTCTCATCGGATCGGACATGGTTTTCATCGCTGCCGGTGAAGGGGGGGGAACAGGAACTGGTGGGGCTCCTGTCGTGGCGCGTATAGCGCGCTCTTTGGGCGCTCTGACAGTTGGTGTGGTGACCAAACCCTTCAATTTCGAAGGCAAGGCCCGCTCCGACAGAGCTGAAGAAGGAGTGGCTGCTTTGCGTAGCGAAGTTGATGCACTGATTGTTATCCCCAATGATCGCCTTTTGGAGATGGCTGATGCCAATGTGTCACTGATGGATGCCTTTACGCTGGCCGATCAAGTTCTCATGCAGGGGGTCAGTGGGATATCTGATCTCATCACCACCCCTGGAACAGTCAACCTTGACTTTGCCGATGTGAAAGCTGTCCTGTCGAATACTGGGACAGCCCGGATGGGTATAGGCACGGCACGAGGAGAAAACCGGGCTGAGGTCGCTGCCCAACAAGCCATTTCCTCCCCACTGCTTGATTCCTCCATCAACGGGGCACGAGGTGTGTTGTTGTCGATTGCGGCTGGCGCAGACCTCATGCTCCATGAAGTATCCACTGCTGCCAACCTCATTCGTGACTGTGCCGCTGATGATGCGAACATTATTTGGGGGACAGTTATTGATGATGCCCTCGGTGATGAGGTTAAGGTGACGGTGATTGCTGCTGGTTTTGACGAACAAGCCCAACGTCCCACACCACGCACCGAACGAGGATTCGGCACACCACCTCGCCAACCACCCGGATTTGCTGTATCGAGTTCCACAACCACTCCTGTGGCTGCGCGAGTGGGCCCACCTGGAAGTGTTGATCCGTCGCTACCTCCCGCCACACCACCTCGACCACGCCCAACACCGTCAACCCCCGACGAAGGTGGCATTCAACTACCGGATTTCTTCAGTTGAGCAATTGTCAGCAATTCTCCGGTGGGGGATACCTGTTCACTGACCGTAGTGGAGGGGTCTCTTTGCCCCCCTATGACTCCATGAATCTTGGTCGGCTAGAAACCGATCAACCAGATGTGGAGAAGAACTTCCATGTCCTGGCGCAAACCATTGGGGTCTCCCAGTTTGCGTTGTGTTCCCAGGTCCACGGAGCCCACGTCGAAGAAGTAACCGAAGACTTCCCGTTCACCTTCAACCCCGCGGAGCATCGCCAAGCAGATGCCATGGTCACGACAATGACCAATGTGGCCTTGGTCATACGTGTAGCAGACTGTCTGCCCGTACTCTTCGCTGATACCCAAGCGCGAATCATTGGGGCCGCACACGCCGGCAGACAGGGGTTACTAGCAGGGGTCTTAGAAGCCACGGTGGACAAGATGCGCCAACTCGGCGCAGATCAGATTCAAGCCTGGATTGGTCCCCATGTCTGTGTGGGGTGTTATGAGGTTCCCTCGGATATGGCTCACGATGTGTGGGAGTGTCTTCCAGCGACACGAGGGTCTTCCCACCACGACACTCCAGCAGTGGACTTGGGCGCAGGGGCCTGTAGCATACTGACCAGCCTCAATATTGATGTTCACCAGGAGAATCGATGCACCAGCTGTGAACCGGAGTATTTCTCCCATCGCCGAGATCGAGGACAAACAGGGCGTCAGGCGGGAGTGATATGGCTAGAAACCCCACATACGTGGGCGTGTTGACCCAGGCTGGCACACCCATGAAGGTAATATCATCAAAAAGGAGTAATCATGGCTGACGGGTTGAGCAAGATAGCCGAGTTCATGCTCGGTCCACGAACAAACACAGATGAAGACGAGTTCGAGTCTGACTTCGACTCAGCAGATGAGGAACTCACTGACATTGTAGACATGGAGTCACTCCAGTCTGTTTCCAAGTCACGGGCACGGTCCAAGAAGCAACCTCCCACAGCCAGTGTCACGAGCATTGATCAGCGAAGGCGTGTTACCTCAACGCCCATGAGTCAGATTCGCCATGAACGTCCCCAGTCTTTCTCCCAAGCAGCAGCCATCGGAGAGCACTTCAATCAAGGTGCGACCATTATCCTCAACCTTGCTTCTGTCGAACAGAAACAGGCTCAGAGATTCGTCGACTTCACCTCCGGCATGGCCTTTGCTACCGGAGGGCGAATTGAAGAGATCACATCGAGGGTTTATATGCTCATTCCAGCAGCGGTGGAGTTTTCTGAGTCCGATAAGGAGCAATTGCGCGAACTGACCAAGACAGGTGAGTAAGCATGCTCACCATCGGCTGGCTTCTCTTTGGGATTCTCACCATCTACCAATGGATTCTCATCGCTCGTGCGATCTTCTCCTGGATTCCCATGATCATTCCTTCGTGGAGTCCACGTGGTCTAGTGATGGTGGTGGCCGAGGTGGTCTTCACCCTGACTGACCCACCTCTACGATTCCTGAGAAAGTTCATGAAACCACTAAGAATCGCAGGTATGGGTTTAGATATGGCGTTTCTCGTGCTTTTCTTGCTCATCATGATCGGATTGCACCTAGTTAGAGTGGGTTTCTTCTCCTAGGATCATCGTGACGATTTCTTCGATAAACGTCGGTGGTTGAGCATTTACCAGGCGTACGGTAGCCTAACCGTACTCATGATTTTCTCAGGATTGTCTCCTGTGAGTGAAGGTGAAAGGGCTGATGGTCATGGCTTTGACTCTTGACGAAGTTCGCAAGACGAGATTTCACATGTCGCGACGTAACGGCTATGAGGTCACCGATGTTGACATGTTCGTCGACAAAGTCGAAGAGGCTCTGGGAAAGCTCACATCTGAAATTGAGGGGTTGAAAAAGTCTGGGGGAGGTTCTGCACCGAACACCAAGGAAATTGAGAATCTAAAATTCCAGTTGACTCGCCTCCAAGATGACAAGAACAACTACAAGACCCATTTGGCACGTATGCAGGCTGATTTGGATCAGGCGAGATCCCAGGCAGCCCTGGCTCCCGGGGTTCCCGATGAAGCCATCATTCGTGAAGTTGATCAATTGAGGCGCCAACTCGCTGACACTCGTGGCCAGCTTGCTGAATCACGGGCACAACTAGCGGATACTCAGCGCACTCCAGCTAATCAAGACCAGCTCATGCATCTCACCGCAGAAAACACTCAGCTGCGTGAACAGTTGGAACGATTCGTGGCGTCAGCCACGGACACTAATGGTGAGTCTGTCCCCATTGCTGTGACCACCTCTCCTGAGGCAAGCTCGGCGGTCGTACGCCTGGTTCAACTCGCCACCGAGCAGGCAGATAACTTGGTCACTGAGGCAACCACTGAAGCTGAGAAGCGCAAGATCTTCCTGGAAGAGGAGATTCGTCGCTTGGAGGAGCAGTCCCATGGGTATGTTGCTCGGGCGCATGCAGAAGCAGATGCCCACGCTCTTCAAGTACGCACCGAGGCTCAAAGCGCTGCTGAGGAAATCATTCGCAAAGCCACCGATTCTTCTGCACAACTGACCATTGATGCCCAAAAGAGAGCTGAGAAGATCGAACAAGAAGCGAAGGTTAATGCAGAAAAGCTGGTCCAGGAGGCTCAATCACGGGCTACCACAATCGACACAGAGATCGCTTCACGGCGAGCCGAGGTTTTTGGTGAGTTGGAATCTGAACGCGAAGGTCTCAATGCCAAGGTGGAGAAACTGCGTGCCTACGAGCAGACCTACCGCCAAACGATGACCGGTTATCTCAAGAGTCAAATTGAACGTTTGGACTCATCACAGTTCGCAGATGAGGACACAATTGAAGCTCCACCGCGTCCAACGAAATCCAAGAGATAACCCTGGCTCAGTCTCCCAGATCACCGGTGTGCCACCGCTCGTGTGTTGATGGTGTAGAGTTTCCCTGCGTATTTTTAACTGCTGAGCGCGGTTTCAAGGTTTTAAGGCTAGCAAGGAGGTTGTCATGGGGACGAAGGCAAAGGGTACGGATGAATCCTCCCCAAGGGTGATTCCGGTTGCTGAAGGCGAAGATCCGTGGACAAAAACTGAACTGAAGCAATTGCGCGCTCAGCTCCAAGATGAAGCAGAAGCATTTGGACAAAAGTATGACATTGCCCAAGCCTCACTGACCCAATTGTTTAGTGAGGGAACAGACATGGCAGGACGCGATCCAGCTGACGTGGGTTTTTCTAATATCGAACGCGACCAGGAAATGTCTCTCGTGGCTCATGCCAGGGAACTCTTTGAACAGTCAGAGATGTCGTTGAAACTGTTTGATGAAGGTCGATATGGTGTCTGTGAAATATGCGATCTACCAATCGGAAAGCTTCGCTTGCAAGCCTTTCCACGCGCAACCATGTGCATGAGTTGCAAACAACTGACAGAACGGCGTCTATGACCCTATCGCGTCGCTGGTCACTCATGATGATTGTGGGGTTGACTATTGCCGGGGTGGGCCTTGACCAGGTCACGAAAGCTCTCGCTGTTGCTAGGCTACAACCCCATCAGCCGGTGTCACTGGTCGGGGATATCCTGGAGCTCGCACTGGTGAGGAATCCCGGTGCTGCCTTTGGAACAGGAACCTCGCTGACGTTGGGTTTCACTATCCTTGCCATGATCGTGGTCGTGGTTGTTTGCCTGGCCATCATTCCTCGGGTGAGGTCCGCAATGTGGGCCGTGATTATTGGGATGGGGATGGCTGGTGTGATAGGTAATCTCATCGATCGTCTCTTCCAGCCACCAGCAGTGTTTCGTGGACATGTGATCGACTTCATTTCCTTGAAGCATTTCGCGGTCTTTAATGTCGCGGATATCTTTCTCACCTGTGCAGCGGGTCTGGCGATCATTGTCTCCTGGCGGACAAAGTCTGATCCTCAGGAGTCGTGATGGCCCTGGCGATCATTCCTGAGGGGCTCGCTGGTTTCCGTGCCGATATTGGAGCAGCTCGGCTGTTTGGAGTGAGTCGCTCACGTATCGAACAAGCCGCTGAACAAGGCAAGCTACTGGTCGACCAGGTGCCCGTGGTCAAGTCCCATCGCCTCAACGCTGGAGCAATGATTGAGGTCCATCTCGATGAACCCCGTCCGTTGCAGATGACTGCGATGATTGTTCAAGGCATGAGGATCGTTGACGACGATGCAGATCTGGTTGTTGTGGATAAACCACCAGGGGTGGCATCCCACCCGTCACAGGGGTGGGATGGTCCTTCCGTGGTGGAACACTTGCTAGCCGCGGGATTTCCCCCCTGCCCGTCAGGGCCACCAGAACGTCCTGGAATTGTCTCGCGCTTAGATGTGGGAACCTCAGGGCTCATGGTCGTAGCGAAGTCTGCGGTGGCGTACGAGAAACTCAAGCAGGCTTTCTCTTCACGACAGGTCCATAAGATTTACCACGGACTGTGCCAGGGATATCTCCAACCTCCCGTGGGGACCATCGATGCTCCCATTGCCCATACCAGAACTGATGAATGGAAGATGGAAGTGTCACCACGAGGCAAGCAGGCACTCACCCATTTTCGAGTCCTCGAAACCCGCGATCGAGTCTCCCTGGTGGAATTGAGACTGGAGACAGGTCGTACCCATCAAATCCGTGTTCATATGGCCAGTATCCGCCACCCCTTGGTCGGGGACCTCCTCTATGGGGCAGACCCGCGACTGGCTGAAGAACTCGGCGTCCAACGCCAATGGCTTCATGCAAAAGAACTGGGGTTCATTCATCCGCGCTCAGGCAAGATGATGACCTACACCTGTGACTATCCCGAGGATCTCCTGGAATCCTTGGTGTGATCAAGGGATTTCATCGGTTCGTGGATGTGGAACTCATCCATACCGTAGGGTTGTGGTGTGGAAAGCGCGAAAATTGTGGCAACCCTTGGTCCGAGTTGTTCCTCTGTGGAGGTCCTCAGTGAGCTTCTCAGGGCCGGAATGGACGTGGCCCGAATCAATATGAGCCATGGTGACCATGACACCCACCAGGAGATGCTGGCCAATGTGAGAGCTGCCTGCCAATCCACTGGACTTCAAGCCAGTGTCTTTATTGACCTCCAGGGCCCCAAGATTCGCCTAGGAAAATTCGGGGACCCGCCAGTCGAGGTGAAACCAGGACAGACCTTCACTATCACTACCGAAGAGATTCTCGGCGACGCTTTGCGATGTTCCACCACCTATGGTGGGCTTGTGGGTGATGTGTCCGAAGGTGACACCATCATGCTTGATGATGGTCGGGTCCAACTTCGTGTCACCCAGGCACGTGGCACTGAGGTGATCTGTGAAGTGGAAGTTGGGGGAACACTATCCAATTCCAAAGGAATGAACCTTCCAGGTATTGCGGTTAATGTTCCGGCTTTGTCCCCCAAGGATGAGGCAGATCTTCGCTGGGGTCTGAACCAAGGCATTGATATGGTCGCCCTTTCTTTTGTGCGCACTGCTGAGGATGTGGTTCCCATCCGCGCGGTGATGAAAGAAATGGGGATCACTGTTCCCATCATTGCCAAGATAGAAAAACCTCAAGCTCTGGAACATCTTGACCAAATCATTAGTGTCTTTGATGGGTTCATGGTGGCCCGCGGTGACCTGGGAGTGGAATTGCCTTTCCAAGACGTACCCATGGCGCAAAAGAGAATCATTCTTGCTGCTCGGTTAGCTTCGAAACCGGTCATTGTTGCCACTCAAATGCTCGAATCGATGATTACTGAACCGCGACCCACGCGAGCGGAAGCCTCCGATGTTGCTAACGCTGTCATGGATGGCGCCGATGCTGTGATGCTCTCAGGGGAGACAGCAGTCGGCCACTATCCTGTGGAGTCTGTTCAGGCCATGGAAAAGATCATCTGCGCAGTGGAATATCATAATAATCTCAAAATTGATACTATTGCCTGGGATCCCCACTCAACACCGGGGGCTTTGACCTGGTCCGCGGTGGGGATCGCTGAACAACTTGAAGCGCGATACATTGTGGGTTTCTCACTCAGTGGGGATACTGCTCGACGATTAGCCAGATTGAGACCCACCATTCCTATCTTGTGTTTCACCCCGCGACGCCGTACACAACGTGAATTAGCGATCGTGTGGGGGCTGAGTGTTTATATCTCCCAGTCTCACGATGTGGAGGATATGATTTCTGAGATGGACGAGATCCTTCTTGAGCAAAATCTTGCTCATCCTGGAGACAGAATAGTCATCGTCTATGGGGTTCCCATGGGTGTGGCAGGGAAAACCAATACTATTTATGTCCATCGGGTACGTCCGAAATACTGAGGATATCGTATGCGTATTGCACAAGTAGCGAATTTCATTTCCTCAACCTCGGATGGGTTACGCCGATCAGTGGAGTCACTCGGGGAAGGATATGTTCGTGGTGGTCACTGTCGATTGCTCATCATTCCTGGAACTACGGATTCAGTGTCACATGGCCCCTCGGGAACACTAGTGAGCATCTCATCACCATCGATGATGTCGGGTGATCGTGTGATCACCAATATGACGAAGGTACGCCAAGTTTTGACGCGTTTCCGACCCACCAACTTGGAGGTTTCCGATCGGTGGACAATGACCTGGGTAGCTCGATGGGGCAAGCGTCGTCAGATACCCAGTGTTCTGCTGTCTCACGATCGACTCGATGATCTGGCTTCCTTCTTTCTCGAACTGGATGTCACTGGACAGATACACCGGATGAATCGTCATCTTGCACGTCTCTATGACCGCATAGTTGTCACCACGCGTTATAGCGCAGGGGAATGGATCAATACCTCTGCTTCTTTGATGGTTCGCCCACTAGGAGTGGATCTTGATGAGTTCACACCATCGAAGCGTCCAGAACAATCCAAGGGGCGATCAAGATTGGTGTATGCCGGACAACTAGCGCGGGAAAAGAGTCCCCACCTGGCAGTGGCCACTGCTGTTGAGCTGAATCGTCGAGGGCATGATATTCAGCTTGACGTGTACGGCACTGGACGTCATTTTGAAGAACTGCGAGTTCTTGCAGGAGAGGCCCCAGTGTTCTTCCATGGCTATCTGGACTCCCGTACTGCTTTGCGTGAAGCCTATCAAAATGCAGATATCGTCTTGTCAGTCTGCCCGGTGGAAACCTTTGGTCTGACAGTCCTCGAATCATTGGCTTGCGGGACACCCGTGGTGACTGCTGATCGAGGCGGAGCGCGAGAAGTCGTGGATTCCAGCTGTGCAGAATGGGCGAGCCCCGATCCTGTTTTTCTAGCCGATGCCGTGCTGAGGATGGTTGCGCGACTCAAAGAAAGTGAGCAAACCCTACGCCAAGCCGCACGCACTCATGCAGAAAAATATCCCTGGAGCAGGGCTATCGACTCAATGCTCGAGGTCCACAGCTCTTTGCTTCAGGCCTCCACGCAACCACAGTGTGACGAGGCTTGCTGATAACGCTGAGCAACGTCCTGCCAGTTGACGACATCCCACCATGCATTGACATAGTCACCCTTGACATTGAGGTACTGCAAATAGAAGGCGTGTTCCCACATGTCGAGTTGCAGCAAAGGGATCTGACCGACAGGAAGATTCGACTGCTGGTCGTACAACTGGTAAATATTCATGCGCTTGCCCAGGGTATCCCAGGCAAGGATTGCCCACCCTGAGCCTTGAAGACTCATCGCTGCTTCAGTGAAATGAGCCTTCATGGACGGGAATGAGGAGAAGTACAACTCGATGGCTCGTCCCAGATCACCAGTAGGTTCCCCTCCGCCATCAGGGGACATATTTTTCCAGAAGATACTGTGGTTGAAGTGTCCTCCCAGGTGAAAGGCAAGGTCCTTTTCTAGTTTGGGCAAGATGGAATAGTCACCGCTGTCTCTAGCTGAGGCAAGCTTCTCTAGGGCAGTGTTTGCACCCGTCACATAGGCTTGATGGTGTTTGGAGTGGTGAAGCTCCATGATCTGAGGGGAAATCGACGGCGCGAGTGCGGAATAGTCGTAATCTAAATCAGGCAGGGTGTACATCGTTGACTCTCTATCAGGGGTAGTGGAGGAGATATGAAGGGTAGTGAATATGACCAGGAGCCGTTATTAGGCCTGTGAATCCTTGTCTTCTTGGATAAGACCCTTGGCCTTACCCATCACATCACCAGCTGCGTCTTTAGCTTTGTCAAGCATAGGGCTTGCCACACCTTTGGCCTTGTCGAGGGCTGGTCCTGCAGCGCTCTTGGCCTTATCCAAGGCGGGTCCGGCAGCTCCCTTAGCTTTGTCAAGCATGGGTCCTGCGGCACCCTTGGCTTTTTCGAGGGCGGGTCCAGCAGCACCTTTAGCCTTGTCGAGGGCGGGTCCAGCAGCGCCCTTGACCTTTTCAAGCAGCGGTCCAGCAGCTCCTTTGACCTTTCCCATGACCTCTTCTGCCTTACCGGCAAGGTCGCCACGGCCCTCTTCGGGTTGGTCGATGAATTCTTCGTTCACGTTCTGATCAGTCATGGGAATGCTCCTTTCGCGCCACGGGTGTGACCACGTTCAGATTATCACTTCTTCTCCTGGCTCCCTAGGTTAAATCCTGGCAATGTCTCGCCAGTAGGGACTGAGTCTTGCCGCAGTTTCTCAACGCTGTAATTTCGCGAAAAAAACCATGGTGTGTGACTCGTCTTCAGCGATCGAGAGGAAACCCGGCAGATCGGGAAGGGAAGCTGGAACAGGCAAAAGATTTTCTTCAGAAGATTCAACAAGGGTCGCGCCCCAGCCTTGCCCCCAAGCCCATAGTCCTTCCTCAGAGAAACCATAGGCCATTGAATTGGTTGCGATGATGTGATGGAGGGAAGCTGGCCCAGCGATGACCGTGGGGGTGAGGAACATCACGCCGTCATCAATATCGGCGCCAGTCACACCGCATTGATGGAGATAATTTGACCCCCAACAATAGGCTGTTCCGTTGGCCTGGACGGCATAACTGGTCGAGGAACCCCGGGCAATGCTGACCACATTGGTCAGGTCAGGCACCTGGACGGGAACAGTCAGTTGAGAAACAGTACCGTCACCAATCTCGCCATAGGGCGAATAACCCCAGGCCCATACCGTACCGTCATCTTTTAAAGCCAGGCCCACATGCTCGCTGGCAGACACAGACGTAATGTGATCGAGTTCTGGGATTTTCACAGCCAAACGTCCCTGGTCATCGTCGTTGCCGAAAAGCCTTGATACATCCCAGCCCCAACCCCACACTGTTCCACTGGTGTCGAGGGCATAGGTGGCAAACTCGCCGGAGACAAAGGATTCGATAGGTGGCAATCCAGGGATAGGCACAGGCACAAGAGAATCACTGGCCGAATACCCAGCAGGTAGCGGTAGATTCTGCCCCCACCCCCACAGTTGGCCAGCAGTGTCGAGGGCATAAGCATCAACCATCCCAGCTGAGATAGACCTAATCTCAGGAAGACCTTCGATGACAATGGGCTGGTCTACGGGCAAAATGTCACCACTACCTAATTGGCCTGAATCATTGTTGGGGCCCCACGACCACACTTCACCTCGTTGAAGGACGAAGACATTTCCTTCGGCTCCAAAATCGAAATCCGAGGCATAGGGGAAGGAAGACAGTCTGGTGAATGTGACCTTGTCGAGTCCTTCGCCTATTCCTGGACTGACGAGAAACAGGCCTCCCTGGCGTGCGGGAAAAGGTCGTGGTCCGAATCCTGGAATCCACCCAGACAAGAAAGTCACCACTGCCAAACTCAGCACCAGTAAAGCCACCACAGGTATGGTCCACCACAGTTTCTTCATCCGCGACACTGTCGATGCCGGTTCTGCGTTTTCTTGGGTTTCGATATCGGTCACGGACTTATCGTAGCCCAGGGCGTACCTCCAGAACCCTAAAACCCTTCGAAGAACCGAGTTTTGTTACTAGCCATTGCTGGGTTTCCAGCCAGGATTTCAGTGAATCAGCACCAAGATTCTTGCCCACCACCAGGGTTGCTTTCCCGGTTGGTTTCAATCGCACCAACCACGTATTCAGGAGGTCGTGAAGGGCTTGTTTTCCGATTCGTACCGGGGGATTAGACCAGATCTCGTCATAGGTGACGCAAGGGTCAATCTGGTCTGGAGCACTCACAGTGATCTGCTGGTCGATTCCCAGGTGTTCAGCATTGAGTGCAGTCAGTTCACGGGCACGAGAGTTGATGTCTATGGCATCAACGTGCGCTTGCGGGCAGGACAGGGCAAGCCCTACCGCGATCGGACCAATCCCACACCCTAAATCGAGAAAGTGCCCCTGCAGATCGCTGGGTGGTTCGGTGAGCCGGAAGAGAACAGTGGTGCCAGGATCCAAGCGCCTCGAAGAAAAGACCCCGGTCGAACTGAACAACCGGACCTCATGACCCCAGATATTCGCAGGGAAACTTGAGACCTCACTGTCACCTTGAGGTGAGGTGAAATAGTGACTCATGATAGATCATCTCTTCTTCGACGAGCTTCCCCGGCGCGAGTTGCCAGCTCATGATCGGGTGGATAGGTGACTTCTTCGAGGGTCAAACCTTGCGGTGGCATGACCACGATGTCACCGAGGCGACCCGCTGCCTGGAGACAGTCTGCTAGCCACGCAACAGTACGGCGTTGGCGCCCCACATTCACCAGTGCGCCGACTAAAGATCGAACCATGGAATGACAGAAGGCATCTGCTTCTGCTGTGATGGCGATGGAGGAGTCTTGTTGGCGGGCCACAGAGAGATGGCGAAGATGGCGCATGGTGGTTCCCTCAGGTTTAGCCTTGCAGAAGCCAATAAAGTCGTGGAGTCCAACCAGTTGCTGCGCAGCCTGGTTCATGAGTTCTGTGTCCAGGGTATGCCGATAGTACGTGGTGTAGGTGAGGGTGAGGGGATCGTACTGGGCGTGGTCCCACAATCGATAGATATAACGCCGACCTACTGCAGAAAAACGCGCATCGAAACCCTCGGGTGCTTCCATGATTCCTCGGACCACGATGTCTGGCGGTAGCGCCTTAGGTAAGGATTTTTGCAGGACATCCAAGCAGGGATGGCTTTGACCATGGGCAGTGACCAAAGGATGCTCGAGATCAACATGCACGACTTGGCCGCGGGCATGAACTCCTGCATCAGTACGTCCTGCGCAGACAGTGAGAGGGTCCATAGGAAGCCTCAGCACCTGTTTCAGAGCGGACTCGAGAGTTGATTGCACTGTTCGAAGCTCGGGTTGGCGAGCCCAGCCGGAGAAATGCGTGCCGTCGTAGGACAGATCCAAACGTAGTCTCATGATGGGCTCTTCTGATAGGTGAGATCGACAATTGCTCGACCAGCAGCGATCCCTCGCGACTCAAATTTTGTCAGTGGGCGCAGGGCAAAGCGTGTGGTGCCCACCAATTCAAAGCCGGAAACACCTGTGAAGGTCTCCTTGATACTGCGGGCGTAATTCTCCCAATCGGTGGCTATGCGAAGTGTGCCTGTTGAGTCGAGCTTCGCTTTGGTGAGATCAACAAAGTCATGGTTGATCAGTCGGCGTTTGTGGTGACGGGCCTTGGGCCAAGGATCGGGAAAGAAAACCCAGATTTCTTCGGCGGCGTGGTTGGGGATGAGATGGGTGAGTCCTGTGACTGCATCGCCGCAGATGAGACGGATATTGTTGAGATTGTGGGAGGCAATCTTGCCCAAGGTTGTTGCTAGGGAAGCTTCGAAGACCTCAAAGCCCAGGAAATTCACCTCTGGATGGGCCTGGGCGGCCCTAATCAGGGTTTCCCCATGCCCACAACCAATTTCAATGATCAGTGGGGCACCTCGACCAAAGACGAACTCAAGGTCGAGGTGTGCTTGAGGGCCAATGAGCGTGATTCGCGGTGTGGAAGTGACCTGAAGAACCCACTGGGGTGAATGGGTCTGCCACCACCGGTGTTGGGAAGGTGTCATGCGAGGACTGCGGCGTACATAACTGACGATGGATCTATGTGTTTGATCCTCACCGCGTGGACTATTCACAGCGAAATCCTACCTCAGTGATTCTTGAACCTGGCAGTACGATAGTGAGGTGAGCCACACCTATCTGTTTTTATCTACCTTTGTCACGTTGTGGGTTATTCTCGACCCGCCGGGTTTGCTTCCAGTGTTCTTGTCGTTGACCAAATCCATGGACTCTCGCCAGCGCAATACTGCGGCCCTGCGCGCTTCCCTGGTGGCTTTAGGGGTGATCGCTTCTTTTGCTGTGTTCGGGCAGGTGATCTTGACTTATCTTCAGATTTCCTTGGAGGCTCTGCAAGTTTCTGGCGGGCTGTTGCTCCTGCTTGTTGCCCTCCAGCTTCTCACTGGACAAATGGATCAAGTCGATGATCAACAGACCCATGGTCTCACTGTCGCTGTTGTTCCCCTCGGAACACCCTTGTTGGCAGGCCCCGGCGCTATTGTGGCCATCATGGTTGCCGTCCATAGTGCCTCAGGACTTGACTATGTGTTGATTGGTGCAGCGCTAGTTTTTGCGATGGCCACGGTCTTGTTGATCCTGGTGTTTTCCACTGCTTTGCATCGAATCCTGAAGGAGGCCGGAACAATTTTGCTCACCCGTATTGCTGGAGTCTTGCTCGCTGCTATCGCCGTCCAAATGATGGCTGAGGGGGTCCTGGGGTTCCTGGGACGATGACGTAGATTCGCCATGGAGCCTTCGATCACAGTAGAATAACCAGTCGGAAACGAGGTGTTTGAAAAACCCTCGGGGCGTAGCGTAGTGGCTAGCGCGCCTGCTTTGGGAGCAGGAGATCGGAGGTTCGAGTCCTCTCGCCCCGACCATTGAAATAGAACCCTTAGAAATTTACCCGCCTACCCCTAACGCCCAACCTGTTCTTGTGCCGTTTATTGACAAGAATTTTGCTGGTTGCTTGATGGGGCGAGAAGAAACCGTTATAGAATTTAAGAGCGGAAATGCAATCTCCGCATTTAACTCATGTGGCATATTTATAATAAAATTCTGCTACATGGATTTATTGGAAATTCGACGAACAACGGTAGTTACTGGCAAACAAACGGCACAACACAAATATTCTTTCACTTATAATACCGAGGAGGAAACCACCCATGTCTGATAAAATGAAATTTGAAACCCCAAACCTCACCGCCGAGAACGTGGCGAAAATCGCCGAACAATTCCCCGGCGTTGTTACTGAGGGTAAGGTGAATTTTGACCTGCTCCGCTCCATGCTGGGCGAGGACGTATTTACCGACGAGGCCTACGAATTTACATGGGTGGGTAAACGCGCCGCCATTGCCGAAGCCGGGCGCCCGATCCGTAAAACCCTCCGCCCCTGCGTGGAGGAAAGCAAGGATTGGGACACGACCGAAAACCTCTATATCGAGGGCGACAACCTCGACGTGTTGAAATTGCTCCAAGAGAGTTATCTCGGCAAAGTAAAAATGATATATATTGACCCGCCGTATAATACCGGCAACGACTTTGTTTACCGCGACGATTTTACGCAGAGCCGCGAGGATTACGACGAGGAAGCGGGCGCGTATGACGAGGACGGCGACCGCTTATATCGCAATACCGAAACCAACGGGCGCTTCCACTCCGATTGGTGCAGTATGATTTATCCGCGCCTTGTTTTGGCGAGAAATATGCTCCGCGACGATGGCGTCATTTTTATCAGTATTGATGAAAACGAGATTCATAATATCTGTAAATTGTGCGATGAAATCCTTGGGGTTAGTAACTTTATTGGCTGCGTTGCTAATACCAACAATCCCAAAGGCCGTTCTGACGATAAATACATTGCAACTGCACATGAATATCTTTTAGTTTACGCCAAGAATATAACAGCATTGGTTTGGTATGGATTTGAGCCAACAGAAGAAATTACAAGGCGATATAACAAAACAGATGAAAAAGGCATGAAATACCGTGAAATTGATTTGCGTAAAACAGGCGAAAACGATTTGAGGGAAGATAGGCCAAACCTCTTTTATTATTTCCATTATAACGAACAAACGGGAGAATTTTATCCTACGCGGGAAAAGGACGCTCCAAATGGCTTTATATCAATTTATCCGCAGCGAGAGGACGGCAAAGAAGGAAACTGGCGATGGGGGTTAGACACGGCTGAAAAACAAATTGACGACCTCGTCGCAAAATTTATGCCTACAAGAAAAGTCTGGGGTATTATGCAAAAGGATTATTTAGAAGGACGCGGGTTTGTAAAACCAACAAGCTCGTGGACATTCAAAGATGTCAATAGCGAACGGGGAACGGAACAATTTATTGATTTAGGTTTCGATAAAAGAATTTTCCCGAAGCCGAAACCTCTTGGTACAATAAAAAGAGTGCTGAAATTATCAACGACCAGTAATGACATCATTCTCGACTTCTTTTCCGGCTCTGCTACCACCGCCCATGCCGTTATGCGGCTTAATGCCGAAGATGGTGGAAAGCGTAAATTTATCATGGTACAGCTACCCGAAGTATGCGCCGAAGATACGGAAGCGGCAAAGGCGGGTTATTCCACTATTTGCGAAATCGGCAAAGAGCGCATACGCCGCGCCGGAGATAAAATCAAAGAGGAAGCGGGGCTGACCGCGCAAAACCTCGACATCGGTTTCCGCGTTCTCAAGCTCGACGACACCAATATGACCGACGTGTACTATGCGGCGGGCGATTATACGCAGGACTTGGTGCTGGCGATGGAAAGCAATATCAAGGACGACCGCACAGATATGGACTTATTGTACGGCTGCCTGCTCGATTGGGGCTTGCCGCTATCCATGCCGCATACCCACGAGAAGATAAACGGGTTCACCGTCCATACATACAACGACGGCGACCTGATTGCCTGTTTTGAGGAAAATGTCCCCGAGAGCGTAGTTCGCCAGATCGCGGAACGCAAGCCACTGCGTGCCGTATTCCGCGACAGCGGTTTCACCAGTTCGCCGGAGAAGATTAACGTGTTCGAGATTTTCAAGCTCCTCTCCCCGAACACCACGGTCAAGGTCATTTAGGGGGGGGGTGCGTAGATGAAACTGCAATTTCGGCATCAGCCATTTCAAGCAGACGCGGCAGCGGCAGTCTGTAAAGTGTTTGCAGGCCAGCCTTTCCATGAACCGACATATATGATTGACCCCGGTCTCGGGCAAATGTCCCTGACCGAGCACCAGCAGTGGACTGGGTTTAACAACGAGCCTGTGGCCATCAGCGATGACAAAGTTCTTGAGAATATCCACGCCATCCAACGGTTGGGGCATATCAAGCCGTCCGTTTCCCTTGACGGCCGCTACAACCTGACCGTGGAGATGGAAACCGGCGTAGGCAAAACCTACACCTATATAAAGACCATGTACGAGCTTAACAAACGGTACGGCTGGAGCAAGTTCATCATCGTTGTGCCCAGCGTCGCTATCCGTGAGGGCGTGTACAAGTCATTTCAGGTGATGGAAGAGCATTTTGCTGAAGACTACGGCAAGAAAATCCGGTACTTCATCTACAACTCGGCACAGCTAACGGATATTGACCGTTTCGCTTCCGATAGCGGAATCAACGTCATGATTATCAACAGCCAAGCGTTCAACGCTCGTGGCAAAGACGCTCGTCGTATCTACATGAAACTGGACGAGTTCCGTTCCCGCCGCCCAATCGATATTCTGGCCAAAACCAACCCGATCTTGATTATCGATGAGCCGCAGTCCGTAGAGGGCGCGGCCACCAAGGAACGGTTGAAAGAGTTCGAACCGCTAATGACGCTCCGCTACTCGGCAACGCACAAAGCGGACAGCATGTACAACATGATCTATCACCTTGACGCGCTGGAAGCCTACAACAAGCGCCTCGTGAAGAAGATAGCCGTCAAAGGCATCTCCGTTTCGGGCAGCACCGCCACCGAAGGCTACGTTTACATCCAGAGCATCAACCTCTCCAAGGGCAACCCCACAGCCACAATCGAGTTCGACGTAAAGGGTAGCTCCGGAGTCCGCAAAGTCTCCCGCAAAGTCACCGAGGGGTACAGCCTATTCGACAATTCGGGCGAACTTGCCGAATACAAAGACGGCTACACGGTGCTGCGGATTGATGGCCGCGACTCCTCCGTGGAATTCACCAACGGCAAAAAACTCTTCGCTGGCGACGTGATCGGCTCCGTTTCGGAAGAACAATTGCGCCGCATCCAAATCAAGGAAACCATCCTTTCTCACATTGAGCGTGAGCGGCAGCTATTCACCAAAGGTATTAAAGTGCTTTCGCTGTTCTTTATCGACGAGGTAGCCAAGTACAAGCAATATGACGCCCAAGGCAATGCCACCGGCGGCAGTTACGCCCAGATGTTCGAGGAAGAGTACAACAACATCGTCAGCAATAGGCAGCTTACTTTCGACGATTCACCAGAGTATTTGAAATACCTCACCGGCATACCCGTCGAGCGCACCCATGCCGGTTATTTTTCCATCGACAAAAAAAGCGGGCGCATGGTGGACAGCAAACTCGGCGACAAAAAGGAGCGCACCTCCGACGACGCGGACGCCTACGATTTGATTATGAAAGATAAGGAACGCCTGCTTGACCGACGCGAGCCGGTACGGTTTATCTTTTCCCACTCCGCGCTTCGTGAGGGCTGGGATAACCCCAACGTGTTCCAAATCTGCACATTAAAGCAGAGCGGCAGCGACGTTCGCAAGAGGCAGGAGGTCGGGCGCGGTCTTCGCCTTTCGGTCAATCAGAGCGGCGAGCGTATGGATGAAAACATTATGAGCCGCGAAGAAGTACATAATATCAACGTGCTGACGGTTATCGCCAACGAAAGCTACGACAGCTTCGCCAAAGGGCTGCAAAGCGAAATCGCCGAAGCCGTCGCCGACCGTCCGCTCAAAGTGGAAGCGAAGCTGTTTACGGAAAAATTCGGCGACGATACCGCCCTCGATATTATTGATAGCCTTATCGTAAACGGCTATATCAAGCGTGGCGAGCTTACCGAAAAATACTATGATGACAAAAAGAACGGCGCGATTGCCGTTCCCGACGAAGCGGAAGGCCGCGCCGCCGACGTTATCGCGGTGCTTGATTCCGTCTATGATCCGAACGCCAACAGGCCGGAGGACGCCCGGAAGAATACCGTCGAGGTCACGCTCGATAAGGGCAAGCTGGACAGCCGCGCGTTCCAAGAATTGTGGTCGCGCATAAATGGCAGGAGTTATTACACCGTTAAATTTACGGAAAGCGAGCTTGTTAAAAAAGCGATTGCGGCACTTAACGATAGACTGCGCGTTTCTAAGGTGTATTTCAAAGTCGAAGAAGGCGAGCAAACCCGAAACATCGAATCCAAGGAACAACTACAATCTGGCGAAGGGTTTGTAAAAAGCACCGCCAAGCGGGAGGACGCCTCCCCGAATCTGACTATGAGCGCAAGCTCCTCGGTTCGATATGACCTTGTCGGAAAAATCGTCGCGGAAACCGGTCTGACCCGTAAAGCCGTGGCGGACATTTTGACGGGTATTGATAAATCCGTGTTCGACCAATTCGGCAACAACCCCGAGGAATTTATTATCCGCGCCGCCAACATTATCAACGAGCAAAAGGCCACGGCAATTATCGAACATATAACATACGACAGGCTGACCGCCGCTTTCGGCACCGAGATATTTACCGAGCCGGATTTGAAAAAAGGCAAGCTCGGCGTGAACGCTATGGAGGCGAAGCGGCACCTGTACGATTATGTGATATACGATTCTACCAACGAGCGCGACTTTGCCACGGAATTGGAAGCGCACCAGCAAGAAGTCGAGGTCTATGTTAAACTGCCGAGGGGGTTCTATATCAGCACACCTGTCGGCAAATACAACCCCGATTGGGCGATAGCGTTCTATGACGGCAAGGTGAAGCACATATATTTCGTCGCCGAAACAAAAGGCGATATGTCCTCAATGGAGCTTCGTAAAATTGAAGAAGCAAAAACCCATTGCGCCCGCGAGCATTTCCGCGCTATCAGCGGCGAAAGCGTGGAATACGCCGTGGTGGACAGTTACGACGAATTATGGAAGCTGGTGCAGGGATAAGGCAACAAACGGCAAGGAAAGGGGGCGGTATCATGGCGGCACGATCCTTTAAGGATCATATTTCAAACCGATATTATAACGAATTATCCGGCGCGGTTTCCGAGTATTTCGTTCGCTGGAATTTCCAGATACTATCGTGCGCCATATACACACAGCCGAGCTTTCCGAAATTACGGTAAAAGCCGTTTATGTTGATGACCTCCCCGGAATGAAGATAAAATTCGACGTGCTGGTAGACGCCGAAATATACTTCTCAGTAGATTTGACAAATTCGCGGCTTTCGACTATTCGCTGGCGGTTCTGTCCGGCAGCGGCGCGAGGAAAGCAGACAGCCTGGATATAACTCCAACCACATTAACTGCGTGGGGCTGATAGTTGGGTAGCTAACCCTGATGCTCTCAAGGCAGGGGACTGGATTGCTTGGGACAATGTTGAGGCAGAACCGATGATTCTCAGGCGACGCTGAGCTCGGGTGATAGCTGTGTAGAGCAACTCCCTGGACAAGATCAAAGCAGACGAGCCAGGGACAAGAACACTCACGGTGTCGAATTGAGAGCCCTGTGCCTTGTGGATAGTGGAGGCGAACAGTGGTTCCCACCCTTGGATGAGACCCGGATCGATGGTGCGCACCCCCGAGTTGGTCTCCATAGCGACGACCAGCGAATTGTTGTCGTTGATCATCACCCCACTATCACCGTTGTAGATGCCCAGAACGTCATCATTCCTCGTGATGAGAAGGGGTAGACCTGCATACCACTGCACGTGGGCCGGGGGAGCAAGATGGTGGTCGAACAACCATGACCGTACCTCATGGGTCCAAAAACTCACACCACTGACTCCATGACGGTGAGCCACCAGGAGGCGGTGTGACTCCAAAGTCGACAGTGCATCGCTGGCTGCTCCACGCGCAGAAAACTCGGTGAGCTTCTTTTGCTGCTGAAGAAGATCCTCACGCAAAGGATCAAGCACATCATGGGAGGTGTCCATGGAGTCAAGGTCAGCATCGATCCATTGGATCTGCTCACAACCAGAACCCAGGATATTCAAGGCCGTGTCGCTATCCCCACAGCGGATAGACTCTGCCAGGTCGGCGATGGCGCCCGAGAAACGGTACGTGGTGGTTAACCGAGCTACAGGTACCACCTGGTCTTGAGACACAATATCCGACAAGACAGCGCCAGCCTCAATCGAAGCAAGCTGATCAGGATCACCCACAAGAATCAGTGAAGTAGACTCCGAGGTGGCATGAAGAAGCAGGGTCATCAGATGCAAGGACAGCATCGACGCCTCATCGACAACAACAATGTCAGCAGGGATGGGATTGTTAGCATCGCGACCGACTTTTCCCCAGGGAGTCATCTGGAGGATTCTGTGGATGGTCCCCGACTCACAGGTGAGTTGATAATCTGCTCCAGGAATCTGGGAGCAGACCTGGAGATTCTCTCGAACTGCCTGATCGAGGCGCGCGGCAGCCTTTCCTGTTGGGGCAGCCAAGACAACGTGAATTCCAGATGGGCGGTTTTGTGCAAGAGCCGCTAACAGCCGGGCAACAATGGTTGTTTTCCCTGTTCCCGGACCTCCAGCAACAACACAGAACTGTGACGATAGTGCGCGAGCTCCCGCGGTTCTTTGGTTGGCGTACTCATCAGCGAAAAAAAGGTCCACCCACCGGTTGTCTGCTTGGGTGAGTTGACTGCGCTGGGTAATCCACGAGGCAATGAAACTCTGTTCACGATAGTATCGACGAAGATATGAGGTCGTACCTTGCACGATGAGAGCACCATCACCTTGGTCATCGCTGGCGCTCACAGCAGGTGAAGCCATCAAAGCCTCAGCCCAGGCCTGCGGTTCAGGCCACTCGATAGGTTGGTTGTTTCCGCGGAAAAGATAGTCAGGTTGACCGAGGTCACAACACACCGACCCTGCACCCAGTGCAACCAGGGTGCAGGAGATAGCCATGACCACCAGTTCGTCTTCCTCGCCATAGAGGAACCCCAGATGTCGGGCCATACGTACGGTTGCTGGGGTGAACACCTCAGCTTCCACTAACTCGCTCAAAGTGACAGTCATCGGATCACCCCCGAGAAGAGATCAGAAAGCTCAAGGATCATCGCAGTAGGAGGAATCCACGTGAATACCCCACAGGTGGTGCCCTGGCGTACTGGTGTTTCTTCTCCGGCCATTCCCCGAACGAAGAGATAAGCCATCCCCCCTAGGTGAACCTCGGGATCATAGGCATCTATTCTCCAGCGCAGGAAGCGGTGGAGGGCCACCTGGTAAATCAACCCCTGGAGAAGATAGTGGGAATCCATCATGGCAAGCGCCATGGGCTGGTAGGTGTAGTGGCCCAAGGTGAGTGGGGTGTCTGGTGGAGCCAACCGATTAGTTTTGTAGTCGGCAACAACATAACGGTCATTCACACGTAGAACCGCATCAATAGCCCCCGAGAGGTACCCTCGAAGATCGCGTAGATCGAGAGAATCATCAAAGAAATCAGGATAGGTGCTCAGGAGAGAATCGGGTTCAAGATGGCTTCGCAGGCAACTGGCGATAGCCGTCAATGTGAAAGATTGTTGTCCTAGGGATAACGGAAACTCGAAATTGAGTTCAGCTAGACGATCACGAAGAGGGATCTGAGATAGAGACCGCCCCCCAGCTATGTCACCCAGGGGAGTATCAAGGCCAGGTTGCAACCCTTCAGCAAGAGTGGCGGGAGAAAAACCAGTGAATCCTTCCTTGCGCATCGTGGCTGAGATCAATTCTGTGAGATCCTCTCCTGGGGTGGCATACTCGAAAACATTGTGAACCAGGGAACCGAAAGCCAGTCCACCAGGAAAATCAGCTAGTGGGGACACTTGGTTCAGCTCTGGATCCTCGCCGTGGGCATTGGCTTGATCCATCGTGGAGGAATGGTGAGCTTGCGCAGTCAGCGAGGAGAAAGAGGTACGTCGGTAGGAGGTATCGATGGGGCGGTGCAACTCCAGAGGTTCGCCCACTGGTGGTGGAGTCTCCTTCTGCGATATGTGGCCGGTGGGTTCACTACTCGCATTGATCGTTTCTACGGCCAGCCCAGGAATAGTCAGCCCATGTGGGTCACATCCTTCCATGGGGATGGATGAAGGCGGTGTGTCAGTTGAGGAAAACAACAAGCGGTGCAAGGGGGAGGAGGTAGTGGTCTTCATGGTGGGGACCCACCAGGTGGTGATCTGCGTACTTGCGCGAGTCAAAGCCACATAACACATGCGCAAAGACTCCGCTGCACTCTCCTGTTGGGCGATAGCCCGTAGTGGCGAGGTGGTGGTCCCGATGCCCAAGTCGAGGACCCGGTTTCCTTCACTGTCATGGGCTACCACGGGTTTTTTTGATGAAATGCTGTCGAACCGATCCGACAGTTGTGGGCAATAGACCACGGGGAATTGAAGGCCCTTGGCTTGATGCACCGTCAAGATCCTCACAGCATCACTGCTGGTGGCTATAGTCCGCGAGGTTTCATCTCGACTGGTGGTAGCCATCCTTTGATGCTCCAGCCACCCCAGAGCACCACGAGTGTCGCGCACTGGAAAGAGAGTGGCGAGATGATGGAGGTCAGCGAGGCAACGAGCCGAAGTAGCATCGCCACTGAGACGCTGGGTGAGGTCGCTATGGTCGCTCAACCATTCGAGCACTAGGTGGGCCCCACCACGGTCCATGAGCGTGCCCAGATGTCGGATGGTGACCGCTAAGGCAGAGAATTGGTTTGAGTCAATACCAACGAGGTGGTGAAGATCCCAACCAAAGAAACTTGTGAGGCTACTGAGACGAATTTCACCTGGAGTCCCAAAATCCATGGCCCGCAAGAGCCGTAGCCAATCCTGGGCTGCTTGGGTGGAGAAAACTGAGCTACTACCAGTAAATAGTCCCGGTATTCCATGGTGTTGAAAGTGCTCGGCAATGGCTAAACCACGGTCATTAGTGGAGACCAGCACAGCAATATCGTCTGGACGTAGTGGGCGCGGCTCCACCGACGGATGTGATTGGAAATGTGCCGAAGAGTTCAGCAGGCGTATCACATCATGACCAAGATCTGTGGTGATCATGTCGCGTGCCTCAGTGGCGCTACGCGGTGTTAAGTCCGATGGTAGGCGCAAGCGAATGGGCTGATCCCAGGGAGGTTCTACAGCCAGGTGTGGCGGATGTTCGCAGGGGGATATTGGTGTGACTTTGATGGTGGTCTCACCAAGTTCTGCCCCACCCAACAGATGGTTCAGAGCGTTGACGACCTTGGCAGAGCTACGGAAGTTGGTGGTCAGAGTTGTGGTCGTAGCGCCGTGGGTGGCCTTCATATAGGCCTTGATATCTGCCCCTCGAAAAGAGTAGATGGATTGCTTGGGGTCACCAATCAGCACCACAGTTGATCTGCCAACAAACCCGCGTTCTATAATCTCCCATTGCGCCTCATCTGTGTCCTGGAATTCGTCCACGAGAAGAATGGGGTACGCCCTCGACACTCGCCCAGCAACATCGTCACAGGCATTGATGAGTCCTTGACGGCAACGAGTGATCATGTCGTCAAAGGTGTAGAGGCCATGTCTGCGTAGGCGACGATAGACACTGCTACGTACTTCCTGGGTGAATTGTGCTTCTTCACCCAGGGGATGGATTTGAGCATTGGGATCCTGGAGTGCTGCACGGACCCACTTCTGGGCGAGATCAAGAGTAAACCAAGGGGTAGATTCTTGGGCCAACCGGCAGTAGTGATCAGTGGTGGCTTCTTGAATGATGTCATCAAAGGAGGCTGTCATCTGGTCGCTGAGGTCATGGTCAGCGCTGATCCCCATCAAAGACAGCAGGCGGTCGCAAAAGCCATGGATCGTGGTGATGGTAGCACTATCAAAGTCGCGAACACCTTGTTCTAATCGGGTCTTGTATTCATGGCGTAGTGTTGGGTCGTCTACCCACAAACCAGTGTCTACCTCCGGTGGTGTGTCCGCGGCTAATTCTTGAGCTAGTTCCACTAGTCGCGCCTGGGTACGCTGGCGCATCTCAGCAGTGGAGGCTCGGGAGAAGGATACGAGCGCTAATTGGGAGATAGGGGTCTGTGTTTGGGCAATAAAACGACCTGCGAGGGTTGACATAGCCCAGGTTTTCCCCGTTCCGGCACTTGCCTCGATGACATGGAGGGTTCCTGGTTGGGGCAGTGGCGTGGTCATGACACACCTCCAGCTGTGAGAACCGGGGAGTAGACCTCATGGGCGAGGGTTTCGAACCGCGAACTGAAGCGGTCATGTTTTCCATGCTGGTCGGATGGTTCTGACCACATGTCTTGTGGTGTTGGCCACAGTAGGGACCAGCTGGAGTCTTGGGCCCACGTACTGGTCATTCGTTCCAGGATGGCAGGAGTGTTGATGTCCGTCGACCTCGACGAGTATCGGGCGAACAGTGCGCTGGGAGCTGGCGGCAGGGGCAGCGGTGAACGAGCGCTACCAGTGACAAGGTCCACAAGGTAATTAAGGTGCGCTCGACACTGGTCGGCTCCTGGAGCCTGGAGGGTAACATGGGAGGCGCCTACCAAGTGTGCTGTCCAGGTGGTTTGCCGGTGGCAGGCACCAAGTCCCAGTAGTTTCACCCAGGCAGCGATTTGGTGATGGGGCCGGACCTTGCCAGCTTGCAGGACCACCATGGCCGAACCTCGGACAACGACGTGCCCGGTGAGTGTCTTGCCTGAGGAACACTCCATGTGAACATTGAGTCCTACTGGTGGATATTGGGTGAATTCGTCACCACGGCGAAGGATTGTTTGTGCTTGGGTCAGGCATCTGCGAGCAATCGTCACTCCCATGGGCCCTGGGGGCAGGAAACCTCTGCGTAATTCAGTTTCCAGGATAGAGTTGGGTTCTTGACCCGTACGCAGTAGGCGCAACATTCGATCGGTTATTGTCCAGGTCTCCAGACTATCTAAGTCCAAGGTTAATGAGGTGGAGCTGGGGGTGGATTCCGATAAAGCACCCGGTGTGATTCCCACGTAACGACGAAGCCATGCTGCAGCAGGATTGACCAGATGGTTGGCTATGTCATCGATGCTCACAGATGTTTCTTCTTGGTCTGGGGGAGTCGAATCATCACGGTCGGCCCTCGCAGTGAGCCCCAGCGTTGAGGCAGCAACTGAAGTGGGCACACGGTCAAAGGAGTAGTCATGGTGGTAGGTGAGTGTCGCGATATCTTCACCAGGTGTCACAATCTCACTGGCTAAACCCAGCAGGTCGGCTTCAACACTGGGTTGTGGCAGTCGGTGACCAGTCATCGAATCGGTGTCGCTACGAATGATGATCAGTTTCTCTTGAGCTGATCGTAAACAATCGACAAACCTCTGGTGGTCTTTTGCGCGGGAATCATGGGGGGGACCAAGAAGATCATCACCGCAAGGGATGGCTTGATGCGGAAAGGTGTCTGCCGACAGTCCATACACGATGATGACACGGTGGGGGACTAAAGCCATCGTTGACAGTGGAACGATTCCTAATGTCCCATTGAGCAGTGAAGGTGAAGTACGGTACTCCTGGCACCGGTCAAGGAATTCTCTTCGAGCCTGAGCAAGGGTCATGGGCGGGCCCAGGTGGTTTTCCATCTGATAGGCAATCTGGTGTCCCAGGGATGGACCGCCCGTAGTCAAAGTCTCCAAGGTGTGGTGAATTCTGGTTCCCCAGCCGTCAATACTTGTTGGCGTACTCCACTGCTGGCTGCACGTCCGCACATGGGCAATGATCAAGGAGAGAGCTTCCACCAGACGTACAGAATCGCCATCAACGACATCGAGGGGAAACACTCGACCCCTCCACAGGAGTTCATCTTCACCCAGGGCGACACCCAGGATCATTCTGGATAACCCTGCCATCCATGTGTTGTGCGGGAAATCCTCCATCTGGTCGACTTCTCTATGTTCAGCAGTGATTCCCCACCTGATACCTGAAGATTCGATGAGAGTGGCCAAACGATCCAAGTCACCAGTGGAGAGTCCAAACTTGTCCATCACCAGCGGGGAAGCGAGCAGATCCAGTAGGTCTTGGGAGGTTGCCCGCGAGTCAAGAATGTGAAATAGAACATCGATGAGATCACAACTGGGATCGGTACTGGATTCCCCGAGTACGCAGGCACGGATCTGGTGACGCCCTAGGGTGGCAGGATCACTATCAGCAGTAAAGTGGGCATTCAGAAGATCGACATGATCCTGAAGTGAATCAACCAAGACCACAATGTCTCTGGGTTGAAGACCAGGATCGCTGTTGAGCAGATTCACCACCTGAGTGGAAAGTAACTGTGGAAGGTTGTGAGCCGAGGTGGTGTGAATCTGGAGGGAATCATCGCAAGGATAGTGAGTGGAATCACCATGAAAAAGGTAGTTCTGTATCCCGTGAAGCATCGATGGCGATTGTTGGCTTCCTGGTAACACCTGTGTTTCGCTGGTGATCTGAGACAACTCGGTGTCAACCCCACTATCAAGCACACTGTATTTTGTTGTCCACTGCTCAAGGCAATCGCTGGCAGAGCAAGAGGCGGTCAAGGTCAACGCAGTGACTGGGCGCAACCGATCGAGACTCTCTAAAAGAATCCTGTGAGTGGGCGAAATGAACTCAGGGCAGAACAAGACCACGCGACCGTAGTCGAGACCTTGAGACTCGACTTGTTGGATGAGGAATTGTTGATCATCGTCAGGGGTTGACCCACTGGCCGAACACAGGAGATTCCACAAGTGAGGCTGCCACAGATCGGTGGTAGCGATAGGGCAACCCTGCCGGTCAACATAGGATCCCTGGCTCCAGGACTTCATGACCTCGGGATACCAGGTGGCATAGGCACTCAATCGGTGGCTGACACTGCGAGCGAGATCGAGTTTCCGACGCGGGCGATTGTCTCCTTGGGAAAGATAGCTGATCACTGCTTCACAGTGTGGCTGATCTGTTAGGTCATCAAGGCAGGTGAGCACATGGGGGAGAAGCTCTTGGGCTGACCATGGTGAGGGTCTGTGGCGAAGCCTGTTCTCCCAGGTGGACAAGGTGAGAAACTCTATTCCTGCCACAATTCCATCGGAAAAAGACTGCTGGGAGTCTGATGTGGATACTCCCAGGCGGGTGGCGAGATACTGGGTTATCCAGCGACCGAGACCACCGCCACGGGTGAGCACCACATCTTGGCGGAAAGGATCATCGAGCCCTGGGCTCAGAATCTGGGCAAGGTGCTCAGCGAGAACCTCAAGGCTGGAGCTTCGGTAGCGAATCACAGTGTCCACGTTAACCCACATTGCAACAGGGCGCCATCAATGCCCACCAGGGGGTCGCCAAGAATCAATGTCAGACAAAGGTGGCAAAGTAGACCATGTGAACCCTGTGGACGTCGACCAGCTCAATGACGAACAACGAGAAGTCGTGGAGAAACTCGCCGTGCCTGTCAGTGTGATTGCTGGTGCAGGGACGGGAAAAACACATACGGTGACCCATCGATTGTGTCATGCGGCTCAGCTGGGTGTCATTGATCCCTTGTCTACTCTCGCAGTGACTTTCACCACTTCGGCAGCAGATGAACTCACCTCACGCCTTCATGGGATGGGTGTTCAAGGAGTGCAGTCACGTACCTTCCACTCGGCGGCGTTACGCCAGGCTGCACATTTCTGGCCACAGGTGTATCAAGCGAGCTTGCCTCCCCTGGAAGATCGCCGCGATCCTATGATCTTGGCAGCCTGTGAACGGGTGGGAATACCTGTCACACCCGGGCATCTGTTAGTCCTGGGACAGGAGATATCGTGGACCAAGCAGAACAATGTTCTCGTTGAGGATTATGGTGATTTGGCCACAAAAGATCAGCGCTTGACATCCGACCTGGAGGTGGACACTGTGGCAGATGCCCTGGTGGCCTATGAACAAGTCAAGCAGGCAGCCTGCGTCATTGACTTTGACGATGTCCTGCTGTGTACGGTGGCCCTGCTTACTGAAGAGACTGAGGTTCGCCGGAAGGTCCATCACACCTACCGACATTTCATCTTCGATGAATACCAGGATATCTCGGCTGTTCAGGCGCGGTTAGTTGAGCTATGGGTGGGAGGACGACCAGATGTCTGCGTGGTCGGTGACCCAGCACAGACTATCCATCATTTCGCTGGGTCGCGTTCGCAATATTTGGAAGAGTTTGCTGACACCCATCAGGGAGCATACTCCTTGTCGCTGACGAAGAATTACCGTTCAACCCCCGAAATTCTCGCCTTGGCTAATCAGCTAACTTCCGGGGTTAAGTTATCTGCCTTCCATCCCAGTGGTGCTCCCGTAGAAATGTCCAGCAATCGTGATTTTGCAGCAGAATCCCAAGGTATCGTGAAGTGGCTGATCGATCTCCATGATCAAGGCCTCGATTATCATCAGATGGCTGTGCTCTATCGTACGAAGGCCCAAGGCGAGGATTTCGCTAGGGTGCTGGTAGAACACGGTCTTCCCTGGGTGTGGGTCAGTGGTGAGAACCTGGAGAAGAACAATGGAATTCGTGTGGGCACCTTACACAGTGCCAAAGGAATGGAATTCGCTGCAGTTAACCTGGGTGGACTCCACGAGGGATCCCTGCCTCATCGACTGGCAACAAGTGATCTACGGCTAGCCGAAGAAAAACGGCTGCTGTATGTGGGGATCACACGCGCTCAAAGATTCCTCAGGTTATCCTGGTCGTTGTTCGATGGGTCCCGCCCAACAACGCTGTCACGTTTTCTCCAGCCCTGAGAGGTTATACTCGACGCAAAACTGAGACCACCTTGCCCAGTATTGTTGCTTGGTTGCCATCAATAGGGGAGTACAGCGGGTTTTGGGGCAGGAGCCATACTTGACCTGGGGTTCGTTTCAAGACTTTCACTGTGGCTTCTTCACCGAGCAAGGCCACAACGATTTCACCATTCTCAGCGGTTGGTTGTTGACGTACGACAACGTAATCACCATCGCAGATAGCAGCATCAACCATGGAATCGCCATGCACCTCAAGAATGAAGAGGGTGCCTGAGCCAACCAACTGCGCTGGGAGGGCAAAGGTGTCCTGGTGATTCTCTTCGGCAGTGATAGGAGCGCCAGCAGCGATTCTGCCGACCACAGGCACTGAGACGAAAGAGGAACTCCCACCTGGCACAGCGCCATCGTCAGCTGGCACCAACAACTCCATGGCACGTGGTCGTTTCGGGTCGCGACGGATGAACCCTCGTTTCTCTAGGGCACGCAGTTGATGGGCTCCCGACGATGGACTCGATAGCCCTGTTTCTTCACATATTTCACGAACAGATGGAGCATAACCGCGAGTAGAAACGGAGTTTTGTATCACGGACAAAACCTGACGTTGACGCAAGGTGAGTTGGTCGATGTTGCGAAGAGACTCATCAGCGATCGAACCTGGTGAGCGACGCGACCCCTGCGTTGAAGTATTACTGGTTGATGTCATGGAGCAAGCCTAACCCACACTAGGACAAATATCAAACAATTGTTCGAGGGTCGAGGGAATTTTCGTCGTACGTGTGGTGTTTGATAAATATACGACACGCCGATAGCGAACAAATGTACGACAATGTCGCAGGCATGTTACATAATAAACGAACAACCGTACGAAAGGTAACATCATGAAGGTAGCTTATGTAAAAGCTCGTTTGATCGCTCAGTTGGTCACAGTGAGCCTGACTTTTGCTGTGATGATTTGGGGGATGGTAGTGGGATTCTCATCCATACCGAACACCCCTTTGCCGTGAGCAACACGCCGACATGCCCATGGAGATGGACAAGATTTTTTCATCAACACCGCTAGTGACACGGCATTTTCATTGACGGGTATGGTGAATTTCCTTTCCTAGTGATTCATGGTTGTTGACCACATCACGACAACGTGTAGAATCACCACATCTAGTGGTTACACTGATGTAATTATCCCATCTATTGTGGTTCCACTGGATCCTCATGACTACCTTTGGAGAAGAGTATGTACTGTCCGTACTGCAAAAACCCGGACTCTCGAGTCACTGATTCACGGGTTGCTGACGACGGTTCTTACATTCGACGACGTCGCTCATGCCCTCAGTGTGAAAAGCGTTTTACTACCGTCGAACAGATTCAATTGGCCGTAGTGAAACGCTCGGGAGTGGTGGAACCCTTTGCGCGGGAAAAAGTCGTCCAAGGAGTACGCAAGGCCTGCAAACATCGCCCAGTATCCGAAGATGATTTGGCGAAATTGGGGCAATCGGTGGAAGACTCCATTCGCTCCATGGGTTTGGCCGAAGTCCCAGCTGAACAGATTGGTTTAGCTATCCTCACCCCTTTACGTGACTTAGATGAGGTTGTCTACCTTCGGTTCGCCTCGGTCTATGAAAATTATGGCTCCATCGAAGACTTTGAAACAGGGATAGCTGAACTTCGCGGTCAGCTGGTGGCCTGATCCACAACAGAAAGAAAGGCTCAAGAAAATGTCCGACACCCTAGTTGCTCCCAGGCTGAAACCCTTGACGACTCGCGTGTTCTCTACTGCTGGTATCCATCCCTACGATGAGGTCACCTGGAGTAAAAGAGATGTGGTTCAGAAGAACTGGAAAACTGGTGAAACTGTCTTCCAACAAGATGGTGTTGAATTTCCAGACTCCTGGAGTGTGAATGCCTCAACGATCGTAGCCACCAAGTATTTCCGCGGAGCCCTCGGTTCGCCCGAGCGTGAATCAAGCCTCAAGACTCTCATCGATCGTGTGGTGAAAACCTATCGGGATGCTGGGGTGACCCATGGTTATTTTGACCGCGAGCAGGCCGACATCTTTGCTGACGAGTTGACCTGGATGCTGGTGCATCAGGTCTTTAGCTTCAATTCACCAGTGTGGTTCAATGTGGGCACCTCGTCTCCACAACAGGTGTCGGCTTGTTTCATTTTGTCCGTAGATGACTCCATCGATTCAATTCTTTCGTGGTATCGCGATGAGGGTTTCATTTTTAAGGGAGGCTCTGGGGCTGGAGTGAATCTGTCCAAGATACGTTCGAGTAAAGAATTGCTCTCCTCGGGTGGCTCGGCTTCGGGGCCGGTGAGTTTTATGCGGGGAGCCGATGCTTCTGCGGGAACCATCAAATCAGGGGGTGCGACTCGCCGTGCCGCCAAGATGGTGATCTTGGATGTCGATCATCCCGATATTGAAGAATTTGTTGAAACCAAGGCAAGAGAAGAGAGAAAGATCTGGGCTCTGAGAGATGCTGGGTTTGATATGGATCTCGGTGGAGCAGATATTTCTTCTGTTCAATACCAAAATGCCAATAATTCAGTACGAGTCTCGGACGCCTTCATGCGCGCCGTGGAATCGAATGGAAATTTTGCTCTGAAAGCTCGACTGGATGGTCATACCGTGAGCGAAGTTAAAGCGAAAGAATTGTTCACCAAGATTGCTACTGCTGCCTGGCATTGTGCTGATCCTGGGATTCAGTACGACGACACGATTAATGCCTGGCACACAATCCCACACTCGGGACCCATCACAGCGTCTAACCCTTGTAGTGAATACATGAGTGTCGACAATTCTTCTTGCAACCTTGCTTCGATCAATGTGATGCATTTCTTGGATGACCAGGATCGTTTTGATTGTTCGCGATTTGTCGCTGCCGTGGAATATGTCATCACGGCTATGGAAATCTCAATTTGTTTTGCTGATTTCCCCACAGACGCTATTGCAGACAACACCAAAACCTTCCGTCAATTGGGCATAGGGTACGCCAACTTAGGCGCTTTGCTCATGGCCTTAGGGCTGGCCTATGACTCGGATGCAGGACGCAGTGTTGCCGCAGCTATCACATCGCTCATGACTGGAACTGCGTACCGGCGTAGTGCTGAACTTGCACAAATCGTGGGGCCCTATGATGGTTACGAAATTAATGCGGGGCCACATGTGACTGTCATGGAGAAACACCACAGGGCACAGCAAGATTATGTTGTCGGAGACTCTGGGGCAGCGTGTGAAGTCAATGAAGCTGCATCCCTTGAGTGGGAGAAGGTCCTCGATCTGGGGCGAGTGTCTGGGTTCAGAAATTCCCAGGTCTCTGTTCTTGCTCCGACAGGCACCATTGGATTCATGATGGATTGCGATACGACTGGCATTGAGCCGGATTTTGCACTGGTGAAATTGAAGAAGATGGTGGATGGCTCTTCGATGCAGATCGTCAATTCTACTGTCAGTCGTGCACTGAAGAATCTGGGCTACTCCCGCGACGAATCCACGGAAATCGTGGACTATATCGCCGAACATGGTCATGTGGTTGATGCCCCCCATCTGAGCAGTGAGCATTATCCTGTCTTTGATTGTGCTGTTGGGCAACGATCCATTGAGCCGATGGGGCACTTGAAGATGATGGCTGCTGTTCAGCCATTCCTGTCTGGGGCTATCTCCAAGACAGTGAACCTCCCAGAATCAGCGAGCATCGATGACATCGCCGAGGTATACATGCAGGGGTGGAGAATGGGCTTGAAGGCTGTGGCAATCTACCGGGATAACTGCAAGGTCGGTCAGCCACTGTCAACATCGAAAAAACCAGAGCCACAGGTGAAGGCTCCTGCGGAGTATCGTCCACATCGTCATCGCCTGCCTAAGTCACGGGTGGGGCGTACCACTCGATTCAAGGTGGGGGAAGCCAAGGGATATATGACTTCTGGGGCTTATGATGATGGTCGCTTGGGTGAGGTTTTCCTCAAACTGGGTAAACAGGGCTCCACATTATCGGGGGTCATGGATGCTTTTTCGATCGCTGTCTCGATTGGCTTGCAGTACGGGGTGCCGTTGGAAACCTTTGTTCAGAAGTTCACGAATTTGAAGTTTGAGCCCGCGGGCATGACTGATGACGCTGATATTCGTCTGGCTCAATCCATCATGGATTATGCCTTTAGGCGCTTGGCTTTGGACTATCTCGACTTTGATGAAAGATCTGAATTGGGTGTCTACACTGCCGCTGAACGGGCTCGCTATGTGGACACGGGTTCATATCTCAGTGAGGAAGACGAGAGTCAACTTCTTGATTCTCAGGCCCTACGTAATGATGATGCCGACAATCTCACTATTGATGGACCAGGCGCACGCCAGCCCTCCTTGATTGACCCCCATACCACTGCTGAACTGCTGGACTCCCAAGGACCGCAAGTGGATTCTCCCTTGTGCATGACCTGTGGAACCAAGATGAGGCCCGCAGGGTCCTGCCATGTCTGTGAAGGATGCGGAGCGACATCTGGTTGTAGCTAAATGGTGGTGCTAGCGTGCTCGGTCATGCTAGCGTGAACACTGATGACAGATGAATTCAATTTTGATCAATCCGTCGAGCAGGCCTGGAAGAAATTCGCTGTTCGGCTAGCTGCAGTTTTGTCCATGATGGATGAGACCGAAGCATTAGTCCTTCGGTCATCGGGTGGGGAAACCTCCCAGGACTATGTGACTTTCACTCGCGAACGCAATTCTAAACTGACTGCTCGTGTCCCATCAGAACTCCATCACCAACTTCTATCACCTGACCATATCGCCACCTTGGTTGATGCTGGTTGGCAGGAACAAGCAGGCGAGTTTGTTCGTGAGGAATCCCAGGAGCAAACCGAGATTCTTTCCGTACAGGTTGTTGATGTCTTGAGAATGGTCTTTGGTTTGGACCATCCGGTTTTCGTCCACTCTAATGTTCTCGATGATGTGCTGACTGAACCAGTCGTGGTGGAGGGTTTACATGGCGAAGATATGGCGAACCACGACACAGGGGTGACGGCCTACCGCACCATGGTTGAATTGGAAGCAGCCATTCACGAGGAACTAGCTGAGATCTTGGGCACCTCACCCATGAAAGACCATGATGGTGATTTCGCCATTCGCGTGGGCTCAGCCATGATCTTCATTCGACTCACCGATGATGGTCAGGAAATTCGGCTCTTCTCTGTTTTGGTCCACGACATTACGGGGCGCTCAAGGGCAGCAGAGGTACTCAACGACGTGAATTCCCACAGTCGCTGGGTGAGGTTCTCGCTGGTTAGAGACAAAATCATCGCTGTGTTGTCGCTCTACGCCGTTCCTTTTGTTCCCGCCCATCTGAGATTTGCTGTGGAAGAGATGGCCACCGTTGCTGATGGTGTCGATGATCTTCTCGCAGCAAGCCTCCAAGGGAAAACCACTTTCCCTGACAACAACCCTGAGGCAGGATAGCGATGACGGATCACGGGAGAATATTGGTAGGTATTGACGGATCTGAGGACGGGATTCGGGCGGCTCGTTTTGCCATTGGCCGTGCATCAATGACCGGAGGGGACCTGTGGTTTGTTCACGGCGTTGATGATTCGGTGGCCACAGGAGGCTGGGGAGTCATGTATGACCCCTCCATTTTGAAAGAAGCTGGTCAGGCTGCCGTGCAGCAGGCTTGTGATCTTGCCCTTTCTCTTGGGATTGATTCCGCGAGGATTCACAGCGATGTTGTGATCGGCAATCCTGTTGGGGTTCTGTCTGAGTTTTCGAAGAGAGCCGAGATCCTGATTCTGGGTAGGCGGGCAAGTTCGGGACTGGAGCGAATGTTTGTGGGGTCCACCTCAACGTCTCTGGTGGCGAGTTCTTCATGCCCCATGGTTGTCATTTCGGCAGCGTCCACTCCAGAACTCACTGGTGATTGTGGTGTGATCACCGTGGCTATGGGCGGGTCCGGAGATACTGCTTTACGCTGGGGGTGCCAGGAAGCGCAGCTGCGTGGTGCCAAGGTGGAGGTTATTCACATTATTCCTGATCAGCCAGCGACCGTGATGTCTTTTATTCCTGCGTCTCCAGCTCAAACAAGCCAGTGGGAGGCTCGGGTTTTAGCAGGCATCGAGCAGGTTGTTGAACCTGTCCAGCTCGACTATCCCGACCTTGAGATCACCATCAAGTCCCAACGTGGTGTGCTGGTGGAGGAACTGATTCAAGAGTCTTCACGGGTTGATCTTCTCGTTCTTGGCGTACGACCACGTCCTGCCATCGTGGTAGGTGGACCTGTGCGAGCAGTTCTCGCTCATTCGAATTGTCCGGTGGCCTTGGTCAATCGCTAGGCCGCTAAGGACAGCGACTGTAGTTTCTCTAATGCTGTGCGCTCAATTTGGCGTACTCGTTCGGCGCTGATCCCCCAATGTTTCCCGATGTCGATGAGTCGATTCGGTCGCCCATCGTGGAGGCCAAAACGTCTGCGAACGATATCCGCAGAGCGTTCGTCGAGTTCACGCAACATTGTCTCAATGGTTTCAAGGTCATCCTGACTGGTCGCCATGGTGGAGGTTGTGTGGTCGGTGAGATCAATGAGATCACCGAGGGTGAAGGTTTCCCCTTCAGTCAGTGGTGCATCCAAGGACGCATGGGAGCGAATATATGAGGTGAGTTCTATGACTTCGGCTTCATGAAGGCCTACGTCTTGTGCAAGCTGACTCGGGTTTGGTTCCTGGCCCAGGGAATTGCACAGTCGCCGATATGACGTTTGAATCTTGGAAATCTGTTCGGCAATGTGTACGGGAAGTTTCACCGCATGTCCATGGGCTGCAATCCCTCGGAAAATAGATTGGCGAATCCACCAGGTTGCATAGGTGGAGAACTTGAATCCTTTGGAATAGTCGAACTTTTCTACTGCCCTGATGAGCCCCAAGTTTCCTTCCTGGATGATGTCGAGAAAGGGCAGTGATTCGCGACGATACTTCTGTGCAATGGACACCACTAGGCGTAAGTTAGCTGAGATGAAGCGCTGTTGAGCAGCCGCACCTTCTTCAGCGATTCTGGAGAGTTCTTCCTCGCTTCCTTTGACGATTCGATTCCTATGGTCGCTTTGGAGAAGGTGTTCGGCAAAGAGCCCGATTTCGATTCTCTTAGCCAAATCGATTTCTTCACTGGGAGTCAGTAGTTGATGGCGTGCGATGGATGCTAAGTATGCACCGACACTATCGCGATGTTCGACCATTTCTGTGGGCACTGGCTCGAGGTGGACTGTCACGGTGGTCCCTTTCATGAGAAGTCTCATAGAATGGAACACCAGAGTGAGGGTTTTCATTCCCAGCACTGGCACGACTTTTTGGGTATTCATGGGGCGTGGCTTGCAAGAAGCTATGTGGTCGTGCATAATTGGTCTGCTTGACCACAGCAGGATGTCTCTTACCCTGGTATCGGTTCGTTGAGCAGGAACGAAGGATGATTGATGGTTTCTCGCAAGACTGTGTTGGAGAATATTAAGGCAAGGATCACAAAGAAGCCGACAACCTCGAAACAACCACCTGAGGCCCTCGTCACCACATCGCAGGATAAGCCGGTGAAAACATCGACTAAGCCACCAGCCAAAACACCTGCAACAACTGCCACCAAACCCGCGACTAAACCCGCGACTAAACCAGAGACCAAGGCAGCGGTCAAGACATCTGCAAAAACCACAGTGACGAAGACCACAGCAACCAAGACCCCTGCCAAGACTGCAACCAAGACTGCAGCCAAGACTGCAACTAAGACTCCAGCCAAGACCACTGCCAAACCAGTAGCCAAGACCACCGCCAAACCAGCAGCAAAGACTGCGACGAAAGCACCAGCAAAACCAGCTGCGAAGCCTCCCGCCAAGGTGGCAACGAAGACCGCAGCGAAGACTGCCACCAAGACAGCGACAAAACCCACAACCAAGGCCCCGACGAAGACTGCCACCACATCCGCGGCAAAACCAGCATCCAAGACTCCAGCAAAGACTGCCACCAGGGCCCCAGCCAAACCGGCAACAAAGACCAGTGCGAAAACTACTGCCAAATCGCCAGCGGGACAGGTGAAAACCCCAGCGAAACCTCGTACCTCCAAGAAAACCGCGCAGGTAGAAGATTCGTCTGAACCCTCGGTTGCCCAAGCTATTTTGGGAGTGTCAGCTGAAGACCTGAAACTCGCCACTCTCAAGGGTGGTGACGTGGAATTCACAGTGAAACGAAGTCTTGATGATGTTGATGAGTCACAGTTCCAACCCAAGAAGGAAGCTGAACTGGAATCAGAGCTCACTGAGGATGAGAGTTTCTCACTGTCGGACGCTGATGAGACCGATGAACCCGAGCAGCAGGTTCTCGCTGCGGGAGCAACTGCTGATCCTGTCAAGGACTATCTGAAGCAGATTGGCAAGGTTGCCTTGTTGAATGCTGAACAGGAGGTTTCTCTTGCCAAGCGTATTGAAGCCGGGCTGTTTGCTGAAGAGAGAGTCAATGACCCGAAAGCAGCGGTCACTGACGACGATTTATCAGATCTGAGATGGATCTGTGAAGACGGCAGGCGGGCGAAAAACCACCTTCTGGAGGCTAATCTCCGTTTGGTTGTCTCCTTGGCGAAACGCTATACCGGTCGTGGAATGCTCTTCCTGGATCTCATCCAGGAAGGAAACCTTGGTTTGATTCGTGCTGTTGAAAAGTTCGACTACACCAAGGGATATAAGTTCTCGACCTATGCCACCTGGTGGATTAAACAGGCGATCACTCGCGCCATGGCTGACCAGGCGCGTACCATCAGAATCCCTGTTCACATGGTGGAAGTCATCAACAAGCTCGCTCGGGTGCAAAGACAGTTGCTCCAGGACCTTGGACGCGAACCAACCCCTGAAGAGTTGGCTTATGAACTGGATATGACTGCAGAAAAAGTTGTCGAGGTTCAAAAGTACGGCCGTGAGCCCATCTCCTTGCATACACCCTTGGGGGAGGACGGGGATTCAGAATTTGGTGATCTGATCGAAGACTCTGAGGCTGTGGTTCCTGCCGATGCGGTCAACTTCGCTCTGCTCCAAGAACAGCTCCATGATGTTCTCGACACTTTGTCTGAAAGGGAGGCGGGTGTTGTCTCGATGAGATTTGGTTTGACTGATGGGCTACCCAAGACCTTGGATGAAATTGGTAGAGTATATGGGGTCACCCGTGAACGTATTAGGCAGATAGAGTCGAAAACAATGTCGAAGCTTCGTCACCCTTCACGTTCCCAGGTGCTTCGCGACTATTTGGACTAAGACATGACTGCTGATCACACTCTTCTCAACACCTGGGCTAGCGTGCACACAGCCTTGCTGGTTGATGGTCAAACGCGGTTGAGTTCGGTCATTGGCACTGATACCCCCTCCTGGGAATTATCTTTGTCCAAGGGGCTTCTCACCTTGAATGGAATCCGTCTCACCTGTGCTGTCATTGGCTCAGTGGCCCAGGCAGACAACACATGGCTGTGGTCCTGGGCAGATGAAACAGTCGATCAGGAGGCTTTAGGTATCCAGCGGGCCCACCCTCTTCGACAATTTGGTCAAGAAGCTGGGCTGTGGGAATTCACTCAACCTCGTTTCGCTATGGAAGGGATCCTTGATCTTGGGATGACCCCGGGGGCGACTGTTGCTATGGTTGCCAGCCCTCAACTCCTGGGTACTGCCATCTTCTCAGCTCCTTCCGCTGGTGGCAGGATATATGTGGTGGTCACCGACCCTCGACTTTCGTTGGAAACCCCCACAGCTTTCACTACCCCAAAGATCATTACCTCAGCCACGTCCTATGGAATTGGAAACCACAAGGACATCATCGCCGTGTTCGCTGGAGCACACAACCTCCCCTTGGAGGATCGAGGCGATCAATTGGTGCTTACTTTCGAAGATTCTTCACGCTTGGAAATTGTCTTGGATTCTTCAGGGAAGGTACGCCAGATGCATGGTCTTCTTCCCAAGGACCCTGTTCCTTATCATTTCTCCTAAAAACTCTTGTGAGGTTTCAACACGCATTGGTTTCGAAGCAATCCAACATCCCGTGAACGATAAACTCTCCCACGTGAGTGTCGAAGAAGAAAACCAACCATCTACCAGGAGGCGTTCCACCCATCCCTCGGGAGAATATGCCGCCCATCATCTGCTCGTTCTTGAAGGTTTGGAAGCTGCACGCAAACGTCCAGCAATGTACATTGGGTCTACTGACTCGCGAGGGCTCATGCACTGCCTGTGGGAAATCATCGATAATGCTGTTGACGAAGCACTAGCGGGTTTCGGTTCATCGATTGAGATCTTCCTCAACGCCGATGGCTCCTTGGAGGTTCATGACCATGCCCGCGGTGTCCCGGTGGACATCGAACCTAAAACGGGACTGACCGGTGTAGAAGTCGTGTTCACGAAACTCCATGCCGGAGCCAAGTTTGGCTCTGGAACCTATCAGGCTGCTGGTGGTTTGCATGGTGTTGGGTCGTCTGTGGTTAATGGGCTTGCCTCACGGATGGATGTGGAAGTTGATAGAAACTCCAAGACCTATGCCATGAGTTTCCAACGTGGTGTTCCAGGTGTCTTTGATGGGGAAGGCCCTGAAGCTCCTTTTCAGAAGAAATCCGAGCTAAGAGTCATTGGTTCAACATCGAAGAAAACCACTGGAACGCGGGTGCGCTACTGGCCTGATGATCAAATCTTTTTGTCTACAGCCGAGGTGTCTTTGTCTCGTCTGACCCAGCGTGCCCGCCAGACTTCTTTTCTCATTGCAGGATTGTCCATCAGTGTGACTGATCGACGTGATGGTGTGGAAGAAACCGAGGTGTTTCACCACGAGGGGGGAATCACGGAATTCTGCGAATACCTGACCCAAGGCGAGCCTGTCAGTGATGTTATTCGTTTACAAGGCCATGAGACTTTCACTGAAACTGTTCCCATGCTGGATGACCACGGGGCCATGATCCCCACTGATGTTGAGCGTGATCTTGATGTTGATATTGCTCTGAGATGGAGCGGAGATTATGAAACCCGCGCTACTTCTTTTGTGAACATCATTGCTACCCCGAAGGGGGGAACCCATGTTCAAGGGTTCGAGCGTGGGTTGACAAGGGCTTTCACCAAGGTGTTGGAGGGTACGAGGCTCACGAAGGCCTCTGATGAGATCGTCAAAGACGACATCTGTGAGGGAATGACTTCCGTGGTAACTGTCCGACTTGCTGAACCACAGTTTGAGGGTCAAACCAAGGAGGTCTTGGGAACTCCAGCGGTACAAAAACTTGTTGCTGGTGTTGTTGAACGAGAGATGACCAGTTTTCTTACCTCGTCGAAGGCGAGTACGAAACCACAAGCCAGAGCTGTCATGGAAAAAGTGGTTCAAGCCTCGCGTACGAGGGTACAAGCGCGGGTCAATCGTGAAGCTGTTAGAGCCAAGAATGCTCTTGCTTCATCGTCGATGCCACCGAAGCTTTCTGACTGCCGATCTAATGATGCTGATAAGACTGAGTTGTTCATTGTTGAGGGTGACTCGGCTCTTGGAACAGCAAAACTGGCAAGAAACTCTGAATTCCAGGCTCTGATGCCTATTCGTGGCAAGATTCTCAACGTCCACAAGGCCTCAGTGAACGACATGTTGAAGAATGCAGAGTGTTCGTCCATTATCCAGGTGATTGGGGCGGGTTCTGGACGCAGTTTCGATCTGGAGCGGGCACGATATTCGAAGGTTATTTTCATGGCGGATGCTGATGCCGATGGTGCTCACATCCGATGCCTTCTTGCCACATTGTTTTTCACTTATCTTCGCCCACTGGTGGAAGCAGGACGTGTGTATACCGCCGTACCTCCTCTTCATCGCTTCGAGTTGACTAACCCGAAGAGGGGGCAGGAGAAATACATCTACACTTTTTCTGACCCTGAGTATCAACGCAAGGTGATGGAGCTGACAAAGAAGAATATCAAGTTCAAGGAGCCCCAGCGCTACAAGGGTTTGGGTGAGATGGATGCAGATCAACTTTCTGAAACCACGATGAATCCTACCCACCGTACTCTTCGTCGGCTTAACATCTCTGATGAGCAAGCCGCCCGAGTGTCCTTTGACACCTGGATGGGTAATGAGGTTGGTCCGCGCAAGAAACTCATTATCGAAGGCGCCTACACGGTGGACTCCGAACGGATTGATGTCTAAGTCCATGATCGAGGATCTTTTCGGCAATATCACCACGGGACCAGCCCCGCGCGGCTCCCTGTCTGAGGCTGGTGACCACAGCCCTCTTGCTGTACGTCTTCGCCCTCGAAGTCTTGATGAGATTATTGGTCAAGATCATCTCACTGGCCCTGGTTCTCCTTTGCGTCGACTGGTCGAAGGCCAGCCGATGTCGGTTTTCCTGTGGGGTCCACCAGGGGTGGGAAAGACCACGATTGCTTCAGTTGTTTCCCAGGTTACTGGTTCACTCTTCGTTGAGTTGAGTGCTGTCACTGCGGGGGTGAAAGAGGTACGAGCTGCCTTGGACACAGCCCGCGGTGAACTAGCGCGAGGCCGGAAAACAGTTCTGTTCATTGATGAGGTTCATCGGTTTTCTAAGACCCAACAGGATGTGCTTCTTCCTGCTGTGGAGAATCGCCTGGTCACCTTGATTGCTGCAACAACGGAGAATCCTTCTTTCTCGGTGATTGCGCCGTTGTTGTCTCGTTCCTTGTTGCTCACCCTTCAGCCGCTGGATTCTTCTGAATTGGGAAAACTCATTGATCGTGCCTTGGTCGATGAACGTGGGTTGCGTACTGTCCAAGGTCTGTCCTACACCCTCGACGATGAGGTACGTCAGTCGCTCATTCAACTCGGTGGAGGTGATGGGCGACGGGTGTTGACCTATCTGGAGGAGGCGGCTGCCACTGCCCAAGCTCAGGGCCAGACCTTGATCACCCCGGAGATTCTTGCCAGTGCTGTGGATCGTGCGGTGGTGAGATATGACGCCGATGGTGACATGCACTTTGACGTCATCAGTGCTTTCATCAAGTCGATTCGGGGATCAGATGTTCAGGCAAGCTTGCATTACTTAGCTCGCATGATCTCAGCTGGGGAGGACCCCAGGTTCATTGCCCGACGTCTCATGATCCTTGCCAGTGAAGATATTGGTATGGCCTCACCGCAGACACTGAATCTGTGTGTGGCGGTGGCCCAGGCAGTTCAACTCATCGGCATGCCTGAGGGAAGAATCATTCTTGCCCACGGCGTGATCGCCTGCGCAACAGCACCAAAATCTAATGCTGTCATCACGGCTATTGATTCTGCTCTAGGAGACGTACGCGCAGGTAAAGGTGGACCAGTTCCTCTGCATTTACGCGATGCCCACTATTCATCAGCAGAGGCCTATGGTCATGGTGTGGATTATCTGTATGCTCACGACTATCCCCATGGTGTTGCCCAGCAGACCTATCTCCCCGACGATCTTCTCTCAGCTCTCTACTACCAACCCACTGACCATGGCCAGGAGGTTCAAATCGCCCAGAGATTGGAAGTCATTGAGGACATCCTGGGTCGAGTCTCAGGGCAGTGACACGGTAGAATCGTGCAACTGTGGGTGAGGACCTTCCTTGAACCCGCTGACCACACCAGGAGAAGTCATGGACACCGTCACGATTCGACAGCGCTTTTTGGACTTTTTTGCATCCCGTGATCACGCGATTGTTCCGTCGACGTCCCTGCTCTACAACGACCCTACTTTGTTGTTTGTCAACGCTGGAATGGTGCCTTTCAAAGGATATTTCACGGGTCTGGAACCAGCCCCACACCCTAGGATTGCGAGCGTCCAAAAGTGTGTGCGTACCCTCGACATTGAGGAAGTGGGTAAAACTACCCGGCACGGAACCTTCTTTCAGATGAACGGTAATTTCTCCTTCGGGGACTATTTCAAGAAAGAGGCCATCGAGTACGCCTGGGAGTTGGTTACCGGAAGTCAATCCGATGGTTTCTTTGGGTTTGATCCAGCCAAGATATGGGTGACGATCTTGGGTCCTGGGGAACATCCGGATTACCCCCAGGGAGATAAGGAAGCTCTCGATTTGTGGCTGAAGGTTGGGGTTAACCCGAAACAGATTCAGCAACGTGGGCTGAAAGACAACTACTGGCATATGGGGGTCCCTGGCCCTGGTGGGCCCTGTGCAGAAATCTATGTGGACCGTGGCCCGAAGTACGGCCCGGATGGTGGACCTGAGGTTGATGAGGACCGGTTCTTGGAGATTTGGAATCTTGTCTTCCAGACCGAGGATCTGTCGGCTGTTCGTCGCAAGGACGATTTTGATGTGGCGTCGAAACTACCGACGAAGAACATCGACACAGGTAATGGCTTGGAAAGAACTGCTTTCCTTCTCCAGGGGGTCGATAATCTCTATGAAATTGACCAGGTCTATCCGGTGATCACACAAGCAAGTGAGCTCTCGGGAAAGGTTTACGGCAAAGGTGTGGAGGACGACGTCCGTATGCGCGTGGTTGCTGATCATATTCGCTCGGCACTCATGCTCATGACTGATGGGGTGACACCAGGAAACGAAGGTCGAGGGTTTGTCTTGCGTCGTTTGCTGCGGCGCACTATTCGATCCATGCGCCTGCTCGGTGTTGATGAACCTATCCTCACTGAGCTTCTCACCACCTCAAAGAATCTCATGGTGTCGAGTTATCCAGAAATCGATGACCAGTGGGCACGCATCTCGAGCGCTGCAACAGCTGAGGAGGATTCTTTTCGGCGTACGCTGACCTCGGGAACCCAACTGTTTGATATGGCTGTCCAGGACCTTGCCAGCGCTGGCGAATCAACTCTTCCTGGTGAACGAGCCTTTGCCCTGCATGACACCTATGGGTTCCCCATCGACTTGACCATGGAGATGGCTGAAGAGCGTGGTCTGAGCGTTGATACTGCCAGGTTCACTGAGCTCATGAATGAACAAAAAACTCGTGCTCGTTCCGATGCCAAACTCAAGAAAGGTAACCAAGAATCAACTGCTGCTTATTCTGAATTGCGTAAAGCCGGTGAGTCTGTCTTTTGTGGGCATAGCGAATTGCAGTCCTCCTGTTCAATTCTTGGATTGATTGTTAATGGCCAGCAGGTGAGCACAGCTCAGGTGGGTGATGATGTTGAGATCATCGTGGATCAGACTCCGTTCTATGCTGAAGCCGGAGGCCAAGACGCCGATGTGGGCGTGATCAGCGCTGCTGGGCTCACTGTGGACATCATTGATGTTCAATCTCCTGTTGCTGGATTGATTGTTCACCGTGGTCGTGTCAGTGATGGAACGGTAGAAGTGGGCACAACGGTGGAGGCAACCGTGGACGGTCCCCATCGTTTTGGTGCCTGCCAGGCACATACCGCCACCCACATTATTAACGCTGGTTTGCGCCAAATATTGGGAGAAGAAACCCACCAAGCTGGTTCCTACAACAAACCGGGTTATTTACGTTTCGACTTCAATAGTGTGGGGGCTCTCAGTGTGGCGATGCAGCAGGAATTGGAGGGGATAACCAATGAGGCTATTCGCGCCGACTGGGAGGTCACAGCCTCGCAGATGCCAATTGCCCAAGCAAAGTCTTTGGGTGCCCAAGCCATGTTTGGGGAGAAATATGGCGACATTGTGCGCATGGTTGAATTGGCGGGACCATGGTCTCGTGAACTGTGTGGTGGCACCCATGTTGAGTCGACGTCTCGTATTGGCTTGTTGTCACTGATTTCTGAAAGTTCGATTGGTTCAGGCGTACGCCGTGTGGAAGCCTTGGTTTCTACTGATGCCTTCCAGCATCTTGCTTCCGACAGAGCAATTGTGGCTTCATTGTCGCGTACGCTGAAGACTCAAACTGGACAATTGGAAGAGCGCGTAGCGAAACTGCTGGATCAACTGAAGCAGGCTGAGACTGTGATCGCCCAGTTGAAGAAAACCCAAGCTGACTCTTTGGCCAGTGAGCTTGCCCACCAGGCAGTTGATGTGGGACAGGTTTCTTTCGTGGGGGCTATCGATCCTGCCCCTGGGGTGGATCTGAGGGCTCTCGCCGGTGAGGTACGAGCAAAACTTGGTGCCAGTCCAGGCGTGGTCTGTTTGATCTCCACGTCCCCCAAGGTTTCTGTAGTGGTGGCCACCACATCACCTGCGCGTGAGCTGGGGTGCCATGCAGGTGATCTGGTGAAGACTGCTTCAACAACGATGGGCGGTCGTGGTGGTGGATCAGCTGATCTTGCCCAAGGTGGTGGCTCTGATGGCAGTAGTGCAGCCGAGGCTTTAAAGGCAGTGGCAGATGGACTTAAGTAAGTCATCAGGGGCGCTGATGTGCCTGGACTTGGGGAAGTCTCGTACTGGGGTGGCAGCCTGTGATTCACGTCGTAGCCTTGCTTATCCTGTGGGGGTGATCCAGGTTGGGCAGAAAAGTGAACAGTCCATCCTTGCTTTGGTTGAGGAATATGACCCCGTTGCAGTGATTGTGGGTTATCCCAGGAATCTTGCTGGTGACGAGGGGATAGCGGCCCATCATATTCGCAGGCAGGCCAGAGAATTGGCCTGTTTGTTACCAGTGCCAGTCCATCTTGTCGACGAGAGAATGTCTAGTGCTGAAGCACACAAGAAGCTACGCCAAGCAGGGAAAACCACCAAGAATTCACGGGGAATCATCGATGCTCAAGCAGCAGTTGGTATTCTAGAGAGTGTGTTGTGTGCCCTCGAACGTGGGGTGGACATCACAGAAGTACTCGATCAAGAGGAGATCCATGAAGGACAGCAATGAAACAAGCTGGATTGCACCTGAGGGTGCACGAAGGGCAAAAAGTGCCCTCGCAGTGAGTTTGAGTTTCCTCATTCTGCTGACAGGCATCGCCGTGGTGAGCTGGAAGGGTTTCGGTTTCTATATGGATTGGCGCCAGCAGGATGACTACATCGGCAGTGGCGAGGAACCCATTGAGTTCATCGTCAATCCTGGTGAAGGATGGGCTATCGTAGCTGACTCCCTGGTTGCCGCTGATGTCATCAGAGATCCCAGTCTTTTTGAGAGGGAAGCTTTGAGACTCAACGATGGCCCCCAACCGGGAACATGGAAACTGTTGACCAAACTACCGGCTAGGACGGCAGCAGAATTACTCAATGATCGAGCCAATCAGGTCTATATCAAGTTCACTGTGAAAGAGGGGACGCGTGTTGCCGATATCTTCCCGCTGATGATCGAAGAACTGGGAATGACCCAGGAACAAATCGATGAATCCATGGAAAAGGTCATGGAGGATCCCACCCAAATCAACGTCAAAGTGGCTATCAAGGATCGCTTGGAAGGGGTTCTTTTCCCCGACACTTATCTTCTCTACCCACCGATGGATACTGAGGACCCGGCAGGGGTGCTGTCGCGGATGGCTCTGCAGTTCAATACTGTGCTCAAGGAGCTAGAGTTCGAGAAGAAAGCCCAAGAATTAGGCATATCCACCTATGATGCCGTGATCGTTGCCTCCATTATTGAAGCCGAGGTGAACCGCGACGAATATCGCGCTCAAGTAGCTCAAGTGATTTATAACCGTCTTGACCGGGGAATGAAGCTTCAAATGGATACCACGGTCAACTATGGGATGAATAGGTCGGGATATGCCAACCTCGACAACGCAGCCCTTCAAACAGATACGCCGTACAACTCCTACCTCCATGAGGGTCTTCCACCAACTCCTATCTCCTTGCCAGGCAAGAAGGCTCTCGAAGCTGCCGTGAACCCCGTACACAATAATTACCTGTACTGGGTGACAGTCAACCTTGAGACAGGGGAGACACGCTTCGCCGAGAACGACTCCCAGCATCAAGCTAATGTGCGTGTCTACCAGCAGTGGTGTCGAGCTAACCCGGATATCTGCAAGTGAAAGCTGGAGTTATTGGCTCACCTATCACTCATTCGCTCTCGCCAGCAGTCCACCGAGCAGCCTATGAGTTTCTCGGTCTGGATTGGACCTATGAGGCCCATGATGTGTCCGCACGCGGTGTCGCCCAGTTCGTGAATGGTCTGGATTCTTCGTGGCGAGGACTGTCAGTAACGATGCCCTGCAAGGAAGCAATTGTGGAGTTGGGTGAACCCGATGAGGTGGTCGCTTCCTTGGGTGTGGGTAACACAATGGTGTTCGAATCAATGCCCGGTAATCCGACCACAACCCACATCCACAACACTGATGTTACTGGTTTCGAAATGCTCTTGGGGGGAGTCCTGGACAAGGATCCTTCCTTGTCTGTGGAGGTCTTCGGTACGGGAGCAACAGCGCGATCGGCGCTATACGCTCTGGGGCACCTGGGTGTTGATCAGGTTCACCTGCGAGCCAGGGATGATCATAAACGCGACCAGGTGGCTGACCAGGCTCAGGGATGGGGTGTCAAGGTCCTGGGTCCCCACGACAATCCTCAGGTCGTTATTTCCACAATCCCTTCGCAGATTGCACGCAATTGGATCGAATCAACTGATCCTCAAGTGGTGTTCGATGTGGCCTATGATCCTTGGCCAACCCCTCTGGCTGCCTGGGCTAGCTCTCATGGTGCACGTTGCATCAGCGGGCTTGACCTTCTCGCTGCTCAAGGGGTCGGGCAGATTCGCCATATGACTGGTCAGTCTATTTCCTTCGATATCTTGCGACGTGCACTTGACCAGTAGACTAGGGCTGTGTTGAGATATGTCACCGCTGGTGAATCCCATGGCCCCCAGTTGACGGCCATCCTGGAGGGGATTCCCGCCCACGTACGGATATCTACCTCCGAGATCGCTCATGCCTTGGCGCGTCGACGCTTGGGAGTAGGCCGTGGTGCTCGGATGAGTTTCGAGCAAGATGAGGTACGCATCACTGCTGGTGTGATTCAAGGGGAGACCATCGGTTCGCCGGTGTGTATCGAGATTGCTAACAGCGAATGGGAAAAGTGGGCGGAAGTGATGTCCGCTGATGAGATTGAGTTGGCTGATTCTGCTCGCGGTGAATTGCTCACCCGCCCTCGCCCCGGACACGCTGATTTGGCCGGAATGCAGAAATACGATTTTGCTCATGCACGACCTATCTTGGAGAGGGCTTCAGCGCGCGAAACTGCTGCACGAGTGTCCGCAGGTGAAGTGGCACGGTTGTTCCTGAGACAGGTTGCGGGTATTGAGATTGTGAGCCATGTTGTGGGGATTGGCCCGGTGTTTGCTGCGCAAGATTCCTTGCCTACCCCTGGCGACCGAGACAGGATTGACCAAGATCCTCTGAGGTGTTTCGACCCTGAGGCCAGCAAAAAGATGCAGGCCCTCATTGAGAAGACCCACAAGGAAGGGGACACTCTCGGTGGCGTTGTTGAGGTTCTTGTCTCAGGTTGCCCAGCTGGGTTGGGTTCTCACGTCTCCAGTGATCAGCGTCTAGATGGGCGTCTAGCGGGAGCTCTCATGGGTATCCAAGCCATCAAAGGCGTCGAGATCGGGGACGGGTATGTTTTGGCTCAGGTGCCGGGTTCATTAGCTCATGACACCATGGAAATTGTTGAGGGCAAGATTCGCCGTACCTCGAATCGCGCTGGGGGAATCGAAGGCGGAATATCTAATGGTGAAGTGATTCGTCTTCGTGCTGCCATGAAACCTATCCCGACCGTACCTCAAGCTCTGCCCACCGTGAATGTGGCCACAGGGTCAAACGATGTGGCTCACCATCAGCGTTCCGATGTGTGCGCTGTTCCTGCTGCTGGTGTTATCGCCGAAGCCATGGTGGCCTTGGAGATCGCTCGGGCGCTGTTGGAGAAATTCGGCGGTGATACTGTCGGTGATATACAAGCTGCCCTGGAGTTTTACCGCAACCGCGTGGACAAGGCTGGACTTGGAGGCTCCTGGTGAGTATCGCACTGATCGGAATGCCCGGGGCTGGTAAATCCACGGTGGGTGCTGCCTTGGCTGCGGAACTGGGGGTTGACTTCCTCGACACCGATGAGATGATCGAACAAGACACTGGTTTACTCATCACCGAGATCTTCGCCCAACAAGGGGAACATAATTTCCGCTACTTGGAGGGAAAAGCCACCGAGAAGGCCCTGAACACAGCTGGTGTGGTGGCTCTGGGTGGGGGAGCGATCCTAAGCCAGAAGGTACGTACCCTCCTCAATGACCATCAGGTGGTGTGGTTGGATATGGGTACTCTGCCCTTGCTGCATAGGGTTTCATCGAGTTCCCATCGTCCATTGCTAGATCGCGACATTGTTGTTCAACTAGACGATCTTGCTCGTGAACGCCTCCACCTCTATCAGGGGCTTGCGGACATTGTTGTGTCCGGTTTGCGGGAGATCGAGGAGATTGTTACCCAGATCATTGATTGGTTGCATAGGACCACCATTGTCCGTGTTGGCGGACCTCGCAACCAAGATTACAAGGTTGGGATCGGTCGAGGGATCCTTGAGCGACTGGTCTATAGCGAGGCCTATTGTTTGGGGCAAGGGGGAGTAGCAGATGTCTCTCGGGCCACCTCTCACTCTTCACAAGTCGTGATCCTTCACCCTGCTGCTTTGGCTGACCAAGCACGCCACATCCAAGGATTGGTGCCGAATTCTTCAACGTATCAGGTTCCCACTGGTGAAGAAGCGAAAACTGTGGCTACCCTGGAATCCTGTTGGCGTCATCTGGCCACCCTTGGAATGACCCGGCTTGATGCCATCATTGGACTTGGCGGCGGGTCAACCACTGATCTTGCTGGTTTCGTGGCTGCCACCTATCTTCGTGGAGTGAAGTTTCTGAGTATCCCTACCACTGTTCTAGGGATGGCCGATGCTGCTGTGGGTGGGAAAACCGGTATTAATCTGCCCGAGGGTAAGAACCTGGTGGGTGCCTTCTACGAGCCGTCCTTTGTTCTGTGTGACCTGGATTTATTGGAGACCTTACCCATCGAAGAAGTACGTGGTGGTCTGGCGGAAATCATCAAATGTGGGTTCATTTCTGACGTGGAGATTCTCACTGCGGTGACCAAGAATGATGTGAATATCCTTGATGTCTCCAGTGAGGTTTTCACTGATGTGCTCCACCGAGCAATTGAAGTGAAAGCAACAGTAGTTTCCCGTGATTTCCGAGAGACAGCCATTGACTACCCAGAGTTCTCCCCGGATTCCACTGGTGGAAGAGCAGCACTCAACTATGGACATACCCTGGGTCACGCCATTGAGAAACAAGAGAATTACACCTGGTCTCATGGCGAAGCAGTCAGTGTAGGAATGGTGTACGCCGCTGAAGTCGCGCTACGTTTGGGTTTGATTTCTTCCGACATTGTTGATTTACACAGAAAAACCTTGTCGTCGGTGGGTCTACCGATCACGTACTCTTCGGCTGCGTTTGCCGACTTGCGCCAGACGATGAGCAGGGACAAGAAGGCACGTGGTCCGAGCCTTAAATTTGTTCTCTTGGAATCGATAGGGAAGACCACTATTGTCGCCGACATTGATGAGGAGATCTTAGAGGACGCGTACAAGGCCATCGCGGAGTAGAGATGTATATCCGTGACCATTTTCGTACTTCCCCAGAAGACTTGAAAGCCTTCTTGAGTCAGGTCACCACAGGAACCCTGATCACCACAGATCCTGATACTGGTCGCATCGTTGCCTCGTTTCTACCGTGGGTGTTCACCGAGAACAACACCTTGACTACCCATATTGGTGTGATTAACTCTCAAGCCCTCCACAGCGGGGAAGCTCTAGTGATTTTCATGGGTGAGGACTCCTATGTTTCCGAAGAATGGTTGAGGGATGGTGCAGCACCCTCGTGGAACTACGAGACAGTCCATGTGTACGGTGACTTGGTGATCCACCGTGAACCCGAGTGGATCATCAACTCTTTCCAAGACATCATGATCAGATACTCAAAGAAAACCAACCAGGACTATGACGGTGACTGGCTGGAGGGGCAGACCAAAGCATGTGTGGGTGTCGAGATCAAGATCACCGACATTGAGGCTAAGTCGAAACTCTCCCAGAATCTGTCGGCGGGGGAGATCGAGACCATTGCCTCCCATCTAGATTCATCCTGTCCGGGGTTAGCTTCGCGGATGCGTGAGGTCTCTTTGCCCCATATTGCCGCCCGTGAAGCCAGGGTCGACCAGGCTCGTCCCTGACGTCCGAGTCGCAGAAACGTACGGTGGCGGCTGTTTCCCCGCCTCCCTGCGGCCGCAACTGTCCAGTGGCAGACGTGCAGAAACGTCGCGTAGTGACTGAACTCATCCAACCGGTCATTCTGCGGAGCGCGCCAGCGCGACTCGCGGAATCCAGCATCCATATGCGCCACATTGTTTAGCCTGACGAACACACTCACTACCACCACCACCACCACCAGACTCCACCACGGTGGATCATCACTAGTCTGGATTCCGCGACTTCGCGCGGAATGACGGGGCCGGTGTCACCCTGTGGAGTGAAGATCGCTCCACTCCCGTCACCCTGCGGAGTGAAGATCGCCCTACTCCCGTCACCCTGCGGACGGGTGACGAGCGAAGCGAGGAACACCGTCTCGCAGGGTCCAGAAACCACACGCGTCACATTGTTGAGTCTGCCGAACACATTCACAATCACCAGGCTCCCCACTTGTAGATAATCGAGTATCTGGATTCCGCGACTTCGCGCGGAATGACGGATATGGGTCACACTCTGGGGAGCGAATACCACTCACATCAGTCATCGGTTGCGGAGAGTGTTCCACATCCTGAACCAGGGTGAGAGCGGGAGGGGAGTCGATTCCGGTACAATGTCTTGGCGCTGAAGAAAGGTGTTCGATGATCTCGACGAATGATATAAAGAACGGCACGGTTTTGGACCTGGATGGTCAACTGTGGAGTGTGATCTGGTTCCAGCATCACAAACCAGGCAAAGGAAACACGGTTGTACGAACCAAATTGAAGCATGTCGTCTCCGGCAAGGTCGTTGACAAGACCTTCAACTCGGACACCAAGGTTGAGGATGCTCAAGTTGATCGCCGCGAAATGCAATACCTCTACCAGGATGGTGACGGTTATGTGTTCATGGACACCGACGACTATTCCCAGATGACCCTCACCGACGAGATGGTCGGCGACGCAAAGAACTTCCTGTTGGAAAATGGTACGGCCCTGGTTGCTATCCATGAAGGAAACCCGCTATTCATCGAGCTTCCTGCCTCGGTGGAGTTAGAGATCACCTACACCGAACCTGGTTTGCAAGGCGATCGTTCCAGTGCGGGTACGAAACCGGCTACTTTGGAGACTGGTTTCCAGATTCAGGTGCCCTTGTTCATCACCCAGGGTGAACGCGTGAAAGTGGACACCCGCGATGGCTCGTACCTCTCCCGTGTCTGAGGCGCCTAAACGCTCACGGATGCGCAAGGCACGCAAGTACGCCCTCGACATCCTCTATTCCGCTGACCTCACCGACGTGTCCGTGGAGGAAGCCATCGACAACTATCGTGGAATGTCGGATCACGACACCCCCGACTATTCGCTCACCTTGGTCAACGGTGTGGTCGACAACGTGGAAGTCATTGATGGTTATCTCACACCCAGTCTCGGCAATGACTGGTCGGTGACCCGAATGGCTACGATCGATCGATGCTTGGCGCGTATCGCCGTCTTTGAGATGGTTTATGCTGACCTTCCCCCTGCAGTAGCAATCTCTGAGGCGGTGAGTCTCGCGAAAGAACTCTCCACCGATGCCTCAGCGTCCTTTTTGACCGGGGCACTGGGTCACGTGGCCACCTTGATCCCGCGGACAGAGGCTGAAACAGTTGAGAAGACAGGATAAGCTCTAAGACATGGCACCATCAATCCCCGCACTCCTGGTTTTAGAGGATGGTCGTCATTTTTTCGGTGAGTCTTTCGGCGCTACAGGGGAGACCTTTGGTGAAGCTGTTTTCTCCACGGGAATGAGTGGATACCAAGAGACCCTCACCGATCCTAGTTACTGTCGCCAGGTGGTGATTGCGACCGCACCACACATCGGCAATACCGGTTGGAATGACGAGGATGATGAGTCGACTCGCATCTGGGTTGCGGGTTATGTGGTTCGTGACCTGAGCCCACGTCCGTCCTCGTGGAGAGCGAACCGGTCTCTCACTGACGAGATGGAGACCCAAGGGATCGTGGGTATCCAAGGGATCGACACCCGAGCCCTCACCCGTCACCTGCGTGAATGTGGGGCGATGCGTGTGGGGATCTCCACCCACGACCTTGATCCTGGGTCTTTGGTGAAGAAGGTACGCGATACTCCGGTCATGGCTGGAGCTGATTTGGCCTGCGAGGTTGGTGTCGATCAGCCCTATGTCATCAAGGCCGAAGGGGAGAAGAAGTTCACGGTTGTTGCCCTCGACTTGGGAATCAAATCCATGACTCCACATTTGATGAGCCAGCGGGGGATGGAGGTTCATGTTCTTCCCCCCACCGCGATTCTTGAAGACATCATGGCACTCAAACCTGATGGGGTTTTCTTCTCGAACGGACCTGGTGACCCAGCAACAGCTGATAGACAGATGGAACTGTTGAAGACCTTGTTGGCCGACCATGTTCCGTACTTTGGAATCTGCTTTGGTTCCCAAATCTTTGGTCGGGCTTTAGGATTTAAGACCTACAAGCTCAAGTACGGTCACCGGGGTATCAATCAACCGGTGAAAGACTTGGGCACCGGGATCGTGGAAATCACAGCCCATAATCATGGTTTCGCTGTGGATGCTCCTCTCGATGGTGAGGTGGAAACCCCGTACGGTCAAGCCTCAGTGAGCCATATCTGTCTCAATGACCAGGTGGTGGAAGGGTTGGAGCTTCACCGGGACGGTCAGCTTGTGGGTTTCTCGGTGCAATACCACCCTGAAGCGGCTGCTGGGCCCCACGATGCGGGTTACCTCTTTGATCGTTTCGCTTCGATGATGGAGTCCAGTCGTGCCTAAGAGAACAGATATTTCCTCGATTCTGGTCATCGGATCAGGGCCAATCGTCATTGGTCAAGCCTGCGAATTCGACTATTCGGGCACCCAAGCCTGTCGGGTCTTACGCGAAGAGGGATATCGGGTGATTCTGGTGAACTCGAATCCTGCGACGATCATGACGGATCCGCAGTTCGCTGATGCCACCTATGTTGAACCAATCACCGCCGAGATCGTCGAGAAAATCATTGTCAAGGAAAGACCTGATGCTCTTCTTGCCACCATGGGTGGGCAGACGGCTCTCAATACGGCAGTGACCCTTGCTCAAAGTGGGGTTTTAGATAAGTACGGTGTGGAACTGATTGGCGCGAATATCGATGCGATCGAGCGCGGTGAGGATCGAGAAAAATTCAAGGAAGTGGTCGCCTCACTCGGTGATCTTCCTGGGGGCGCTCCCGAGGTGGCCAGATCTTTCACCTGCCACACGATCGACGAGGTGGTGGAAGCCGCCACGAAGCTCAGTTATCCGGTCGTCTTGCGGCCCTCGTTCACGATGGGTGGAAAAGGCTCTGGTTTTGCCCATGATGAAAAAGAAGTACGCCTCATGGCCGAGATTGGTCTTGATGCCTCACCCACCACGGAAGTGTTGGTCGAAGAATCAATCCTGGGGTGGAAAGAGTTCGAACTGGAGGTCATGAGGGATCGAAAAGACAATGTGGTGGTGGTCTGTTCGATTGAAAACCTCGACCCGATGGGGGTTCATACTGGGGACTCGATTACAGTCGCACCAGCACTCACGCTCACCGACCGTGAATATCAGCGTTTGCGCGATATTGGGATCGCTGTTATCCGGGCAGTGGGGGTGGATACTGGTGGATGCAACATCCAGTTCGCGGTCAACCCCGATAATGGGCGCATCATTGTCATTGAGATGAATCCTCGTGTATCGCGCTCTTCTGCTTTGGCATCAAAAGCGACAGGTTTCCCGATTGCCAAGATTGCCGCGAAGGTGGCAGTGGGGTATTCCCTGGATGAGATACCCAACGATATCACCGGTGAGACCCCAGCAAGTTTCGAACCCACCTTGGACTACGTTGTGGTCAAGGTTCCTCGTTTTGCTTTCGAAAAGTTCTCTGGGGCAGAAGACACGTTGACCACCCACATGAAATCGGTGGGTGAAGCGATGGCTATAGGTCGTAACTTCACGGAGGCTCTGGGCAAGGCTCTTCGCTCCTTGGAAGATTCCCGTGCACCACTAAGACTCAGTGGCCCTCTCATGCAGAAACAGGAGGCACTCACCTCGGCAGCCCGCCCGCATGATGGGCGCCTCCAAGACGTGGTTCAAGCTTTCCGCGCTGGTGCCACCGTAGAGCAAGTACGCGAGGCCACTGGCATCGACCCCTGGTTCCTTGATCAACTGGTGATCATCCTCGATGTGGCTCATGAGCTCGCCGAAGCTAGCGACCTTGATGAAACCCTTCTTCGCAAGGCTAAACGTCATGGACTCTCTGATGGGCAGATAGCTGAGATTCGCGGGGTCAATGAGCATGACATCCGTGATCTGCGCTGGAATTTGAATGTCCGTCCCGTCTACAAAACCGTGGACACCTGCGCTGCAGAATTTGCTGCCCTGACCCCGTACCACTATTCAACTTATGACGAGGAAACAGAGGTGCGTCCCCGCACCAAACCCGCCGTACTCATTCTTGGCTCAGGGCCCAACCGTATCGGGCAGGGGATTGAGTTCGACTATTCCTGTGTCCATGCCTCGATGGCGTTGTCGTCAGCTGGGTACGAAACAGTCATGATCAACTGCAATCCTGAAACAGTGTCCACCGACTATGACACCTCCGACAGACTCTATTTCGAGCCTCTGACCGAAGAGGATGTCCTGGAGGTCTACGCAGCTGAGGCAGCGGTGGGTGAGGTAGCTGGGGTCATTGTTCAACTCGGTGGACAAACACCATTGAAGCTAGCCCAAGGGTTAGAAGCAGCCCATCTGCCACTGGTGGGAACATCACCGCAAGCTATCGATCTTGCTGAGGACCGTGGAGAATTCGGGGAGGTCCTAGCCCAGGCGGGCCTTCCTGCCCCACGATATGACATGGCTACCTCATCGGCTGATGCACTAGATATTGCCTCCAAGATTGGTTACCCCGTACTCGTTCGTCCCAGTTATGTGCTGGGTGGTCGCGGTATGGAGATCGTCTACGATAACTCGACTTTGACCACCTATGTCACCACGGTCACGGTGGCTTCTGAAACCAATCCGGTGATGATCGATAAGTTCCTCGATGATGCCACAGAGATTGATGTTGATGCTCTCTACGATGGGACCGATCTCTATATCGGTGGCATCATGGAGCATATCGAAGAAGCCGGGGTTCATTCCGGTGACTCGGCTTGTGTTCTTCCGCCGATCACCTTGGGTTCCGAAGTGATTGAGAGGATTCGTACCTCCACGTTGGCGATCGCTGACGGTGTGGGTGTACGCGGGTTGCTCAACATTCAATACGCACTGGCAGGAAACACGCTCTATGTTCTGGAAGCCAATCCCCGCGCATCGCGTACTGTTCCTTTTGTTTCCAAAGCCACCAATGTTCAACTAGCCAAAGCTGCTGCACTGATCATGATGGGTTCGACGATTCAAGAGTTGAGGAAACAAGGGATTCTTTGGGCGGATCACGACGGCTCATACCCCCCGGACACCACACCGGTGGCCGTGAAAGAAGCCGTGATGCCTTTCAACCGTTTCCACACATCAGAGGGGCAATCGGTGGACACACTGTTGGGTCCGGAGATGAGATCAACCGGTGAAGTCATGGGGTTGGATTCTAGTTTTGGGATCGCCTTCGCCAAAAGCCAGACAGCCTCCTACGGGTCATTGCCGACTTCGGGGCGTGTCTTTGTCTCGATTGCTAACTCTGATAAGCGCCACGCCATCTTGCCCATGCAGATGCTCGCCGACATGGGTTTCGAGATTCTGGCCACCACAGGAACTTCCGAGGTTCTGAGGCGCAATGGCATTGATGCGCGCACGGTTCGTAAACGCTCCGAGGGTCTTGGCCCTCAAGGGGAGAAGACTGTGGTCGATCTTGTTCTCAACCATGAAGTCGACTTAATCATCAACACGCCGTACTCCGGCGCAAGTTCGGGTTCAACTCGTCGCGACGGTTACGGGATTCGCTCAGCAGCAATCATGGCTGATATTCCCTGTGTGACGACGATCCAAGGGTTAATTGCCGTGGTGCAAGGTATGTCCGCTGCCCGCAAAGGTACGATCACCGTACGCCCTTTGCAGCAGTGGGCTGAAGCGATGCGGCCAGGAAAGTGAGAACACAGCTCATTGGTTTTGGGTACGAGAACCTGCTTCGCCCCGTCCTGTTTGGTTCCCATGGTGGTGATGCTGAAAAGATCCATGAGGACATGATTTCTTTACTCGAGAAGGTCGCTTCATCGCCGCTGGCTGCGCTCGCGAGGTTCACTGTCGGTTCGCCTTCGAGCCCCTGTGAGGTCGCGGGGATTCAGTTTCCAGGGCGGGTTGGATTAGCTGCCGGACTCGACAAGGATGGTCGCGCTGCACGCATGTGGGCGAGCCTGGGGTTTGGGTTTGCTGAACTGGGTACGGTCACAGCCCAAGGGCAAGACGGCAATCCACACCCACGGGTTTTCCGTTTGAAACAGTCCCGTGCGCTGGTTAACCGCATGGGTTTCAACAACTTGGGTGCCGAGTCTCTTGCCTCCCGACTTGAGGGTTGGCAGGTACGCCGTGGTGAGCAAACCCTAGGGATTCCTCTGGGTATTTCAATTGGAAAGACCAAAGTCGTGCCGGTGGAAGAAGCGATTGAGGATTACTTGGTCTCCTTGAGGGCTGTCCAACCTTATGCCGACTATGTGGCGGTCAATATTTCGAGCCCTAACACCCCAGGGTTACGCCAGCTCCAAGACAAAAGACAGGTCATCGAACTGGTGGGTGCCCTGGTCAAGGAAGCAGAGTCACTGGGTTCTCCACCTGTGCCCATCTTCGTCAAAATCGCTCCAGACTTGGATGCTCACCACATAGATGACCTTATCTGTGCTGTTGTGGAGTCTGGAGCTTCAGGTCTGATTGCCACCAACACGACTCTCTCTCGCGAGGGCCTCCACGATAGTGATCGCGGTCTTGCTCGCCAAGAGGGGGGACTATCTGGGGCGCCACTGAGTTGTCGCGCTCGTGAAGTGGTGGCCCAGGTGGTCACATCCGGGTTACCAGTGATCGCATCTGGGGGAATCATGAGTGTGAATGATGCTACTGCTATGTTTGATCTGGGTGCCCAGCTTGTTCAGGTTTATACGGGGTTTATCTACTGCGGACCCGCATTAGTGTCCGCTATCAATGACCGCCAGGCCAAGGCTGGGTGACACAGTGGGAGAATTTATGCCATATTTTGATCGTTTGTCGGCACGCTGCGCAAAGGTGGGTGCCTTATGTGTGGGGCTCGACCCACATCCTGGCGTACTTCAGGCTTGGGGAGTCAGTGATGACCTGCAGGGCGTCGAAACCATGGCGCTAGGAGTGATTGACGCTCTCGGTGATCACGTAGCATGTTTCAAACCCCAATCAGCGTTCTTCGAAATATGGGGTTCCCGCGGAATTTCGCTTCTCGAAAAATGCATCTCGGCGATCCGTGACACTGGCGCGTTGACTATCTTGGATGTCAAACGCGGTGATATCGGATCGACGATGGAAGCATACGCTCGTGCCTATCTCAGCAACGGTCCTCTCGAGGTGGATGCCATCACCGTGAGCCCCTACCTGGGTTTTGGTTCTCTTACCCCGGCTTTTCAGATGGCTCAAGCCCACGACACGGGGGTCTACGTTCTCACGCGTACCTCTAATCAGGAAGGAACCGACCTCCAACTGGGAACAACACAAGGTGGCCATGGTATTGCTCAGAGCATTGTTGATCAGGCTCAAGAGTGGAACCAATCCACGGGCGTCAACACTGTCTCCCTGGTGGTCGGTGGAACCCACAGTGATCTAGGAATCGATCTCACTGGTTTTTCTTCCTCGTTACTGATTCCCGGTATCGGCGCCCAAGGGGGAACCATCTCCGGGTTGGAATCCTCTTTCGCTGACACCCCAGCGCTACTACTGCCGTCCGTGAGCCGCGAGGTTCTCCTTGCTGGCCCCGATCCTCACCGATTGCACCAAGCCGTTGACCAAGTCCTGACCAGTTGATGAGAACCCGCGTCGCTCCGCAGGACCCACCCTGTCACTCCGCAGGACCCTCCCCGTCGCTCCGTAGGGCGTCCTTGTCCAGACACCCTGATGTACGCCAGGAACCGGTTGCCCACATACACCGTGGGGTTTTGATAGAATCACTAGACGCTGAGGGACCGTAGCTCAGCTGGTCAGAGCAGAGGACTCATAATCCTTTGGTCGAGGGTTCGAGCCCCTCCGGTCCCACTGTAAAACCCCTAGTCAGACCTGTAACAATTCATCACCACATATCCATAGAACCCTTGTGGTGTAGCTATTGTATAGCCCAACTAATACCTATTGTGCTACTCTGACGATATGTCCATGGATTTTACGGTGTACGGTCAGCGAGTGCTCACCACTGATGAGTGGGAGGCTCTGGGGAGGACTCACAACAAACATGTCACAATCGATTCCTACGGAAGAATCAGCTTTGTGACTCCGGGAAACAACAATGAAGAAGAGTATCTTCTGTGTGAAATCGAGCCCATTACTCGTACGGATTCTGGGTGGAATGAAGCAATATGGGATAGTGGTCTCGCTTACGATGAGCAGTCGAATATCCAGGTGATCTACAACGTGGGGGAAGTCTTCGAGGACATCGAAGAGCTTCTCCACGCCATCACCACATCCTGTGAGGGGTTGGTCTGTGATCTACAATCGGATGACCAATGGTGGCCTCGTCAGCCTACTTTGACAATTGTGGAACCCATTGACCCAGACGCGCTCAAGGCCACGACACCACAAGCAAAATCACATGAACGGCAGCTGGTCGCGGGAGTGGTCTTATTTGTCATCGGACTTGCTTTCTTATGGCTGGCCTTGCCTTTCAACAAGGACATACCCACACCGATTGCCTTAGGCATTGGCTTGTCCTCAGCAGCGATCAGCATTTTCTTAGTGAAGAAAGGCTTAGGTTAGCGCCCAGACATGGCAAAGAGTTGGAGAATCCTTGATCTCACTGGAGCTCGTGGCACCCTCGATGCAGATCGCGCAGGCCTGTGTTGATCAATCCAGGTTGGACGATGTATGGGCACAACTTGTCCATGCGAAAATGATCCTTCCTCCGTTGAAGCTGTCGCTGCTCGATACTATTGGAGCAGGCTTAAGGGAAAGGATTTTCGTCGGGATACTTCGGGTGGTGATCGTTTCAATGCCTTGTTGAATTATGGGTACGGGATTTTACGTAACCATGGGATTCGAGCTGTGCTCAGTGACCTCATGGAGCCGTTTCGTCCGATTATCGATCATGCTGTTGTTCATCTTCCGCCGTATTCGAGTTTGAAGAAACCGGAGACTAAGAGACTCCTTGCACTGGCATGTGCAAGACCTGTGTTTGAGGGAGCTTCTTCGGTTGCGATCGAATTTGAAAAACTTGCCAGTCGATTTGGCCTATTTGTTGAGGGGGCTCCGAAATTCCAGGTGCCCGCTTGGGACGGCACTTTCAAGGATGCGGATTCAGGAATTGAATTGCCCGATGACGAATAGTCTGATGGGGAGGTGACATATGACGGAATCTTTCGGTCGGTGGTTGTTGGTCAGCTTCGATCTTCCTTCACGGTCTAAGGCTCAACGCCAGGTCGCCAAGGTATTTGTCAATTGGTTGATGAGTGAGGGTTTCCATCGCATACACTCCACGGCTTTTGCTCGTTTTCTCCCGGATCGCTGGTCTGCTTCTCGGGAGGAAGCAAGAATACGTGGCCATCTGCCCTCAGATGGAAGGATCGTTGCTTTCGAGGTCACGGAAAAGGCCTACTCGCGTTCAATGCTGTATGTTGATGGAATGCCCGTTACGCCCGCAAAACACCCTGAACTGCTAGCATTGTATTTCTAAGGGATCATTTCCCCTTGTCGGACTCGGGTGGCAACAAGCCCGATAACGTGCGTTATGTCACCAATAGCTCACAAGCGGGCACGGGTCAGGAGAGCCATGTATGGGAAGGTTCGCAAACCACCGAAACTCTCCCGCCGTGAAATGGTTACTGAGTTAGATCATGTTGACGGGGAACGGAATCTTGTGGAGATAGCCCGCGTCTTGGGTTACAACCCTGTCACCTTGTCAACGAAACTTCGCCGATGGGTGCGGGAACTAGAAAATGAATACAAGAAAGAAGAAAGACAATGATTATTGATGGAATCGAATATGTGAAGGCTGACGAGATTCAGTCTGCGACTGGCACGGATCATCTGATCGTGATCGCTACTAATGGCTGGATTTTTGAGGGCTACGGTCAACTCGATGACCTGGGCAGAGTCTCATTGACTAACGCCTCGGTGGTGCGCTCATGGTCGAATGGTAAAGGAATCGGGGCGCTCGCTGATCCTGACTACAAGGACGATTACAAGCGTGACCCTATTGGGTGTATCACCGTTCATGCTGTGATCGCTGTGATAGAGGCACGGTGGTGACATGAGTACCGGCGACGGCTACGGCTACGGCTACGGCGACGGCAACGGCAACGGCTACGGCAACGGCTACGGCAACGGCTACGGCGACGGCTACGGCGACGGCGATGGCTACGGCTACGGCGATGGCTACGGCGATGGCTACGGCGATGGCTACGGCGATGGCTACGGCGACGGCAACGGCGACGGCTGGTCCATCACCTGTACAGCATACAAATAGAAAGGAATCAGAATGTCTAGTGCGCTAGTGAAACTCTCCGGAGCATTATCGGGAGAGCCGGAGGTTAACGGCTTCGATGCTCATCTGGGAGAGTTCAAGAAAAACCCTAGAGGTGGCAACAAGCCCGATAACGTGCGTTATGTCACCAACGATGCTGAAAGGAGTTGAGATCATGTCGATGCGAGATGGTGAAGCGCCAGGCATTAACATCAGCACTCCTGAAGGTCGTGCGGAAGCGGCAGAAGTCCAAGCCTTTGTCAAGGAAGAGTGGGCGCGTATAGACGCTGAGTATGCTAAAGACCCGGAGGCGTTCTATGCAGAAGTTAAGGCTGACTTTGATGCGATAGAAGAGAGAATGCGTGCTAGAGGCGTTTGGCGTAAAGAATGGGATGATGATAAATCTCCTATACCTATGCCAGTCTGATTTCCGCTGAGATTCGCTTACCCCCGTGACCCAAAGGGTGCGGGGTTTTGTATTACCTGAGTGTTCGTAGCCTGTTCGTTGTCGTTCGTTTGAGGTGGCAACAAGCCCGATAACGTGCGTTATGTCACCCTAATAAGCAGTTGGTACGAACAACTTGCGAACAAGGTCACTCACACAAGGAAGGCCGGGACGGAATCAAACCAAGTTCACTCACAATACGAGCCGAAACTCAAAGCCAACGGGTATCAAACTTGGAAGTTCAGTCAGCTTCTCTCTCAGCTTGATCTGCGAGACCGATTTGGCGAACGCAGTCGATGTCAGCAGGAGTGGCAGAATCTCCAAGATCAGCCAAACCGCATAGAGCAAGTTCAAATCTTGTCGTTTTGTTCCCACCGGTCATGACAATTCCCCTGAGAGCCATCTCAACCCATTCCTCGACAGTCGGCATTTCTTGGTTGACAGTGACGATCATTTACGCCCCCTTCCATGCATCGACCAGAATACCATGTATCTGCTTCTCCAGTTCTGTTGCGATCTCTGGAGTCAGTTCAAGGTGGCAACAAGCCCGATAACGTGCGTTATGTCACCGATCAACGAGGCTTACGATCACCCGCCAGGGTCGATGTGGGTGAGTATCCTGGCTACTGTAGACAACCCACCACCAGTCCAAATGTTTGGGAAAGATGATTACGAAGCCGCTTTGTCGTATCGAGATGGTGTACTAGGTTCGTGACTGCTTGTTGGTCGCGTACTGAAAAGGGTAGGACCGATTGTCCACCAATCGGGTACATAAGAGGTGAAGGGAAGAAGGACACGATGCTTGAAAATCATATGAACGAGGAAAGACAGCAACTGCTGGATGAGACGCTAGCCAAGCGCTCCGTGCCAGGAGTTGTGACTGACTATGTTGCGCGCACGCTCTCTGACGAAGATCGGGCCAAGCAATTGCGGTGCCACGTGATGTTTGCTCGGGACATGGATGACGCGCGATTCTGTCTGTCCGTACCCGACGAAGGTTTGCTCATGGAACTAGAGGCTGGCTGGTGAACTACGGCGATACTGAAGATATCGCCGCTTTCTCGCTAAAACCAGGTAACAACAGCCGAGCACACCGCTGGTCACCCTAGCGGGCTGGGGAGCACAAGCCCGACCCTTTTTCCTTGCTGACGCATCTATATACATAGAAGCTCAGAAAGGCGGACCATGACCAGCAAAACAGGTGGCGGGATCGGCACCAACCAGCACCAGATCAAAGGAACTAGCCAAGCTCGCGATCATCATGGCGCGCAGGCGAGTCTCGATTCTCTTGGGGGCTATGGCGTAGAAGAGGAGACCCAGGCCCTCCCAGTCATGGATGAAACGCTGTGGGACCCTGAGAATGTTTATGACCGCGTGGAAACCTTGGTGGCTCGTGAACTGAAACTGAGGCATACCCGTGATGCGAAACCGCCTGTCGTGTTGGATAGTGATCCGATGGGAACCGTTCACAACAAAATGAAGCGCTACATGATTAGCAATGGCGAAGAACTCACTATTGACGACGTGACCGCGTTGTATTCGGTGGCAACAAGCCCGATAACGTGCGTTATGTCACCGAACTCTCAGACGAGGAATTGGCAGATGTAAGGGCCTATCTCGGCTCTTTATGGGGGTCACTTTCAGACAAATTCAATCCGCGTACCGCAAAGGAGAAGAACAATGGCAGTAGCGACAGCTAGTGTTTGCCAGACTATTTGGGTTGACCATAGCTGGTTTGGGAAAGCGAACATATTTATTTCCAATGTCGCCATCGAGGACATTGGGCGAATCAGTGTCGGTGAAAAGGTGTGGGTGTATGGCGACAGCATCGCCCCATACTTGTGTAAAGTCACTGAGGTATTTAACGGCGGACAGACCTACCGTTTTGAGCGCATAGAGTTATGACAGCAACTATGACAAACGATTACCAAAATTTGTGGGCTGACCATGCAAGATTCGGGCGCGCTAATGTTTTCTCCTGCCCAGCGATGTTCGACTTGGTTGACCATACAAGGTTTGGGTACGCGAATCAGTTTAAGTCCAGCTTGCCAATCAGAATGATCGGCACTCTCAAAGTGGGCGATATCGTCTCTGTTTATGATGACGGGGTTGACTCGTACCTATGCAGGATTTCTTCCGTCGTTAATGAGGGCCAAAAGTGCTACTTCGAGCGCCTGGAACCACTGGAGGATTAATCATGGAAACCACAACACTTCTTAACCAGGCCACCGAACTAACTACGGCGGTCAAGAAAGCCAGGCAGGAAGGTGGCAACAAGCCCGATAACGTGCGCTATGTCACCTGAATCAAACATCCGATGATCCCGTGTCAGTGCCGGACAGTAAGCTCCAGCAAGTAGCAGCCTAGAATCCCTTCTAGGCTCACCAACTAGCCAAGGATCGAAGGAAAACAAAGTATGACCAGTAAACAAACGAAACGATACAGGTTCACTAGTGGTGACACAGTGGTGGATGGTGACACCCTCACCGATTTGGTGGCAAAACTTGAACCAGGATACGACAAGATTCCCGGCTGGTATGACACTGCTGATGATGAGTTTCGCGGCGGTTTAGGTCGAAACGAATGGGTTGCCCAGAAATCGTTCGAGGCCCGTATGATGTGCGCTGAAAAATATGCGTGGATTATTCGAGATTTTCACACCGCCATCATGTGTGATGACCTGGGTGTGGATTGGCAAAATTTGACCCGCGAACAGCGTGCAAGGGCTATTGCTGAATCATTCACCATGGTTGATGATGATGATCCGAAAGTCATCACCGAGGACATGGTTTTAGCGTCCTGCACTAATACAGGTTTGCCTGTTTTGGTGGGTGCAATATGGCCATATCCGTACCCGATTGTGGGTGTGACAACGAGTTTTATTAACCAGGATGGGTCATTCCTGCCGTTCCCCACAGGTAACGTGATCCTTGTTGATCCGATGACTGATTCGACATTGTTGCGTAGCTTGCAAGACGCGAAACTCATCACGTTAACAGAACTTCCACCACATGAGTCGGCCCAGTGTGATACACCACTGTCACAGGGGTGGAACGAAAGCTAGACACCTGGAAACACCCACCCACCAACCCCGCGTGATCGTTGGACTGGTGGGTGTCGTGGTGTGTGGGAGTGGTCTTATCTAGTAGAGAACACGCGATCGGTGTGTTTTCCTCCTGGTGGTCGGGGAACCAAGCGGCCAAGGATCGGATCACAAACATGGGTGAGTCACAGCCACGAACGAAACGTGTTGCTTTACCTGCGAATCTTGATGTGGTGGCAACAAGCCCGATAACGTGCGTTATGTCACCGGCAAAGGCTGTAGAGGAGGAGATTGACAATGGAACTACTGACGGGGCTAGCAGGGCTGCCTGTGCTTGAGTTTAATTGGGCTCCGATTTTGGATGCTCCCCGGGTTAACCCTGAGGCACCGCCGGGGGTGGGACCGTTTATTGAGAAGATACTGGGGTGGCTGGTGTATGCGTCCAGGTGGGTTGCCCTGGGTGCGTTTGTTGCAGCGGTTTGTTTGGCGATTGCTCGTGCTCTTGGTCATGCGAAGGCTGAGGGGTTTAAGGCTGTGCTGTGGGTGATACTTGGGATCATTTTGCTGAGTAGCACCTTTGCGATCCTGGATGTTTTCTTGTGAGGTCCTGTGATGGTTCCGCGGTTGTTGGATTGTGACCACAACCTACGAGAGTCGGTTGTGGTGAATATGATTGTTGTTGGCGGTCATGGTGGCTGCTGAGAGATAAGTCCATTGGGGGACATTATGAATAAGAGAAATATTACGCTGGTTCTGGCTGTAGCGGTGATGGTGGTTGTTGCTGCCCTTGGGATCATGGTTGGTGTCAACATTGGTAAGGGTGATAAGACCCCGGAGCCGGGCATCACGGATGCGGCTGATCCCACCACTGGTGGTGACACCCACCACTCCGGACCACAGCATGACATGAAATCATTTTGTGGGTTGAAGGCTGTGAAGATGGATGACAGTAATCCGACTGGACCGATGGGGTTTAAGCCTAGTGAGTGGACCTATGTGTACCGACTCGGTGTTCCCACTGTCAAAGGAATTGGCCCCGGCTACATTGATCCTGACACCAACATAGCCTCATGTTTCGCACGCACGCCGGAGGGTGCCTTGTTCGCAGCAGTATGGGGAAACGCGCAACAGCTATCACCGGAGCTTGATTGGGTGACAGTACAGAAGCAAAGACTGAGCAAGGGTGAGAACCGTGAGGACATCCTCTCGATTGCAGATGAAATTGATAGGGATCTGGCAAACCAGATGGAGTTTAATCTGAGGGGATATCGTATTCTGGATTATGACGGGTTTCATGCTCGGGTCGATGTTGCCGCTGAAGCATCAGCTCAGGGCGGATCGATTTATTTTGCGGATGAGTACATCATGATTTGGGAGGATGGGGATTGGAAGCTCGATACTAATGTGTCGCTGGAAGAGATTTATGAGACACGCCAGATTACCTCGTTGAGTGGGTATTACTACCTTGGGTTGGATGGTGACTGATGGCACCTCCTGCACTCGACTGGAGGTGGCAACAAGCCCGATAACGTGCGTTATGTTACCTACCCTGGCCCGAATCCTTGGACTGTTGTGGCTGCCTGCGCGGGGATTGGATTACCCAGCATCACCATTCCGCACATCACCATAAATGCTGAAAACATAGCGAGCAGTCGTGCTCGCCAGCTATTTCTTCCCCTACCGCTATGGGTTGCGGTTCCCCCAGTTTTTCTTTGGCTCATCAGAGCCTCCTTCGTCATCTTGTCGGCCTGTTTGCTCCCTGGCCGATGGGCGAAGCACGCGAATCGTGCCTCTAATTCTCTTACGGTTCCAGGGGGCAAATTTTGTGGCACGAAAACAGGGAAAATGCGCTGAAAAACGTGGGGTGGAAGAGGGGTCTGTTTGAACCAATGTGCGCAATTGAAAATCGGGTAGAATAGTTGGGCTTAGCGTGGCAACCGTGGGGCATTGCCATTTTCAGTTGGCTCTCCATGGTCCGTACCTATGCTTACCCTGGTGACCGTGAATACGCCGACACTTCCTTAACTCAATGCGAATAACACATCTGTTCTCAAGCGTCTCTTTCTCCTGGGTTGATCCACATCGTTGCCGTGTCCCAGAGACTTTTTCGAGTAAAGAGGGCGACTTTGGCGGTCGTAAATCTTTTGGAGCGTTGTCGAAGATACGACGAAATTTCGGGTCAATGTGGATGAACATGCCAGCGGTTCCTTGAGCACGGAAAATCCTCTCGCCAGTGAACCGGGCCAAGTTTTTCCCTATGCCTTCTGGGGTAGCGATTCCCAGTTCGCGCATCAGTAAATAAATGTCCGGTAGGTCTTGAGGACGCTGTGCGAGAGTTTTTAATGCCAGCATCATTTCTCGGGAAGCTAACTCGACGACCAAGCCATCTCCAGCAAACACTGTGAGTGGGGCGTCTAAGTCCTTATTATCAATCCACGGCCATGTCATCCCGCCTTCTTTGGTACCACCAGTGAATTGATTGTTGAGCCAGTCGTCGGCCAGGCCCTCTTCGCTTTCAGCGACCTTGCGAGCGGCATCAAAAACAATGCCGTCTCCGTGCTTAACCACCACATCAATGTCGCGAGTTGTACGGGAGGCGTCCAAGGCCATGGCGATGTTGGCCCCGCCAACCACATAGACCACTGCTCGCTGTCCTCGCTCCACCAGCACCTCGTCAAGTTTGCGGAGCAAGTGTTCCATGTACGCTCTGTCGAGCATCTTCTGATTCTCAGCCATCAAAGCAACTCCATGTTTCTATACGAATAGGTCACACCTTTATCCAGTATCTCTACAGGGGTATCCAAGGTGTCCATCAATGCATACTCGACACTTTGTGGCGTCTCCGAGTCGTCACGCGGATTCCAGCCAACCTCCAGACTCGTGCGCTTGGTCCACTGAGGTTGCTTGAGCTTCTTCTGGTGAGACCTATAGGCAACCACGCCTTCCAGCAAGGCATCCCAACGCTGATCGCCTGTGGAAGCGGGTTCCTCCACGGCACCAGGGAGCATAGAATCTTTCAGCCATTGATCGGATTCGTGCGCGATAGTTCGCAACATAAAATTCACGTCCACTGGATCGCAAGCAAGCTCGGAACGCAACCAGTCACCCAACTGCTTGGCCGTCATCAGCCAGGCGGGGAGTTGAGCAGACATGTCTTGGTCGTTTAGCTCCACGACCATTGGAATTGAACTAGTGCCCATATCCATTATTCTAACCACCACCACTGACACGGTGGTCAAGATACATCTGCTGGAGCACTTCTTTGCTAGCCAGCGGAATGACTTGGGCGCTGTTCGTTTCCGTATCGAGCAGTAGCGCAGTAGAGTCGCCATACGGAGCACCATTAGGGTGGCAACAAGCCTGATAACGTGCGGTATGTCACCTTGCTATGGGCGACATACCAATCGGCAGACCAAACTGACCAGCCATCCGCGACTTACTTGCCACCCAAACACCTCTGATCACCAATATTCGTGTTCGTGTGCACAGTTAACGACTTGGATGGGCGTTAACTGTGCACACGAAGGCAATATTCGCTCTAGTCGGGGTTCCATGGGCGACACTGACCATGCTTCTGTGCGCAGTGTTGCGACTCGCAGGGGTCCACAAACACCAGTTGTTTGACTGTTGAGTCTGGATTCTGCGACTTCGCGCAGACCCTTTTATGGGTTTTGTCAATCAGGGGTGGTGTGTTTCAGAGTCCTAGGGGTGTGAGGTGTTTGTGGATTTCGCGGGCGATGTAGCGTTTGAGGCATCGTCTGATCTCGGCGG
>WRIC01000003.1 GCA_009782915.1 Propionibacteriaceae bacterium | reverse complement strand
CCCAACGATTGGACAACCCACACCAGCGCAGAAGAAGGCCTATGGACAAGAAAAGGATGGGCAGGACGATCAAACACCTAGCCGACACGCCCACCAACAGACACACATTTTGTCCTATACCCCGATAATCCCCTGGCATCTTAATCCTGAAAAAGGCCACAGACCCGGAGATAGGGGGTATCCGGGTCTGTGGGATATTGTGGTGTGTAGCTTTATTCTAGCGCAAAGCGGCTTGTGCTGCAGCCAATCTCGCGATGGGTACGCGGAAAGGTGAGCAGGAGACGTACTGCAAACCGACCCTATGACAGAACTCCACCGACGATGGATCGCCACCGTGTTCCCCGCAGATGCCGAGTTTGATGTCTGGGCGCGTCTTCTTGCCAAGCTCAACCGACATTTCCACGAGTTTGCCGACACCTTCCTGGTCGAGGCGAGCAAAGGGATCATTCTCGTAGATGCGTGTTTGATAGTACGCGTCGAGGAACTTGCCAGCATCGTCACGGGAGAACCCGAAGGTCATCTGGGTGAGATCATTGGTTCCGAAGGAGAAGAATTCTGCCTCGGTGGCGATCTGGTCAGCAGTCAACGCAGCGCGAGGAATCTCGATCATCGTACCCACCATGTAGGTCAACTCGATCCCTGATTCGGCAATGAGACGGTCAGCGGTTTCGGTGATGATTGCTTTGACGAAAGCGAGCTCCTTGACTTCGCCCACGAGCGGAACCATGATCTCGGGAACAATCGTCCACTGCGGATTGCGCTTTTGCACATTGATGGCAGCTTCGATGATGGCTTGGGTTTGCATCTCTCCGATTTCAGGGTACGTCACGTCCAGACGACATCCGCGGTGGCCCATCATCGGGTTGAACTCGTGCAGTGAATCAATCTTGGCTACCAGGTCATCAACTGTGATCTTCATTTCCGCAGCGAGTGCTTTAATGTCGGCCTCATCGGTGGGAAGGAACTCATGCAAGGGCGGATCGAGCAGGCGTACTGTCACGGGGCGGCCCTCCATGGCTTCGTAGATGCCCTCGAAATCACCACGCTGCATGGGTAGCAGTTTGGCGAGAGCAGCCTTGCGTTGTTCGACCGTGTCAGCCACAATCATTTCGCGAATAGCGGCAATACGGTCGGGTTCGAAGAACATGTGCTCGGTTCGACACAGGCCAATGCCTTCAGCACCGAACTCCACCGCCTTGCGTGCGTCAGCAGGGGTATCAGCATTGGTGCGTACCTTCAAGGTGCGATACTTGTCTGCCCAGGCCATCACGCGGGCAAAGTCCCCACCGATTTCGGCTGGAACAGTTTTGATCTGCTCACCATAAACATTGCCGGTAGAGCCATCAAGGGAGATCCAGTCGCCTTCTTTGTATTCTTTGCCACCGAGGGTGAAGGAGGTTTCATCAGCGCCGAAGCGAATGTCGCCGAGCCCAGCAACACAGCAGGTGCCCATTCCACGAGCCACCACAGCAGCGTGAGAGGTCATCCCACCGCGGGCGGTGAGAATACCTTTGGCATGGTGCATCCCTTCGATGTCTTCTGGTGATGTTTCCAGTCGAACCAGGATCACGTCTTTGCCCTGTTTGACGGTCCACTCGGTGGCAGCTTCCGCGGTGAACGTGATCTGACCAGTAGCCGCACCAGGGGAGGCGGGCAGGCCATTTCCGATCGGGGTGGCGGCGGTCAATTCTGCTGCATCAAACTGGGGGTGAAGCAGAGCATCGAGCTGCTTCGGGTCAATCATGGATACGGCGGCTTTCTCGTCGATCATTTTCTCATCGACGAGATCGGAGGCGATTCTAAACGCAGCCGCAGCTGTCCGCTTACCGTTTCGGGTTTGCAGCATATAGAGGGTTCCATCTTCGATAGTGAACTCCATGTCCTGCATGTCCTTATAGTGGGCTTCGAGTTTGCCAACAATGTCCGTGAACTGGTTGTAGACCTCGGCATTGATGTCCTTCAGCTTGTCGATGTTTTCGGGGGTACGGATACCTGCGACCACATCCTCGCCTTGGGCGTTCATCAAAAACTCCCCGAAGAGACCTTTTTCACCAGTGGAGGGGTTACGCGAGAAAGCCACCCCCGTACCAGAAGTCTCACCCAGGTTCCCAAAGACCATGGACTGTACGTTCACTGCTGTTCCCCAATCGCTGGGGATATCATTCATTCGGCGGTAGTAGACAGCGCGAGGGTTATTCCAGGAGCGGAAAACGGCCTTGATTGCCCCGAACATCTGCTCAATGGGATCAGAGGGGAAGTCCGAACCAATCCTTGCCTTGTACTCAGCCATGAACTGATAGGTGAGCTCTTTGAGATCCTCGGCTGTCAGATCAACATCGAGAGTGACACCGCGCTTTTCTTTCATCTCATCAATGAGACGTTCAAAGTACGCCTTGCCGACCTCCATGACCACATCGGAATACATTTGGATGAAGCGACGGTACGAGTCCCAAGCCCAGCGAGGATTATTCGACTTTGTGATCATCGTCTCAACAACAGTCTCGTTCATACCCAAGTTGAGAATAGTGTCCATCATTCCAGGCATCGAAGCGCGAGAACCCGAACGTACTGACACCAGAAGAGGATTGTCTGCGTCGCCAAACTTCTTGCCCTGTTCGGCTTCCATGACACCAACATGGTCCATGATTTCTGCGCGAATAGAATCTGAGATTGTTTCACCATCGTTGTAATACTGGGTGCAGGCTTCGGTGGTGATCGTAAAACCCTGCGGTACGGGCATGCCAAGGCGTGTCATCTCGGCAACATTGGCCCCCTTCCCTCCCAGTAGGTTCCTCATCGAGGCATCACCCTCGCTGAAGTCGTAGACGAATTTTGTTGGGTTGCCAGTAGTCACCGGAGATCTCCTTATCTTCATGCTCCTGGTGTAACGGTGGGTGCCTCTCGTGGGCGCACCCAACACGTCGGAGTCGGCGGAGCATCGACCGGCACCGATGAGTTTTGCCCCCCACTCTACCTCCTCTGCATAGCTGTGGTGTATTTGTGGGTCAAAGAGAAGGCTCTGGGGGCAGGCCACTATGAGTTTTCTCCTGATGAATACCGGTGGAATGACTGGAGGAAAATCCAAAGTTGTGAAGTGGAGTAGAATAGTTGATCTGGCATTTCACCATGCGTGCTCCTGATGACCTTGTGGGAGTTACGCGGATGAAGGGAAACATTGTGAACAACACACCACGACGTGCTCTACCCAGTGAACAAAGCGAAGAAACACGCTCAGGGGGGAAAGCCTGGATTGTTATTGTTGTTGTATTGGCCGTACTGGTGGGTGGGGGAGTTGCAGCCTATGTTACTGGTTTAGCAGACCCGCTGATTGCCAAGATTCCTTTCCTTCCAGCCCAAGAAACAGAAGAACCCACCCCCGAGATTCAGCAAGGCGAATGGCCGCTGACTGGGGTTTTTGCTGAGATCACACCCAGACCAGCTGTGGTCATGGAAATGGAGAACTCCCCCGATGCTCGACCGCTGGCAGGGCTAGAATCAGCTGATCTTGTGGTGGAGGAAGCTGCAGGAGAGGACACCACACGGTTGTGTGTCGCTTTTCATTCTTTCATGCCATCCAAGGTTTCCTCACTGGGCACCTTGACAGCCACCAATGATCCCATGTGGCCCTCAGGGTTTGTTGTTCTTCGAGGAGAACAGTCACCTGCTGACTATGAGCCAGATCCTGAAGCTGTTTCACCGCAGCCTTTGGCTACCTTCGATGCCAGTGGTACGGGGGCAACAGCCCAACGTCAAGGACTGTTGACCACGAAGATCTCTCTGTCTTTGCCTGGTGGGGCCCAACCGACCTGGGATTGGAATATTTCTGCTGGGCAGTGGATGCGCTCAGAGGGAGCCCAAGTAGTCATGAACCCAGCAGGGGGCCAGCTGGGATTCACTAATGTGATCATCCTTGGTATTGAGGTGGACGGTGGATCTTCGGGTGACATCCCTCGGGCTAATCTCGTCGGTGAAGGCAAAGGCATCATCGCCTCCGGTCAGATGTCTGCTGATATTACCTGGAAGAGGGATTCCCAGGCATCACTGTGGCAGTTCTTTGACGCTACCGGTGAACCCGTGGTGTTGCAGGCCGGATCGACCTGGATTCACATTGTTCCCCTCGGTTTGGGGAGCTGGTCTCTTAGCTGACCTGGTCGGCGTCAGACCCTCACCCGAGGAAAATGAGCAGAGCCGCCGCCACAGCAACCAGGAGAACCCCGATTGACAGCAGCAGGACGATACGCAGTGTTGTCCGGTCCCTCTTGACAGTGTTGGAGGCCAGGTCAACAGGGGTACGGCCCTCAACGATCGCAGAAAAATCACCATCCCCTTGAGCGACGACTCCCGATTCCATCTGTGCGACCTGTTCTGGTTCACCAAAGACTCCCGTGGTTCCGCTGGGGGCTCCCATGATCCCTGCGGTGGGAACAGCAGGGGGAATCTCGCCCACCTGTGGTGGTGCAACCCCGCCATCTTCCGTCCCAGGAGCTACGGTTCCATCGGTGCGGAAGAAAGAGTCGGGAAGGGAAATCGGTGGACCACCAGCAGGTGCTGGTTCAGTTGCGGGAAGGACCGGAGCAGGCATTGCTGCTGTCGCATCGAGTGGTGGCGGTGGCACAACAGCTGTGGGCGCTGGCGCAACAGGTACTGCGCCTTGCGGTGGGAGAGGGGGGGCACCTGGGGCTGGAATCTGGTCACCGACCAGAGCATCCAGGCGAGGAGTTTCTGAGGAGGTGGTCACCGACGGTGGTGGCACAGGCTCAGGGGCTGGGGCACTGGGTGCCAGCCCCAACATCTGTTCAAGACCTGATTGTTCTGTTCCGGTGGTGTCCATGGCGGGGTGCTCCCCAGTGGTTTCAGCGATGATCTGATTGAGCACCGACCCTGGTGCTGGTCCACCGGGATAGGGCGGTGGGGCTGGCTGACCGGGAAGTGTTTGCGCGGGAACAGGCTGGGTTTCAGTGGGCGCCATCCACGTTGGAGGGATAGTCGAACCCGAGGTTTCAGCAATGAGCTGATCCACCATGGATGGTTCTGCTGGTGGACTGGGCGGATACCCCACTGGTGGAACCGCTGGGGCGGGTGTCGCAGTAGTGTACGGGTTGGGTGGTGCAGGAGGTGCCGGTGGGACACCAGGGGTGGGTGGCATCGGTGGTGCAGGAGGTGCGGGCACCCCAGGAGGCACAGGAGGTGCAGGAGGCGCAGGTGGGGCTGGCGGGGCTGGCGGAGGAGGGGGTGTGGGAGCAGGTGTTGCCCAACTCTGTGTCTGTGGTGCAGGGGTAAAGAATTGATTGTAAGCATCTTCATGTGCACTCGACGTGGGTGGAGGCTCGCTTGGAGGTGGCGTACTCAAAGACGGGGTTGCCCCACCGTAGATCTCCTCAAACTTTGATAAACCATCTTGGGTATTGAAATCGGGCAACTGATCATCCCAGACAGGGGTGGCTGGTGGTGGAGGTGGTGGGGTGGCACCCCAAGTGGGGGTGGGGGAAGGCATGTCCACAGGTGGCATCGGTGGCGCCACAGGCTCAGGTACGGGAGGTAGTGGCGGCAGGGGAACCGGGGGCGCCGGTGGTGGTGGAGGTGGGGCAACAGACGTACTCTCGGCAGCCCAAGGATTCGATGGGAGGGCTTCCCCATCCGCGGGGAATGCCTCAACCCATGGGTTCGATCGGGCTACTGGAGTCTGACAAGATGGGCATGACGATTGGTCATCAGCAAAGTTCAATCCACATTGCCTGCAAAACATCCTCCACCCCTTTCAACTCTCTGCTTTGGTGAACACCCTTGTGGAGCCACATAAATGCGACCTCCTCACCTCGATCGCTGGGAAAAACTCTACCATTTCCGAGGTGAACCGTGTTACCACCTTCCGCCACCGCCACCGCCGACGCCTCCACCGAAGCCACCACCAGAGAAACCGGAGCCTCCTGAAGACCCCCCACTGGTCATGGCTTGAGCGACAGCATTAGCCCTGACGGACTCGCTCATGGAAGAACCGATCCCACTGACTGACTGGTCAATAGATGACCACACTGGGCGACGAGAGCCTGCATATCCGGTGTACCACGTGGGTTGTGGCACGGGAGCTCCCATGGCGACGAGTTCCTCAAAGATTTTCGCCCACCTCTCTGCACAACCAAAACCAATAGCGTACGGAAGGTACTGGGAGAAGATATCTTGGCCTTCTTCCCATTTGATCTGCGTGGCTTCAGCTGTTTCGAGGTATTTCTTGAAACCGAATGACTGGATGGCGATAGCTGAACCGAGTGGGGTTCTCACAGGCATTCGCTTGGCGACAGCCATGATGCCGATGCCCAGCAGGGCGAGGGGGATAGCTATCCACCCGAACCCAGGGATACCCATCGAGCCGAGTTTTGTTGCCACAAACATCGCCAGAGCTGGGCCGCCTGTTGCAACGATTGCTCCGAGCATGCGGTAGCCTCCGACCACGATTTTTGGGTTCGTCTTGTACCACTGCTGAGTGTCGAACTCTTTTTGCACGATGGCCTTCATGTCCTGGTAGTTCGAATAGAATTCTTGATTGGCCATCTGCTCACGGGTGATCGGACGCCCCTTAGTCATGAGATTGTCGTAAATCCGTTGATCGACATCCGATAGTTCTTGGCGAGAGCCCTGAGCGGGGGTGAGGGTGAAATCTTTTCCTTGACCCTGATCAAAGTGAAGATATCCGCGTACCGCCAGGTCGATGATCGACGCGGTGATGTCAACGTCATCGACTCCTTCGCGGACAATAGCCGAAACCAAGCGAGGAGGTATCCCCTCAGGTGGTGCGAAAGCTACAGCGGCATCCTTGACTTCCTCGTACTTGATGGCAACATCAACTCCGGGTTCCGGTAACATCCCTGGGATAACACCGGCATACTGCTGGTCACGGCCCTTCTTGGTGAAGCGGGTCAACACCCAGGCAACGATGGCGGTCAGGACCCCAGACCCTCCGGCTGCAGCTTTCCCGGAGGTGGAGCCCACATCGAAGGGGCTTTGGGTTTTGGGGACAACATTAATGGTGGCGCCGGGGAAGGTTTTCGCCGGCCATCCACCCACGACAGCCATTCCCGATCCTGGGTTCAACGAGTCTTGTTTCCAGGTGGCTGATGAGCCTTCCGACGAGTGTGCACTGCAGGGGTTGGTGTAGTTGGCTCCGGTGTAGCAGGTGGTCTGGCTCACTGCGGCAGGACTATTAATGGTGATAGTCACGTTTCTGATGGGAACCTCCCAGTTCGTTCCGATCACATTCCAATAGATCTCATCCATCCCAGTCTCGGCGACCTCAGGGTTAACAATGCCGGTGACCTTGTAGGTGAGCACATAGGTTTGGAGGCCGCTCACGGTTCGATCCGGGTCGCCAATCCTGATGACGATGTGGTTGCTTCCGGTGTCCCTGCTCAGGTTGGTGGGGGCACCGGTGGGGGAGGTGGCAGAAAAATTCGAGAACGTGATCAGTCGATCTTGATCATCATTGAATCCCTGGCGGGTGACGTACCAAGCATAGATTCCGTGCCCCGGGTAGGTGAATTGATAATCAATAGTCTGGGTTACGGTGAATGTCCCATTCTTATCAACATCAGCAACCACCTCAAAGCGGGTGATTTCTTCCCCCTGGTCAGCCAACGCGCGTGGAGCTGTTCCCGGCAGAACACACACAACAACCAGGGCAGCAATCGCGCAAAGTACTCGCTTCATAGATACCAGTGTACGCCCAAGGGGACGGGGCGTTTGTCACAAGGGGACGGGGCGTTTGTCACAGGGACGGAACTGTCCGGGCGCCGAGTCACACTCTGGCTGTGTGACAAACGCCCCGTCCCCTTTTACTCCAAATTAATACTGGGCATCTGGCTCTGCGAGATTGATACAGTAGGATGGTCGAAGGGGCACCGACGTGTTGACTGCCCACACGAAGTCGTGATCTGAAGGACATGGAATGAATCTGTATGCGCCGATTGTCGCACTGCTGGGTTTGACCGCAGGATTCATGGCGATTGCAATCCTGATTTCGACAGTCCTGGGTCCGAATCGGAAAAACAAAGCAAAATATGAGCCCTATGAGTGTGGGGTGGAGGCCACCCCGCAACCGCTAGATGGTGGGCGTATTCCCATCAAGTATTACCTCACCGCGATGCTCTTCATTGTTTTTGATATTGAAATAGTGTTCCTTTATCCGTGGGCAGTGTCCTATCACTCAATGGGGATCTTTGCTGTGGTGGAGATGGTGCTGTTTATCGTGACCGTGTTCATCGCGTACGTGTACGTCCTTCGCCGCGGTGGCTTGAACTGGGAGTGACATGGGCATAGAAGACAAGGTTCCTGGATTCCTGTTGACCACTGTGGAAGGGGTCTTCGGCTGGTTACGCCAAGCATCACTGTGGCCCGCCACCATGGGCCTGGCCTGTTGCGCTATCGAGATGATGGCCTTCGGCGCGCCACGATTCGATGCTGGTCGCTGGGGTCAGGAAGTGTTCCGGGCCTCACCACGCCAAGCTGATCTGATGATCGTCTCGGGTCGTCTCTCCCAGAAAATGGCTCCGATCGTACGCCAGGTCTATGACCAAATGCCCAACCCCAAATGGGTGGTTTCGATGGGTGCTTGTGCTTCGACGGGTGGATTGTTCAATAACTACGCCATTGTTCAAGGCTGTGATCACATCATTCCCGTAGATATCTACGTACCAGGATGTCCACCACGCCCTGACATGCTCATTGATGCGATCTTTAAGCTCCGCAAGCAGGAAGTCCAATGGGATCCGATTGGAAAGAATATTGCCAGGCAGGCTACTGGGCGTGAAGAGAAAATCATAGCCGGTGCCCTGCCAGCTTTGGGAGGGCCCCGCCCATGAGCAAGTGGTTCACTCCCGTCATTAACCGTTTCAATAAGTTGGTTCCGGGGCTCAAAAAGAATGCCACCCGCGATCGCGGTGAGTTGACTATTGTCGTACCAAAAGAACAACTCCTGGACACGGTCAAGGTGGCCCGCGATGATGCAGAATTGAGATTCGAATCCTGTACGTCGGTTTCCGGGGTTCACTATCCCCATGACGAAGGCCATGAACTCCATGTGGTTTATTCACTGCTGTCGATGACCCACAACCACCGCATTCGCCTAGAGGTGGCCGTACCAGAAGATGATCCTGTGCTGGATTCCATCACCTCGATTTATCCCCATGTGGATTGGCATGAGCGGGAAACCTGGGACATGTTCGGGATACTCTTCCAAGGTCATCCTCATTTGACAAGGATTCTCATGCCCGATGATTGGGATGGTCATCCGCTACGCAAGGACTACCCCTTGGGTGGGGTTCCCCAGAAGTTTAAAGGTGCAACCACACCACCACCTGAGGAAAGGCGGTGACCATGACTCTTCCCGCAGAATACCTGGTGACTGGTGGTGACTTCGAGGACGTGGTTGCAGCCCAACACAACCGAAATGACGAAATCATTGTCATCAATATGGGGCCCCAGCATCCCTCCACCCATGGTGTCCTTCGCTTAGAAGTCGAACTTGATGGCGAATCGGTCCAGTCGATTCGCCCAGGCATTGGATTCCTGCATTCGGGGATCGAAAAATCCATGGAATATCGTACGTGGAACCAAGGTGTCACCTATATCACTCGCATGGATTATGTGGCCCCCATCTTCAACGAAGTGGTCTACTGCTTGGCTGTGGAGAAACTACTCGGCATTGAGGTGCCTGAGCGCGCCAACATTCTGCGCGTTCTCGCCATGGAATTGGGTCGCATCGCCAACCATCTGGTCGCTATTGGCACCGGTGGAATGGAAATCGGTGCGCTGACGGTGATGACCATCGGGTTCCGTGAACGCGAAATGATCCTCGACTTCTTTGAGGCCCTGTGTGGAACCCGCATGAACCACGCCTATATTCGTCCCGGCGGGGTGAGCATCGATCTTCCCGAGAACGGTTTGGCCCGTTTGCGTACAGTCATCGAATGGTTGCACAAGCATCTTCGAGAGTACGCGGGGTTCTGTAATGCTAATCCGATCTTCCAGGGGCGCATGTCGGATGTGGCAACCCTGTCCTATCCCCAAGCAATAGCCATGGGTGTGACAGGGCCACCCTTGCGCGCCACTGGTTACCCCTGGGATCTGCGCAAGAAACAACCGTACTGCGGATATGAGAACTATGACTTTGATGTGATCACCTGGGATACCTGTGATGCGTACGGGCGGTTCAGGGTGAGGCTCTCCGAGATGGCAGAGTCACTGAAGATCGTTGAGCAGTGTTATGAGAAACTCCAAGCCACCACAGGGCAACCCATCATGACCGAAGACCCAAAGATCGGCAAACCCGGTGATCTGAGTCTCGGGCCTGATGGCCAAGGTAATTCGCCAGCCCATGTGAAGAAGGTGATGGGCCAGTCCATGCCAGCGCTCATCCACCACTTCAAACTCGTCAGTGAAGGTTTCCAGGTTCCCGCTGGCCAGGTCTATGCAACGATTGAATCACCGAAGGGTGAACTGGGTTGCCATCTGGTCTCCGATGGGGGAACCAGACCCTTCCGTGTTCACATGCGGGATCCTGGGTTCCATCATCTTCAGGCTGTTCCTATGATGTGTGAGGGTGGGATGCTCTCTGATGTTGTCGTGGCTGTTGCGAGCCTCGACCCTGTGTTGGGAGGTGTTGATCGATGAGTGACTCTGCCATGGAGCATGATGAAACTGAAGCTCTTCCACCGACCATGATCGACCAGGCGGTGATCAAGCAACTCACCGCTTTGTCGAAGCGTTATCCTCATCCACGCTCAGCTCTGTTGCCGATGTTGCATCTCGTCCAGGCGGTTGATGGTTTTATTTCGGCGCGTGGGATCGAGGTGTGTGCCGAGATCCTGGGGATCACCCAGGCCCAGGTGTCGGGGGTAGCAACCTTCTACACCATGTATAAACGCCGTCCAGCAGGCAAGCACCACATTGGTGTCTGCACTACTGCACTATGCGCGGTCATGGGTGGGGATGCCCTGCTGGAAACCATGGAGGACAAGCTGGGGATCACCGATGGGGAAACCACCTCTGATGGATTGTTCTCCTTGGAGAAGGTTGAATGTAATGCGGCTTGTGATTTTGCTCCAGTGATGATGGTCAACTGGGAGTTCATGGACAATATGACCCCGCAGAAGGCTGAACAGCTCATAGATGATCTTCGCTCTGGTCGCGAGGTACGCTCCACTCGCGGGCCCAAGCTGACGAGTCTCGCAGATTCCGAGAAGGTGCTCGCAGGATTCTTAGATGGTCAAGGAAACGAGGGTCCTTCCGCTGGTGAGCCATCCCTCGAAGGGGTACGTCTCGCCGAGAAAAAGAAGTGGACTGCTCCGGCGCCGAAGAAAACCCCGAAGGCGAAGGGGGGTAAGAAGTGACCACTCAACTCACCCCCGTACTGACGAAGAATTGGGGAACCGACAACTCGTGGACCCTGGCGGCCTACCAAAAACAAGGCGGCTACACGGCCATCAAGAAGGCTTTCGCCATGACCCCGGAAGCGGTCGTGGGCGAGGTGAAAGAATCGGGGTTGAGGGGCCGTGGTGGGGCTGGGTTCCCCACGGGAATGAAGTGGAGTTTTGTTCCCCAAGATAACCCGAACCCGAAGTATCTGGTGGTCAACGGTGACGAATCCGAACCGGGCACCTGTAAAGACATCCCTCTGCTGATGGCCAGCCCTCACACCTTGCTGGAGGGTGTCATCATCTCCTCGTACGCCATCAATGCTCACATGGCTTTCATTTATATTCGCGGTGAGGTGGTTCACCCGATCCGCCGGATGCGCCAAGCTGTGGAGGAGGCTTATGCTGCCGGGTTGCTGGGCAAGAATATCTGTGGCTCGGGTTTTGACTTGGATGTGATTGTTCAATCCGGCGCGGGGGCCTATATCTGTGGTGAGGAAACGGCTCTGCTCAACTCTTTGGAGGGGTTGCGTGGTCAACCGCGTTTGCGCCCACCTTTCCCAGCAGTGGCTGGGCTCTATCAGTGCCCCACAGTGGTCAACAATGTGGAGTCGATTGCTTCGGTCCCATCAATCATCGACAATGGTGCGGCCTGGTTTGCTTCGATGGGGACGGAAAAATCCCAGGGGTTCACGATTTATTCTTTGTCGGGCCATGTTCAACGCCCTGGCCAGTACGAGGCTGCCTTCGGGATCACCATGAGGGAGCTATTGGAGATGGCCGGGGGTATCCGTGAAGGCCACGAGTTGAAGTTCTTCACCCCCGGTGGTTCATCAACCCCTCTTCTGACCGCTGACCATCTGGACACAGTGATGGATTTTGAGTCCTTGGCAGCGGTGGGCACGATGCTCGGCACGAAAGCTATGCAGGTTTTCGATGAGACCGTCTCGGTGGTACGAACCACTCTTCGTTGGGTGGAGTTCTATGCCCACGAATCTTGCGGGAAATGTACGCCATGTCGCGAAGGAACCTATTGGCTTGTCCAACTTCTCACCCGCCTCGAAGCTGGTGAGGGCCGGAAAGGCGATGTCGACAAACTGCTTGCCTTGGTGGACCTCATCGATTCGAAGAGTTTCTGCCCACTGCTGGGTGGAGCGGTGGCGTGTGTCTCGAGTGCCGTGGAGCACTTCCGCAAGGAGTTCGAGGTGGGATACCACACCCCAGCGTGGGAGTATCTCCCCTATGATCGCAGTGCCTTGTTTCCGGTGGCCGAGGAGGTGGACTCATGAGTGAGGTTCCTATGGCCGAGATGGTCACTGTCACCATTGATGGCGCCCAGGCCACCGTACCCAAGGGCACCCTGGCGATTCGGGCAGCCGAGGCTGCTGGGGTTCATGTTCCGCGCTTCTGCGATCATCCACTGTTGGACCCGGTGGGGGCTTGCCGCCAGTGTTTGGTGGAGATCACTGACGCCGGCAACGGTCGCGGTTTTCCCACCCCCCAACCTGCGTGCACGACCCAGGTCGCCGATGGCATGGTTCTCGGCACCCAGGTCACATCCGCTTCGGCGAAGAAAGCCCAAGCAGACATCATGGAACTCATCTTGTTGAACCACCCCCTGGATTGCCCTGTATGCGACAAGGGTGGGGAGTGCCCCTTACAGAATCAGGCCATGGTCTCTGGGCGCGCCGAACAGCGTTTCGACGGCGAGAAGAACACCTTCGCCAAACCAGTCGCCTTGTCTGAGCTGATTGTGCTGGATCGTGAACGGTGTGTGTTGTGTACGAGATGTACGCGGTTCTCTGATCAGATTTCGGGTGACCCTATGATCCAATTGACCGAGCGTGGTTCCCACCAGCAGGTCAGTATCGCCCCAGATAAACCCTATGATTCCTATTTCTCGGGCAATGTTGTTCAACTGTGCCCTGTGGGGGCGCTGACCTCCGCGGACTATCGCTTCTCGGGGCGTCCCTTCGACCTCACCACCACCCGTACCACCTGCGAGAACTGCGCTTGTGGGTGTTCACTGAATGTGGACGCGCGCTCGGGCAAGGTGGTTCGCCGCAAGGCAGCCCATGAGGCGGAAGTCAATGAGGCCTGGGCCTGTGACAAGGGACGATATGGTTTCCGTAGCTCGTGCAGTGGGCAGCGCATCACGGCTCCCATGGTTCGTCAAGGAGACAAGAAAACAGGCACACTGGTGGAAGTCTCGTGGGGGGAAGCTATCGAAGCCGCAGCGAACGCCTTGCGCGAATCGGGTGCCTCCACTGGTTTCCTCATCTCGGGGCGAGCAACACTGGAATCCTCCTACGGGTTCTCCAAGTTCGCTCGTACGGTGGTGGGAACCAACTCTGTCGATTTCCGGTCACGACCATCGGCTGACGAGGAAACCCAGTTCCTTGCTTCTTGTGTCGCAGGTGAAACCAACCCAGTGACCTACGCTGAGCTGGAGTCAGCAAAAAAGGTGATCTTGGTGGGATGTGAACCGGAAAGCGAATCACCGATTGTTTTCCTGCGCCTGCGCAAGGCTGTCCGCAAATATGGCTTGAAGGTTGAAACCCTCTCAGCGATCTATTCGTGGGGTTCCCACAAACTGGGCGCCCAGTTTGTTCCAGTGAAACCCTGTGATCTTCCCACCGCAATAGGGAACCTGAAACTCGCCAAGGGAACAGTCGTCTTGGCGGGGGAAACTCTCGCCCAGATTCCTGGAGCCTTGAGTGCGCTGGTCGAGAAGGTCACCTCCTCCCCGGCGCGCTTGGCCTGGATTCCACGCCGCGCCGGTGAGATCGGTGCCTTGAAAGCAGGATGTTTGCCCGGACTACTTCCCGGTGGATACCCGACCACTGATTCGCAGGGACTCAGCGACTACTGGAAGAGCGATCTGTCAGCTATCTCCAGCAGGGCCACCAACCCCTCCACCATGGTGGTCAGTGGTGTTGAAGTGGAAGATTTCATCAGCTCATCAACCATGATCAAGAACCTCACTGAGGCTTTTGTGATCTGTTTCGACACCCACCTGTCCACTGTGGCTAAGTCCGCTGATGTGGTATTCCCTGTGGCACCCTTGGAAGAAACCGATGGCACCTTCTTCAACTGGGAGCATCGGGAACGGTCCCTCTCCCAGGTGGTGACACCTACCACCACCTCACTCACCGACATCAGGATTCTTTCCGAGCTCGCTGACGTCCTGGGCAAACCCCTGGGTTTCCGTACCTCCGCAGGCGCCAAAGAATCCTGGGAAGGTATTCCGGCCTATGGCGGACCCACTCCAGCTGCACCGCAGGTGAAGCCACTCAAAGCCTCCAAGCTTGCGAAGAATCAAGCCATCGTTTCCACGTGGCGTGAACTGCTCGATGACTCCCATTGCTTGGATGGAGCAGACCAATTGAAGGCCACAGCCCGACCCATCCTGGCGAGGGTTTCTCCAGCCACAGCCAAGGCCGCTGGGTTGATCGAAGGTGCTCCTGTGCGGGTGAGCGGGGCCCATGGGGCGCTGAGTTTCGCTTGGGAGCTTGAGCCCACCATGGTTGAGTCGGTCATCTGGCTCCCCACGAACGCTCCCGGATTGGCTCTGTCTTCGATCGGGGCCCACCTGGGAAGTGTGGTCTCCTTGGACAACGAGTTGGTTGAGAAGGGAGGCAAGAAATGAATCCTGACCAATCGGCGGTTTTCGGTACGGACGTATGGTGGATCATCCTCATCAAGGTTCTGGGCCTGTTTGTGGTTCTGTTGGTTTTCACCATCTTCAACGTCTGGTTTGAACGTCGTGTGGTGGGCAAGATGCAGCAACGCAAGGGACCTATCATGAATGGCCCCTTGGGTCTGGCCCAGGCTCTTGCTGATGGTACAAAAGCCCTCATCAAAGAGGATTTCCGTCCCACCGGTGCTGACAAGGTGGTGTTCAATCTTGCCCCGATCCTCATGGGCACAGCAGCTTTCACCGCCTGGTCGGTCATGCCCATTGGTGGTGAGGTCACCATCTTTGGTCAAACCACCCACCTCCAGCTCACCGACCTACCCATGGGCGTACTGTTTGTCTTGTCGATTGCTTCTGTTGGAATCTATGGGGTGGTCTTAGCAGGGTGGGCCTCCACCTCTCAATACTCCATCGTGGGGTCGATTCGTTCAACTGCGCAGATGATCTCCTACGAGATTGCGATGGGTCTGTCCTTGGTGGCGGTGTTTATGTATGCCTCGTCGATGTCCACCTCCGGCATTGTTGATGCGCAAATGGAGACCTGGTCGGTCCTGCCTGGGCTCCAATTCCCCTCCTGGTTCGCCATCCTTCTCTTCCCGAGTTTCATCATCTACGTCATCTCGATGGTGGCCGAAACCAACCGCGCCCCCTTCGATCTGGTCGAATGTGAACAAGAACTCGTCTCCGGTTATCTCACCGACTATTCGGGTTTCCGGTACGCCATCTACTTCCTAGCGGAATACATCAACATGGCGACTGTTTCTGGCATGGCCACCACCTTGTTCCTGGGTGGCTACCATGCACCGTGGCCCCTGGTGCCTTGGGTGAGCCAACGTCCTGGTTGGGAATGGATCGATACTGGCTGGATGGGCCCGGTGTGGTTCTTCGCCAAGGTGATGTGTTTCATCTTCCTGTTTGTGTGGTTGCGTGGAACCCTGCCCAGATTGCGCTACGACCAGTTCATGCACCTCGGTTGGAAGTGGCTGATCCCGATTAATCTTCTATGGATACTGCTCGTGGCCTGCACACCTTTTGTTGCGCAATATGTCACAGGCACCACCTTGGTCTCCCGCAATGTTTTGCTCATTGGCTCAGGTGTCCTGCTGGTGTTGCTTCTCATCCTGCTTCTGTGGCCGGACAAGAAATCACGAGTACGCTCCGAGGTTTCCCGCGTACCGGAAGTTCCCGAGGGTGTCTTTGATCCCTTCGAGTACGGCTACCCCGTACCGCCGATGCCTGGGCAGGTGCTGGACGACTCCCAGGTTCTGGTGGACTCGGCCGGGGACATCATTGAGTCGGATGAATCAGGGAAGGGGGCCTGATCATGGGTGTTTTTGATGCCTGGAAGGGTTTTGCGATCACCTTCGCCACCATGTTCCGCAAACCCTTCACCCAGGGATACCCCCAGAAGGGTAAAGAAAAAGTCACCGAGGCCCGCTTCCATGGACGCCACCAACTCAATCGTTGGCCTGATGGGCTCGAAAAGTGTGTGGGCTGTGAACTATGCGCCTGGGCTTGCCCGGCTGATGCGATCTATGTTGAGGCAGGAGCAAACACCGACCAGAGGCGTTATTCCCCCGGTGAAAGATATTCCAAGGTTTACCAAATCAACTATCTGCGCTGTATCTTCTGCGGGATGTGCATCGAAGCATGTCCCACCAGAGCGCTCACGATGACCAACGAGTTCAAGCTCGCTGACCGCTCTCGAGCCTCCCTGGTCTACACCAAGGAAGAACTACTGGCCCCCCTGCTGGAAGGGATGAGCCCACCGCCGTACCCCCATCCTCGCCTCTCCGACGATGAGCGCGAGTATTTCTTAGGCATGCCCGACACTGGAGCAGACAATCGTGTTCCCCTGCGCGGGCGTGTAGCCCAAGGGGGTGATGACCTATGAGTATTTTGGTGATTACTGGTACGGAGGTTGTTTTCTGGATCTGCGCGGTTTTGGCCATCCTGGGAGCTATTGGGCTGATCAGTTTCTCCAAACCAGTGTATTCGGCCCTCTGCCTAGCCCTGGTGATGATCTCGCTAGCCGTCATCTATGCGAGCCTGGGAGCCCCCTTCCTCATGGCTGTTCAAATCATTGTTTACACTGGTGCGATCCTGATGCTGTTCCTCTTTGTCATCATGCTCGTGGGTGTGGATTCCACCGACTCCATCACCGAAACACTCAAAGGTCATCGTGTGGCCGTTGGGCTTGCGGGGGTGGGTGTCCTAGCCCTGCTGGTGTTGGGTGTTCTCCAAGGAGTCGTTGGCCAGGGCCTCGGTGTTGACGTGACCAACACTGCTGCTGGGGGAAATGTTCAAGGATTAGCTGAATTGATTTTCTCTCGGTACGTCATAGCTTTTGAAGCCACAGCCGCCTTGCTCATTACTGCTGCTGTGGCAGCGATGGTTCTCGCCCACCCTGAACAAATCAAGAAGAAGATCGGGCAGAAAGAAAGAGCCGAAGAACGTCTGCAGGCTTTCACCTCTTCGGGGAAACATCCTGGTCCGAAACCCAACTCTGGGGTTTTCGCTCGACACAACTCGATTGCGACACCCGCTCTTCTCCCCGATGGCTCTGTGGCCGAGAATTCTGTCTCCGAGATCCTGGCCAGCCGTGTGACAATCGCCACTGGTGAGCAACTGTGGGAGGCCCACGACGAAGTCCTTCTTGCCTTAGAAACTGCTGATGGGGAGCTCGACGAGGACGAAGACGAAGACCTTGATGAAGCTGATGACAAGGAGGGGAGCGATGACTAGTCTCTATGCGGTTCTCGCCGTCATCTTGTTCACCATCGGGTTAATTGGTTTCCTCATACGTCGCAATGCCCTCGTAGTGTTCATGTGTGTGGAGCTCATGCTCAACGCCTGCAACCTGCTGTTTGTGGCTTTCAGCTCCCACCATGGTGTCCTGGATGGCCAGATGGCGGCGTTCTTCGTCATGGTTGTTGCTGCTGCAGAAGTGGTGATTGGTCTGTCGATCATTGTGATGATCACCCGTACTCGTCGATCCACCTCGGTTGACGCAGAGAATGTGTTGAAGGGGTGATGATGGTTAGTTCACTGATGGTCACCGACTTCTCCTTAGTGTGGATGTTGATTGCCATACCAGCGGTCATGGCTGGACTGCTCCTGAGTCTCGGCAAGGTCACCAACTCTTTTGGTCACTTCCTGGCCACGTTGGCACCACTGGCATCCTTCACTCTCGCTGTGATGTATTTTCTCGATCTGTGGGGCAAACCGGTGGGGGAAAGAACAGTCGATATTCCGCTCTACACATGGATCTCATCGGGTTCCTGGCAGATCGAGGCTGGTCTGCTCATTGATCCGCTGTCGATCCTCTTCGTGTTACTGATCACCGGGGTCGGGTCACTCATCCACATTTACTCCCTTGGTTACATGGCTCATGATCCCCATCGTCGTCGCTTCTTCGCGTACCTCAATTTATTCATCGCGGCCATGCTTCTGCTGGTTCTCGCCAACAACTATCTCGTGTTGTTTGTCGGCTGGGAGGGTGTGGGCCTCGCGTCGTACCTGCTGATCTCCTTCTGGCAAGAAAAACCAAGTGCTGCGGCAGCCGGCAAGAAAGCTTTCATCGTTAACCGTGTCGGGGATATGGGGTTACTCATTGCGGCCTTCACCATGTTGGCGATGTTCTCCTCGACCTCCTTTGTCGATGTGAGCGCTGGGGCGGACATGCTCTCACCAGGATGGGCAACCTTCATCGGCATCATGCTGTTAGTGGGTGCCTGCGGAAAATCCGCCCAGGTTCCCCTGCAATCCTGGTTGCTTGATGCCATGGAAGGTCCCACACCAGTGTCCGCCCTCATCCACGCAGCCACGATGGTGACCGCTGGGGTTTATCTGGTCGTACGCTCGGGGGCAATCTTCGAACAATCCCCGATCGCACAGTTGGCAGTGGCGATCGTGGGCACGGTCACTCTGCTGGTGGGTGCCTGGATCGGATGCTCCAAGGACGACATCAAGAAGGTGTTGGCTGGTTCGACCATGTCCCAGATTGGCTACATGATGTTGGCTGCTGGCATCGGGCCGGCTGGATATGCATTCGCGATCTTCCATCTGCTCACCCACGGGTTCTTCAAAGCCAACATGTTCCTCGGCGCTGGTTCGGTGATGCACGCCACCAACGATGATGTGGATATGCGCCACTATGGGGCTTTGCGTCAGGTGCTCCCCATCACCTTCGTGACCTTTGCCATGGGGTATCTTGCGATCATCGGATTCCCGATGTTTGCTGGGTTCTATTCCAAGGATCACATCATTGAGGCAGCTTTCCATGGGCAACCGATTCTTGGTGTTTTGGCGCTCATCGGCGCAGGTGTCACGGCCTTCTATATGACCCGATTGATGATGATGACCTTCTTTGGTCAGTCCCGCTGGCGTCAAGGTGTCCATCCCCATGAATCACCTGCAGTGATGTGGATTCCCCTGGTGTTCCTCGCTATCGGCTCGCTCATCGGTGGTATGGCGCTCAACTCGTGGATTGGTTCCTGGTTGGCACCCATCGGAGCTGAGGTGGGTGAACACACCTCCTGGCTTCCAGCGATCACACCTATTGGTTTGATCACTATGGCTGTTGTCGGGTGTGGAGTGGCCCTGGGATGGTTGCTGTTCAAGAAGGATATCCCCGATACTGCCCCACAGAAGGTGTCGATCTTCACCACTATCGGACGAAATGATCTCTTCGGTGACGTGGTCAATGACTATGCGGTCGTCAAACCCGCGGAGCTACTCTCACGAGCGGTGGCGACCACCGACGAGAAAGGAATCACTCCTGGCATTGAAGGTTTCGGGCGCTTTGTTGAAACGCTGGGCACGAAATTGCGTGTCATCCAAAATGGGTACGTCCGGACCTATGGGCTCACCATGGTCATAGGTATCGTCTTCCTCGGTTTGTTCCTCTTATTGAGTCGATTGGTCTGAGGTGAGTGTGATGACTATCCCCTATCTAAGTATTGTTGGGCTGATCCCCCTGCTCGGCGCGCTGATCGTCGCTATGTCAGCGCAGAAAGCCGGGCGCATCCTGGCACTCATCTTCTCGCTGATCAGCCTCGGTTACACCGTCGCTCTCGTGGCCTATATGAAGATGGCTGCCATTTCTGTCAAAGAATCCCTACCGTGGCTTCCCGCCGTGGGTTCCTCGTACAGCCTTGATCTCGACGGCATGGGTTTGGTGATGGTGCTGGTCACCGTCCTGCTGGTTCCCACCGTACTCATTGCTGAATGGAAGACCGGGGTGGGTGAGACGGGCCGATTCTCCTCGAAGACCTTCGTTGCGTTGGTGTTGCTCGTGTCCAGCTTCTCCCTGTTCACCTTCATGAGTTTCGACCTGCTCATCTTCTATGTGTTTTTTGAAGCCACATTGATCCCCATGTATTTCCTCATCGGTGGCTGGGGTGGAGCCAAACGTGGGCAAGCTGCTGCTAAGTTCCTGATCTTCGGTCTCGCTGGCGGACTCATCATGCTCTTTGGGGTCATTGGTACGACCGTACTGTCGGCGCGTACTGGGCAAATCTCGCTTGGTTTTGTTGAACTCGGCGCAATGACCTTCCATCCCACCTGGGTCACCCACCTGATCTTCGTCAGTTTCTTTGTGGCCTTCGCGCTCAAAGCCCCCATGGTTCCCGCCCACATCTGGTTGCCGGATGCTGCTGAAGAAACCACACCCGGTGGTGCAGCCCTCATGGTGGGCATCCTCGACAAACTCGGCACCTTCGGCATGATTCGCATCTGTATTGGAATCTTCCCTGTTGAAGCCAAGTGGGCAACACCAGTGATCCTGGTTCTGGCCCTGGTCTCCATTTTCTATGGCGCCTTCGCAGCTATCGGGTCCAAGAACCTGATGAGGCTCATCGCGTACACCTCCATCTCCCACTTTGGTTTCATGGTCATGTGCATCTTCGCCATGACCAGCCAGTCAATCTCCGGAGCGATCTTCTATATGGTCAACCACGCTCTGGCAACAGGAGCCCTCTATCTGGTGGTCGGTTACCTCATATATCGGCGAGGATCCATGGATGTTCGTCACTTCGGTGGGGTCAACAAGGTTGCACCCCTGGCTGCGGGTTTCACCCTCATCGCTGGTTTGGCCTGTTGTGCATTGCCAGGAACCTCACCATTCGTTTCGGAATTCATGGCTATCGCTGGAACCTGGAGTCGCTATCCAGTGATCGCTGCCATTGCTGTTCCCGGTACGGTGTTAGCGGCGGTCTATATCCTGTGGACCTATCAGAGAATGATGACCGGGTCAGTCACCGAAGCAACCCAGAAACATATCACCAGTGACCTATCGTGGCGTGAGCGTCTCGCCTTGATTCCGCTCGTCGTGGCCTTCCTGGTGTTGGGGTTCTATCCCCAACCGGCGCTCGATGAGATTGCCGTGACCACGCAGTATTACATGGTGGCCGCTGATATGACCGATCCAGAGGCACTCGTGGAGGGAGAACGGTGATGACACTCTATGAGTTTTCCACACCACAGTTGGACTATTTCCTTCTCACACCCTTCCTGATCGTGCTGGGTGTGGCCTGTCTGGGTATCCTCGTCGAAGCATTCTGGCCACGCAAAGGACGTTTCCTCGTACAACTCATTCTTGGTGTTCTTGGACTCGGCTGCGCCCTAACCGTACTGGTGTTGCATTGGGGAATATCGGGTCTCGCGGATCCCTCCCGCATGCCGGCCACCGGACCCTATGCCGACTCTATGGTGTCTGGTACGGTCATGGTGGATGGGCCCGCTCAAGGATTCTGGTTGATCTTGCTCGGGTTTGCCCTCATCGCCATCATCGGTTTCGCTGAGCGTCGAATCCACAGTGGGGCTACCGCCTTCACACCATCAGCTGCCTCTGTTCCAGGATCACACGCCGAAACGGAAGCCACCAACGAGGGGTTAACCCATAGTGAAGTTTTCCCGCTCGCTATTTTTGCACTCGCGGGCGGGATGCTCCTGGTGGCGGCCAACGACCTGCTCGTACTATTTGTGGCCATTGAAATCCTCTCCCTACCGCTGTATGTCATGGTGGGTCTCGCGCGCTATCGTCGCGTGGTCTCCCAGGAAGCCTCCCTGAAATACTTCCTGCTGGGGGCGATGGCTTCAGCGGTTCTCCTATTCGGTGTGGCCTTCCTCTTTGGGTACGCCGGGTCCTTCAACTACACAGCCCTCGCTGGCGGTGTCACCTTTACTGCCGGTGGGGACGCCCTACTCCTGGTGGGATTAGGTCTGGTTCTCATCGGTTTGCTGTTCAAGATCGGTGCTGTTCCCTTCCACTCCTGGGTTCCCGACGTCTATCAGGGAGCACCCACACCAGTGACCGCATTCATGTCGATCGTGACCAAGACAGCTGCTGTGGGTGGATTCCTGCGGTTGTTCTACTCAGGGTTGGGTGGAATGCGCTGGACCTGGCAACCCGTACTGGCTGGTGTGGGGCTTCTCACCATCGCGGTGGGTGTTCTGTTGGCCATCAACCAGAATGACATCAAGCGCGTCCTGGCATACTCGGCTATCTCCCATGCAGGATTCATCCTCATCCCACTGGTGGGCGCCTCCAGCACAGTGGCTCTGGGGGGCCTCACAGGGCCAAGTTCAGTGGCCTCCATCATGTTCTATCTCATTGCCTATGGCTTCGCTGCTCTTGGCGCCTTCGCTATCGTCACCCTTGTTCGTACCCAAGGACGTGAAGCCACCACCCTGGAAGCTTGGGCGGGACTCGGAAGACAACACTGGCTGGTGTCGGTCATCTTGATGATTTTCTTGCTGTCGATGGCTGGGATTCCACTGACCGCTGGTTTTGTCGGAAAATATGTCGCCTTCGTGTCCGCATGGCAGGGGGGATTCTGGTGGCTAGCTTTGGCGGGTGTCCTCTTGGCAGTTATAGCTGTTTATCTCTATATTCGGGTCATCCAGGTGATGTTCTTCCGTGAAGCCACCGATGAAACAGCAGAACTGGCAACCCCAGGTGTGGGAACATGGATTGTTCTCGTGATCTGTCTGCTGGGCACCCTCGGATTCGGTCTTGTCCCTGGTCCATTACTGGACCTACTGCAAGCGGTGTCTCAGTTCCTTCTCCCTGCAGCCCTCTAGGAGTTTTCTGTGGCGGTGAGTGATGATCAGCTATCCGAGTGGATCGAAGGATTAACCACTCGGGTTGAAGCACGCTTGCGTCAAACATTGGCCACCCCACACCAGTTTGTTGAAGAGGCATCACGCTATCTGGTGGAAGCTGGGGGCAAGATGTTTCGCCCCGCCTTAGTCATGGCGGCTGGCGGTCTCGGTCTTGAGGCTGGGGGAGTTGACGAGGATTCCTTAGTGAGTGCTGCTGTTGCTGTCGAGCTCACCCATGTTGCCTCCCTCTACCACGATGATGTGATCGATGAAGCCGAACTGCGCCGCGGTGGGCTATCCGCCCACCAAAAGTGGAGCAACTCGGTAGCAATCATGATCGGTGACTATCTGCTGGCTGAGGCCTCGGTTTTGGGGGCGAGTTTGGGTGTGGATTTCGTCCGCTACCAGGGTCACACTATTTCACGACTCGTCCAAGGGGAGATCGCCGAGATGGTGGGCCCCGAGGCTGGTGTTGATCGGATCAGCCACCACCTGGAGGTCATTCGTGGGAAAACCGCGGCCCTGATTAATGCTGCTGCACGTTATGGCGGTTGGTTTGGTGGGTTGGAGCCCGATCAGGTGGAGGCTCTCACCGAGTATGGCGAGAACCTAGGAATGGCATTCCAGTTGGCTGATGACCTGTTGGACATTGTCTCCGAGGAATCAGGCAAGGGCCCCGGAACCGACCTGCGCGAGGGGGTTCCCACGCTCACTACCCTGCTCATTCAAACCCACCACCGCGACGAGGACGCTCGCCTGTTGGAGTTGCTTGCGGGCCCTGTCCCCGACGAGGACCTCCCCGAAGCATTAGCACTCGTGCGCGCCCATCCGGCTGTCGAGGAGGCCCGCGCCGAGGTACGCCAGTGGTCCGAAACAGCCCGCTCCCACCTAGTCGGTTTCCCCGACAGCGCATCCCTGCGCCTCCTCCACCAGGTCTGCGACCAAGCAGTCCTGCGCTCCAGCTAGTGGCGCGTGCCAAAACACCCGCGTCCCCATTTTGTCACTGGGGCATTTGTTTGTTAAACCCCCACCACCGTCACCCTGCTACACTCCCACCACCGTCACCCTGCTACACCCCCACCACCGTCACCCTGCTACACCCCCACCACCGTCACCCTGCGCGTAGTCGCAGGGTCCAGACATCACATTTAAACAACTGTGGAGTCTGGATTCCGTGACTTCGCACGGAATGACCAAAGAGCAACTGCGTAGTCTGGATTCTGCGACTTCGCGCAGAATGACAGAGGGGAGGCGCAGCGCTTCAGCTAACGCCCGCGACGGGGCGTTTGTCACGCGCTATGTGACAAACGCAGCGTCGCGGGCGTGTGACAAACGCCCCGTCCCCTTTACCAGATGGTGACTCGATCCTCGGGGGGGAGCCACAGGGCATCATCGGGGCCAACGTCGAAGGCGGTGTAGAACTCGTCGATGTTGCGGACCACTTGGTTGCAACGGAATTCGGGGGGTGCGTGCTCGTCGGTGGCGAGTCGTTGGGCGACAAGCTCTTTGCGGGCGTGGTAACTCCAGGAGGCCGCCCAACTGAGGAAGAATCGTTGAAGACAGGTGTAACCATCGATGACCTCATCGGGGTCACCACCAGCGAGACGCCATGCTTTCAGGGCGATCCCTAAACCACCGAGGTCACCGATGTTTTCACCAATAGTGAGTTCCCCGTTGACATGCTGGTCGGGGAGTTGAGCTGGACTCAGGGCAGAATACTGGTCGATGAGTGCCTGTGTGGCTGTGGTGAACGCCTCGCGATCCTCCGGCGTCCACCAGTCGCGGAGTTTACCCTCCCCATCACAGGTTGATCCTTGATCATCGAAACCATGCCCGATCTCATGGCCGATGACTGCACCAATCCCACCGTAGTTGACGGCATCATCCCCGTGCAGATTGAAGAAAGGGGGTTGAAGGATCGCAGCGGGGAACACGATTTCGTTGCGCAACGGGTGATAGTAGGCGTTGACTGTTTGAGGGAACATCATCCATTCATCCGGGTCCACCGGAACACTCAGTTTGCTGACTTCGTACTCGGTGGTGAAACGACCCTCAGCAAGAACATTGCCTACCAGATCATCGGGGTTGACCACCAAAGCAGAGTAGTCCCGCCACTTGGGTGGGTGGCCGATCTTGGGACGGAAACCGTCGAGTTTGCGCAGGGCCTCCACCTTTGTCTCCTCGCCCATCCACGTCAGGTCGGTGATGGATTGGCGATAGGCGCCCAGCAGATTCTCGATGAGGGTGGCCATACGGGCGGCAGCCTCCGGTGGATAATACTTGCGGACGTACACCTTGCCCAGGGCCTCACCCATCGCTGCTTCGGTGAAAGCCACTGCCCTCTTCCAGCGGGGTTTGAGTCGTTCCTGACCGGTGAGGATGCGTCCATAGAAGTCAAAGTGGTTGTCCACAAAAACCTTGGACAGGAAATCAGACAGATCAGAGATCAGGTGGAAGCGTGCCCATGTTTTCCACACCGGGAGACGATCCTCGGTGAGTAAAGTCGATACATCGACAAAGAAACTGGGCTGGCAGTTCACCACCTCGGCTACATCATTGGTTAGCCCAGCGCCAGCCAGGATTCTCTCCCATCCGAACCCGGGGGCTTCCCCAGCGAGTTCTTCGGTGGTACGCAGGTTGTACATCTGGGCCAGGTCGCGGGTTTTCACATTATCCCAATGGGTCACTGCGATGTGGGATTCCAGGTCAAAGACTCCCTGGGCATCACTGTGGTCCTGTTCAGTGGGGGTGTCCCTTCCAGCTCCCAGCCCAAGAGTACGAGCGATGTAGGTGAGGTAGTGGGCGCGTACCTCTTCATGCTGGGGTTCGGTGTAATAGGACTGCTCTGGTAGCCCGAGTCCACCTTGACCAACGAAAAACAGGTGTCTGCGCGGATTGCCAGGGTCAGCATCCACATCACCACCAGTCAGTGAATTCAAGCCGTGGAGGATGCACCACCCCATCCAGTCCCTCAGATCATCGATGGTCGCAATCGCCTCCACCTTGGCCAGCAGCGCTGTGAGGGGGCTGGCGCCTAGCTCCTCCAAGCGTTCCTCATTCATGAAAGACAGATACAGGGCAGCCAGTTTCGCATCCTCGGTGGAATAGTCGTCGTACGTACGCCCGGACAGGTTCTCGCAAATGACTTTGATAGCTTCGACAGAATCATCATGAAGATCATCGAAGGCGCCAATAGCCGACTTGTCTTCAGGTATCTTCGCATCAACCAGCCACCCCCCATTGACGTGCCGGAAGAGATCATCACCTGGGTGAATAGTGGTGTTGAATCGGGTGAAATCGAGGGAGGGCTGGCTCATGGGTTCCAGTGTAGTGCGCCCTTCAAGACTCCTCGACTTTCCTCCGATATGACCTCATCGCTGTCATAGACCCCTGACATTGTTCCCGATTCCTCAAGTGCATGTTGAGCCTTCCCCGCGTGGAAATAGGCCCGTACCCCATTTTCTCGCCAAGCTGCGATCCGCAGGTTATGGTGAATGGACTCGTGGGAGAGTGTTTCTCTCAGCCACGAGCCACCCAATGCTGTGGAAAGAAAAAGGAGGGGACGTGCCGAAAACACGCCATCTGATGAGCGTCTTGTGCGCTGTGGCGATGGCTGTGTCCCTGTTCACATCGAGTGCCTCAGCTGAGGATCTCAATACTGCCAAGAAACGCGCTGAGACGGCGATCAGTCAGGCACAATCCCAGGTGAAGAATGCCAATACCGCAGTGGAGGCCGCCCAAGCGAAGGTACGCGAGGCTGAGGCGAAAGTTGAGTACGCCCAGCGCGTACTCGATGAGGCAACAAAAAAGTGGGAAGCCGCACTCGTGGTGGAAGCCGAGAAGGCGATGGCCCTGTTTGAAGCTGAGCAGAAACTCGCCGAGGCGCAAGCGAAGGTGAATGCGGGCCAGGCGAAGATTAATGTCCAAAAAGAGCGGATCAACGCCTATGCGCGCTCGATTGTTCAAGACTCTATGCCGTTGGTGACTTTTGTTGTGCTCATCAACTCAGAGTCGACCTCTGATTTGGCTAACCGGGTGCAGTGGGCGGATACCGTACTGCTGACCAACCAGGTTGATTTGGAGAACCTGAACGCTATCCAGGTCGAATTGGAGGCCGCTCGCCAAGAGAGAGAGGCGGCGCGTTTGGTTGCGGAACTTGCCAAGCAGGAGGCGACCATACAGGTGGAGAAAACCGAGGCGGTACGCGATGCGGCGCTGGCTGCGGAAGCTGAGATGGCGTCGGCTTTGAGTGAAGCCCAGGCTGCGAGATCGTACGCAGCGCAGGTGCTCGCCAACAAGAAGATCACCCTCAAGCAGGCCCAGAGTGATTTGGCGAGTATTAACGCAAAGATCGCTGCCGAGAAGCAGGGTTCTGGTGGGAATTCTTCGGGCGGGAACTCTTCTACTGGTTCGACCAGCGGGTCGAATGGCCAACTGTCTCCCGCCCAAGCACAATCTGCTGCTTACGGGATGATGGCCTCGTACGGTTGGCAGAATCAAACCCAGTTCCAGTGCCTGGTGAACCTGTGGAATCGTGAATCGAATTGGCGCTGGTGGGCGGAGAACTCCTCCTCGGGCGCCTACGGCATTCCCCAGGCTCTCCCCGCTTCAAAGATGGCTTCCTCCGGCGCCGACTACCGTACGAACGCCAACACCCAAATCTCATGGGGCCTGAAATACATCAAGTCCCGCTACGGCACCCCCTGTGGCGCCTGGAGCTTCTGGCAGAAAAACCACTGGTATTAAGCTAGTGTTGTCCAAGTGTTGTGTCGCTCCAGTTTTCTACTTTTTTCTAGTAGAGTCATGCTGTGAGCAAGAACCGAAAAGCGCAGATTGTCAGTTTCATCCGAGAGTATTCAATGGAGAATGGACGTTTCCCAACTCTGGATGAAGTGCGAGTCGCGGTGGAGCTCAAGTCCGTTTCCACAGTGCATACCCATGTGAAAGGTCTGCTGGAGGATGGAATTTTGGAAGCAGATGAATTTGGTGGGTATCGACTGGTCGAAGACAGTGATGTGGCAAGCAGAGACGTTCCCATCGTGGGGCGAATAACTGCGGGGCTACCTATTGAAGCTATCGAAGACGCTGTTGCTTGTGTGAAGGTTCCGAATTTACCCAAGAATCAAGACTTTTTTGCCCTCGAAGTCGTGGGGGATAGCATGATGGACGAAGGGATACTCGATGGCGATGTTGTGGTGATCAAGCGCCAAACATCAGCAGAAAACGGGCAAACGGTTGTTGCTATCGTCGATGGAGACCAAGCCACTTTGAAGAAACTATTTCGAGACAAGAAAGGATTTCGCTTACAGCCGGCCAATCAGTCTATGCTACCGATCTATAGGAAAGAGATCGAAGTCAGGGGGATTGTATGGAAAGTGATCAGGGATTATGCCGTGGCCACCTCACCCAGGGCAGAGGTTGTTCCGACCCAAGAGTGGAAGACACTGGATCTCTTTGCCGGGGTGGGTGGCATCCGGCTTGGCTTCGAAAAGGCTGGTTTTTCAACGGTTTTTGCTAATGATTTCGAGCCGAAATGTGCTGACACCTACAACAAGAACTTCAATGCTCCGAAGCTGACTGTGGAGGATATCACTCAAATCCCTGATGAGGATATTCCTGATTGTGATTTTGTCTTGGGTGGTTTCCCCTGCCAAGCATTCTCCGTAGCAGGGTATAGACATGGATTTGATGACGAACTGGGACGAGGAAATCTGTTCTTTGATGTGGCACGGATTATTAAGGCAAAGCAACCATCAGGATTCCTCCTGGAGAACGTGAAGAACCTCCGTACTCATGACAATGGAAAAACCTACCGAATCATTGAAGAAACACTGCAGGACCTTGGCTACTTCGTTAAGGCGCGCGTGCTTAATTCGATGGCGTACGGGAATGTGCCTCAGAATCGTGAACGTATATACATTGTGGGGTTTCAGGATCCTGACAAAACCGAACAGTTCGAATTTCCTGAGCCAGTGCCACTCAAGAGGACCATGCAAGACATGCTGGACATAGAGGTCGAGGAAAAATACTATTACGACAACAAGCCACTCTACGATCACTTGAAAAATGAGGTAATAGAAGAGAATGAGGTCTATCAATGGCGCCGGCAGTACGTACGGAAAAACAAGAAGGGCGTGTGCCCCACGCTGACGGCCAATATGGGTATGGGTGGTCACAACGTCCCCATCATTTTCGATGGGAAAGGAATCAGGAAGCTCACCCCACGAGAGTGCTTCCGCGTCCAGGGTTTTCCTGAGGACTACAAACTTCCCGACATAGCTGATAGCTCGTTGTACAAACAGGCAGGAAACTCGGTTACTGTGACAGTGATCGCTCGCTTAGCTGAACAAATGCTTCGCGTCATCTAGTCCGACACGAACTGCTCGTAGCTGCCCAGCTGTTTAAAATCTATATAGTATTGATCGTCCATCTTGGACACTTCTACGGAGTCGATGCCAATCTTTTCCAGAAGACTGTACGTTGCAAGTTCTCCTTCTGCGAGGTGCAAGACATCTCTCAGCAACCAACTCCCTAGAGTGTTATTGGGATTGCTCATCAGCGCCTTTCCATGAGATTTACCTTGGCATAAGCTCATGGACAGTGTAGAACCGTTGGGGAAATGTACATCGAACGGAACTGAGCGTGGTGGAAAGAAACCTGGATACTTCTGATGAATGACTGCGGGAACAGGGATGTACACCTCATCGATGTGGCGTACTCGACCGCTTGCGTTCCATTGGTTGAGCCCGCTCTTTTCTTCAACTGATGGTTTGCCCCTCGTACTGTAGAGAGGAAGTACGACAGACTCTTGGGGGGTTTGCTCGACATCAAGTCGCCCGAACGAGGCTGGCTCCACCACAAGGTTGAGTGAGTCGAGGACCTCAAAGGGGTCTCGGAGGATATTCACTGGCTGTTCCACGAGGTACGTTTGCGTGAAGAATTCTTTGAAGAGAGTGCTCTTCGATTGATTGAATCGGTAGCTTTCTCGGCCATCGGAGAAACTGATGGTGCCTGAGTTTGAATTCTGTATTTCGATATCGTCAAGGTTGATATATGGCATCTCCTGCTCGAAAACGCTGAGAGCCCGTGGACTGCGGGCAATGCAGTGGTAGACGAAGGTTTGAACACTGGCAATTTCCCCCGCAACGCGAATCCTCTCGTTACGTAATTCAGCAATTCTCCTGATCTTGTCGAGAGGGCGAAGTGAATTGAAACTGGGTTGATCTCGATTAAACTCTGCGATCTTCTCGTACTTGGGACGGTTGCTGTATACGAAGGTTTTCAACCCCACACCAACAGTCCCGAGTTTTGCATCGATGGCAATATCCGATCGGGCCAGGTTTCTTGCTTCGAAGGCTCGCGCATACAAGTACTCGGTCGCTCGATAGTGGATGAAAGGGGTGCTACTCTCCGAGAAGAGATTTGATAATGAGGCGACTTTCGCTAGAGCGGATGCATATTGTGCCAATTGTTCGTTGGTGTATCTATTCATGAGATCCCCCAGACCGTTGTTGATATCTGCATGGCTCTTGAAGTCTAGCAGTGGGTGTTATTACTTTTGGGGGTTCTCCACACCTCAGTAGCGCGCTGGTTGGGAGTCGCGTAGCAGGTGTCGAGGTATGGTAGTAAATATGTGCCGAAAATCGTACGTGTGACCGATTTTTTCCGGCGTGTCTTGGCGTGTTTTGTCGTTGGTACTTCGTATTGTGGCTGAACTCTGGTGAAAGGACAATGATGGGCACTATGTGGGATCTAATGTATTACGAAGGTGAAAATAATACTAATTGGGATCCAGCGAAGTATCTCACGATGGAAGAATTCGTTCGATGGATAGCTTCATGGTATCTGCGACCTATTGATGGAAGAACAAATGTTTGGAGTGAAGAATGGTGGGATTCGGATGAGGTCTGTATGCGATTTGAAGTTCTGTGGCGTTCTTATGAAGTAGCGCGCGTGAGCAGGGATGCGGCTGCTTTAAGCAACTGGATCTTGGACCATCTTGATCCTCATATGAAAGTTATCCTCAGCCCGGATGGTCCTTTCTATGCGAAGACAAAAACTCCGGGTTCACCTAATTCGAAACTGAGGAGGCTCCCTGTTGTCGAAGCGCCGGAAGGAAGGTTAGATATGCAACTCCTGAAAGTGGTTCGAAATAACTACGATTATTAGCGGCAATCTGGGATAGAGAACTCCCTTTCCCGTGTATGAGGGTGCCACCCTTTATCATCAGGGTGGCTACTAGAGGGTGGTGTTACTTCAATCATGGGGAAACTACAGTGCTGGTGCCGGAGGGCTGATCACGTACTCGACAGGAACACGTGGGCCCAACTCGGCGATGATCTCGGGTGTGGTGTCCAGCAAGGCGCGGGACAGGGCGGTGGTTTGCCCCTCAGAGGTGAGGTAGGGTTCGCGATTGGGTGGGCCAGCGAGCAGGCCCATGGCGAGGGCAACATTTCCAGCGAACTGGTGCATCACCTGGTCGAAGACGAGGTGAGCCGATGAATCATTGAGATCCACAGCTCGGGCGAGCTTTCGTGTTGGCCACTGGTCGATGCGGTGCCGCCAAGCAATGATCCGATTCCTCACCGGGAGGGAATAAAAAGCCCACAGTACGGCCCGGTTAGTGAGATTGGGGGGCTCTGCTCCGAGGAAAGAAAACCATTGGGAGAGAAAGGCCACCGAGCTGGTGTTCTTCTTCTTTGCTGAAGCGAAGCTACGGCGAAACCCTTTCAAGACCACCTTGTCTGGTGATGCTGATTTGGTGGCACGTTTGGAGGCCTCGACCGTGGCAATCGAATAGTAGCGGTTCCACAGTTGAGATATTGCTGTGTCGTCACCGGTGAGTGCTTGGGCCAGGAGAGAATCATCTGTGGCGAGGTGGCCTTCAGAGAACAGCACACCACGAGCAGATAACTCTTGATTCATGGGGACTCCTCCTCATCAACCAGAATGATTCCCTGATGAATTCTATCAGCGGTCATGTGAAGAGTGCCCCTACGGAAGAAAACATCATTGTTGTCACTACGCTGTGGTTCCCAGGGTTGACTCAAACAAGAGTCCCGAGGCTAGTGCTGGCACGATAGCTGGAGTTAATGGGAGTCGTGGAATGAGTACGGCCTGGAGTGCGTGATAGATGTCGGGTTTTCCACTCCACACGAGGGCGGACGGTTGATTGTGGCGATCCAGTTCATGGAACCAGGAGCCATGGTCGGGGTCGATGAGGTGTTGCTTGGCGTACGCCCACCAGCTCTCCAGATCGCTCGTGGTGTCGCGTACCCCCGAGGTCGTGAGGGCGGCACTTGCACCCATGGCTTCGGCGAGAACCCAATGCATACGCTCGTGGACCACCGGTTGACCCACCCAATCGGTGGTGTAGACGAAACCCTCAGCCCCATCGCTGTTCCAGCCGTCGCTGAGCGCGCGGTCATAGAGTGCTTCGGCAGCTTCAGGAATCCACTCGGGTGGGTTGTCAAGGCTTGCACCCAGTTGGAGGCATAGTCGCGCCCACTCCAAGCCGTGACCAATCGTGGCACCATAGGGGCGGAAAGGATCAGCCGGGGTGTCCTCGTTGTAGCCCAGGTCGGGGATCCACTGAGAGTTGAAGTGTTCCGGGATTCGCCAGTCGTTGTTTCGTGCCTCCTGGTTGACCACCCGGTTGGTGATCCGCAGAGCACGGTTTCGCCACACACCAGCCCTGTCATTCTGTGGAGCCCCACCCAGCCCGTCATTCTGCGGAGCACTGCGAGTCGCCCTAGCGGGCTCCGCAGCACAGGCTCCGAGACTCGCAGAATCCAGACTCCGCAGTTGTCCTGCTGCGTAGTCTGGGCCCTGCGACTTCGCGCAGGGTGACGAGGGAGGGGTGAGTAGGTCGATCACGTCTGCGGCTGCCAGGTAGGCTTCGACGGTGTGCATGTTCGCGTTGACACCGCGATAATCCGAGCAGGTGGTGAAACTGCGGTCCCACTCCTCAACAACCATGCCGTACTCCTCATCCCAGAAAAACTTGGTGGAAACCCTGAGGGCGTCCTCAAAGAGGGGTACGGCCTGCGTCGATCCGGCAGCAACAGCGCTTGACGCGGCAAGGATCACGAACGCGTGAGCGTACGCAGCCTTCGTGTCGTTGGTGGGGTTCCCCTCCCAGTCGACGGTGTCAAACCACCCACTGGACCCTAGCGGGAACTCATCCACCACGTCATTCTGCGGAGCGGAGCGACTCGCAGAATCCAGACTCCGCAGTTGTTCAGGATCGAGTCTTCTGGGCCCTGCGACTTCGCGCAGGGAGACGGGAGTATTGCGCAGGGAGACGGGAGTGGGAGTTCGGCAATTGTCACAGAAGAGGTCAGTGAGTGCGCGTACCCCATGGTCGAGCATCTTTGAACACCCAGGGTGACCTAGGAGGGTGCCGATCGCTGCAACATGGGTCATTCGGCAGTTGATCCACAGTTGGCGATTCTGAGCACGGTCGACAGTACCCGCAGCGCCTAACCATCCGAAACCACCCTCCTCGCAGATCGAACCGAGAGCAAAATCCAGGAGCTCTGTCGCATGGGTCGCGAACTCATTGTTCAGCGGTGAAACGACAATCATGCCTGCCCACTTTCCAATTCGCGAAGCCAGGGAGGGTTTGCCCCAGCTCGGGACACGGTTATTCCTGCCATTGTTGACGCCTCAGTCACAATGAACTCCACAATTTCGGGCTCCTCCCCCAGAACCAAACCAAAAGAACTCTCCAGGTATCCTTGCGCTATCGTCTCCCAGATGAGCCCTGCCATGAAGGAGTCACCGGCACCAACAGTGTCGATCACGTCTGAGGTGGTGTGAGCGGGAACAGTGAATTCTGACTGAGCTGTCAGCGCCCAGGCGCCCTCGCTTCCCAAGGTCACCACCACGAGTTTAGTCGTGCCCCCCTCCAGCCAGCGCTTGGCGTGGTCCTGGTAGGTATCGGCTGATGATGGGTAGAGCCACGCTAGGTCTTCGTCGGAGACTTTCACCACAGTTGAGGTACGAACGTAATCTTCGACCACCGGGCGTACTGTCTCAGGCGATCTCATGATCGAAGGACGACAGTTGGGGTCGAAGAAAATCATGGATTGCCCCTGTGCCCGTTGGCAATAGGGGAGCACGATGTCGCGTGCAGGTTGGAGCACGGCTCCCAGAGAGCCGACGTGAATCAATGCAGGGATCTTCTCAGGCAGGGCAGGAAGAGACATATCAATGTCGAAGGTGTAGGTCGCGTGGCCGTGTTCATCGAGTTGAGCCACCGCAGTGGAGGTACGCCGGGCCTGGTCTGACCCGGGTAGAATCCTCACCCCGGATTCCTCGCAATGTTTGCGAATCATCTTCCCGTACTTGTCACGGCCAAACCATGTCGCCAAGGTGGGCGCCTGAAGCAGTCGTCCTAATCCGACGGCCACATTCATGGGACTACCACCCGGGCAGGCTTGGGATTTCGCGCCCTCACGTTGAACGATATCAATCAAGGATTCCCCGATCACCAGGATCTCAGGACCTGTGAAAATCTCTTCCATGTCTTGACCCTAGTACGTCACGGGTCTCCCGACCAGTGTCTTTTCAGAGTAGGGGAAGAGTGTTGCTCCGCACCCCTCCGGCGTCTGTGTGTCATGATCAACCACGACAGACTCACCAACCGTTGCTGGTTGCATATCTGGATTCCGCGAGTCGGGCTTGCGCCCTCCGCGGAATGACAGGGTAGGTGTCACCCTGCGGAGCACTGCGAGTCGCGCTAGCGCGCTCCGCAGCACAGGCTCCGCGACTCGCAGGGCCCAGACTGATGATTGCCCGAGGTGGAGTCCCGCTGGTTGGTACATATTCGCCGTGACAGTTTGCGTGAGTGAGTACTCACTCACTAGACTACCCTGCGTGGTACGAGCACAACCTTTGTCGAGTGAGTTACGGCGTCAAGAGATCATTGATGCGACCGTACCTCTGCTGGAAGAAGAAGGGTTTACGGTTTCTACCAAGCGGATCGCAGAAGCTGCGGGGATTGCTGAGGGGACGATTTTTCGGGTGTTTCCCACGAAAGAAGACCTCATTCATGCGGCGATATCCTCGGTGATGGATGTACGCGATCTGGTGGGTGACATCCAGAACATCAACCCTGCCACGCCACTGCCCGACAAGATTGCGCAGATCTTTCACATTGTTGAACAGTCAGCGTCCCGAATCCACACCTTCATGGCTGCCATGGCGGGGCGCAGTCACAGAAAACCACCCCACGGATTCTCTGGCAAGTTCACACCCCCGAAACAAGGGCACCCCCACCAGAGATTCTCTGCCCAGACTGGGGTCATCAGAACTGCCATCGAGCAAACTCTCACCTACAACACCCACGAATTGACCGTCAGCCCCGACACGGCAGCAGCACACGTACTGACTGTTGCCTTAGCTTCAGTGATGACTGACACGGTCATCGATCCGGTGGATTCCCAGACCACCGTGACCCTGGTCGTACGCGCACTGACCGGAAAGGAACCGGAATGAAACTCCCCTTGAACCGCCTGGTTTTCAGGTACTTGCAACCCTATTGGGGGTGGCTCGCTGTGGTCATCTTCCTGCAATTCTGCGCCACTGTTGCGGGCCTAGAACTACCGAGACTCAACGCTGAGATCATCGATAACGGGGTCGCCAAGGGTGACACGGCGTACATCTGGAGTCATGGTGGTGTCATGCTCGCGGTTGCTGCTGTCCAAGTGATCTGCCAGATCTTGGCAGTGTTCTTCGGAGCGCGGTTGGCAATGTCGTTTGGGCGCGATATTCGTGGAGCGCTATTCAAGAAAGTCCTCTCGTTCTCCACCCGTGAGATGAACAAATTCGGGGCACCCTCACTCATCACCCGCAACACCAATGATGTTCAGCAGGTGCAGATGCTCGTGCTGATGAGCTGCATCATCATCTTCGGCGCACCCATCACCATGGTCGGTGGTGTCATCATGGCCATCCGTACCTCTTGGGGACTCTCATGGATCATCCTCGCTGCCGTCTGCTTGCTGGGTTTGCTGGCGGCGATCATCATCACCAAGATGGGTCCGCTATTCCAATCCATGCAGAAACGCATCGACACCGTGAACCGTGTTCTGCGTGAGCACATCACCGGGATCAGGGTGGTACGGGCCTTCGTACGCGAACCCCACGAAGCCCAGCGTTTCGGCAAAGCTAACGCTGATTTGATGGATGTTGGGGTGAAGGTCGGGCGCCTGATGATGACCATGTTCCCCTTGGTGATGTTCATCCTCAACCTGTCCACAGTTGCGGTCATGTGGTTCGGCGCGAAACAAATCAACGCCATGGAGATGGAAGTCGGTGGATTGACCGCGTTCATCACCTACCTCATGCAGATCCTCATGTCGGTCATGATGGCGACGATGATGATCATCATGGTGCCGCGTGCTGCAGTCTGCGCGGAGAGGATCATGGAGGTTTTCGACCAGAAGAACACAGTGGTCTCCGCCGAGAACCCAGTCACGGAACTCTCGGGGGAATCCCGCGTCGTCTTCGAGGATGTTGCTTTTAGGTACGCGGGCGCGGATGAGCCGGTTATTTCGAACATCTCTTTCACGATGACCCCTGGCCAGACCACGGCGATCATTGGTTCCACTGGTTCCGGCAAGACCACCCTGGTGAATCTCGTACCTCGGCTCTATGATGCCACCGAGGGTACGGTCAGCCTCGACGGAGTTGATATCCGCCAGATCGATGAGCAACTCTTGTGGTCACGCATTGGCCTGATCCCCCAGAAGCCGTACCTGTTCACGGGTACGGTCGCCTCGAATCTGCGCCACGGGAAACCGGATGCCACCGATGAGGAACTCTGGCACGCTTTGGAGATCGCCCAGGCCCGTGACTTTGTTGAGCAGATGCCTGCCGGGTTGGATGAACCCATTTCACAGGGTGGTACGAACGTGTCTGGCGGTCAGCGGCAACGATTATCGATCGCCCGAGCGCTGGTGAAGAAGCCAGACATCTATGTGTTTGATGATTCCTTCTCGGCCCTCGATGTGGCCACGGATGCGAAACTGCGCGCTGCCTTGCATGAGGAAACCGAGGATTCAGTGGTGATGATCGTCGCCCAGCGGGTGTCCACGATTCGTGGAGCTGATCGGATCATTGTTCTCGATGATGGCGGGATCGTGGGTGATGGTACCCATGAGGAACTCCTGGAAACCTGCCCCACGTACCAAGAGATTGTGGAATCCCAGATGACAGCTGAGGAGGCACTCGCATGAGCACCGACACTAACATCGACGTGATCGAAACCACGGACAGCCAAACCACTGAGGTCCGTAAAGCCAATGAGCGCCCTAAACATGGACCCCAACGTCGTGGACGTGGTGGTGGACCCATGGGTGGTCATGGAGGAGCCCCCGCCGAAAAAGCAGTGAACTTCTGGCCCAGTTTGAAGCGCCTCGCCACGTACCTCAAACCTGAGCGAATCCGCCTGGTTCTGGTATTCGTCCTTGGAACGATTGGCGTCGGGCTCAATGTGTACGGGCCGAAGCTGCTTGGCAAAGCCACCGACACGATTTTCTCTGGTGTGATCGGCATGATGGTGGGCAATCAACTCGATTCACCCGAGGTACGCGCGACCCTGCCTCAAGTGTGTGCCCAACTGGGGTGTGACCCTAATAGCCTGACCAAGGATGATGTCCTGAAGTTAATGGAGTTGATGAGCCAGAATGCAGGTGCGGAGTCACCGATCCCGCCATCGATGCTGGACATGCTCACTGCCATTGATTTCACTCCCGGTGTGGGGATTGACTTCACTCGGTTGCTGACGATCATTGGTTTCGCTGTTGGTTTGTATCTGGTGGCTGCCCTAGTGATGATTTGTATGGGGTGGATTCTCAATGGGATCGTCCAGCGTACGGTGTTCTCGATGAGGAACCAGATGGCCAGCAAACTCGATGAGCTACCCCTGTCGTACTTCGACCATCAACCTCGCGGTGAATTGTTGTCGCGGGTGACTAATGACATTGACAATATTTCGCAGTCCTTGCAGCAAACCCTCCAACAGGTGATGACCGCGGTGTTGACGGTGATTGGCGTGCTCATCATGATGCTCACCATCTCGGGGCTGCTCACGATTGTGGCGTTGGTGACGATACCGGTGTCCATCCTGGTGGTCATGCAGATCGCGAAGAGGTCCCAGAAGAAGTTCGCTGCCATGTGGGCGTCCACCGGTGAGCTGAATGCTGAAATCGAGGAGGCGTACTCCGGTCACGCTTTGGTCAAGGTCTTTGGTCGCCAGGAGGAGATTTCTGGGACGGTTGATGAGAAAAACCAGGAACTCTATGAAGCTGCCTTCGGCGCCCAGGCGTTGTCGAATTCGATCATGCCGATCATGGGTTTCATCGGGAACCTCGGTTATGTGGTGATCGCTGTGGTCGGTGGTTTGCGGGTCGCTTCGGGCAATATTTCGCTCGGAGGTGTGCAGGCTTTCATCCAGTATTCGCGCCAGTTCACCCAACCGGTCAACCAGATCGCGTCGATGATGAACCTGCTTCAGTCCGGGGTGGCATCCGCGGAGCGCGTCTTCGAGGTGCTCGATGAACCGGAGCAAACCCCCGATGGTACGGGCGAACTGCCTGAGCCTCTTCACGGGCATGTGGAGTTTAGTGATGTTGCTTTCTCGTACACCCCAGCTAAACCACTCATCACGAACCTGAATCTTGTGGCGCACCCCGGTCAGACGATTGCAATCGTGGGTCCAACTGGCGCAGGTAAAACCACTTTGGTGAATCTGCTCATGCGTTTCTATGACATCGATGCTGGCATGATCCATCTTGATGGAATGGATACCGCCTGGGTTCCGCGTTCGGCTTTGCGTTCCTCGGTGGGCATGGTCCTCCAGGAGACCTGGCTGTTCCATGGGACGATTCGCGAAAATATTGCGTACGGTCGCCCTGATGCTACTGAGCAGGAGATTCGTGCCGCAGCAAAGGCTACTTATGTGGATCGTTTCGTACGCTCCCTGCCGGAAGGCTACGACACGATCATCGATGAGGAGGGCTCGAATGTGTCCACTGGTGAAAAGCAGCTGATCACGATTGCTCGTGCGTTCTTGGCGAACCCATCGATCCTGATCCTCGATGAGGCCACCAGTTCGGTCGACACCCGTACCGAGGTCTTGGTTCAACGCGCCATGGGCGCTTTACGCCAGGACCGTACGTCCTTCGTGATTGCCCACCGCCTGTCCACCATCCGCGACGCCGATGTGATCCTTGTGATGGAACACGGTGACATCGTCGAACAAGGCAGCCACAAGGAGCTGCTGCGCGCCAAGGGTGCCTACTACCAGCTATACCAATCCCAGTTCGCCTCCGGAGAGTAACCAGATCCCACGTCATCCTGCGGACAGATGAAAACCGTCTCGCAGGATCGATCACTGACGAGCCATCACAAACTGGTCATTCCGCGGAGCGCGCCAGCGCGACTCGCGGAATCCAGATACTAGAGTCCCTCAATCCTGAGTCTGTTGGTGGTGGGTGAAATCGTTGGACTCCTCAACCAAGCGAGTGTGATATCTGGGCCCTGCGACGGAGCCTGTGCTACGGAGCCCGCTAGGGCGACTCGCAGTGCGCAGGGAGACGGTGGAGGAGACGCAAGGTGATTGCTTGGTGAGGACCACATCTACGGTTCAAAGTTCAGCTTCGCCCAGAGCCGAACTAATCAACTACTTGCTGTTCCTTCACTTTGTTGCCACCTAGTCAGTGAATCCAAGATCGCACCTTTCCCGTCCAGAGAAAACGGTCATAATGACCGTTAACTGTGGACGGGAAGGGGGATTCCGGGGAATTTAGCCTGTGTATAACACCACGATACGCATGGAGCGATCACTAGTGTGGAGGTACGACTCATGCGCTTAAGTGGCATCCACCTCCATGGGTAGTGGATGCCACTTCGCTCAAAGGAGGCTACCATTACTACTATGACTGCCACTCGTCAGCGCATACACCTGACCCAGACTCCGCGACTTTCGGCCATCCTGGCCCGCCACCAGGTGCCCGGTGAACCTAAGGCCGCCACGCTCGTACGTCTGGTGGAGAAGGCCGACGCCCTGCTGGATGCACCAGAAGAGGACTTTCTCATTTTCCATCCGGATAGACCACCGCTCACCGTTGAAGAGATCAAACGAATCGAGGAGGAGGACTTTCTCAGCCACTACCTGGAGTCTATCCATGGCTAGCAAGGTTTTCCTTCTCGACGTGAACCTCCTACTAGCAGCACACCTTGGGATTCATCCGTATCACAACTTGGCAGTGAGCTGGCTGCGTACTGCTGATCATTTCGCAACATGTGCAACAACGGAACAAGGATTTCTTAGATTACTGTCCAACCCGGTGATTAATCCTGGTGCCACATGCGCTGATGCTTTGGTAGCCCTGGGCAGGGTACGGCGTCGATCGCAACATGAATACTGGGCTGAGAACGCTTCACTCGATGATCCATTCATCAGCACTGGTTCCATGCGAGGGTATCGACAAGTCACCGATTTCCATTTGGTGAATCTTGCTGCCTCCCGCGATGGCATCTTTGTGACCTATGACACTGGGATCGAGTCAGCACTTGCGCCTGCTGACCGTCGGTTTGTCAAGACTCTGAAACCGTCGGTGTGAACACAAAAGCGGTGGGATGTGAATCCGCTAGGCTCGTCGCCGTGCAAGTGTGATATCTGGACCCTGCGACGGAGCCTGTGCTGCGGAGCCCGCTAGGGCGACTCGCAGTGCGCAGGGAGGCGGTGGAGGTGACACTTGGGTAGAGTGCCCTCCGCGTCCAGAGAAAACGGTCATAATGACCGCTAACTGTGGACGGGAAGGACTTCTAGAAGATAAAGGGTACGTCCCCTTTGCGCTCTGCTGACCTTGGGCGCACTACGATGGGGGTATGCATGTGAAGGCTGAGGAGTTGCGGGGTAGTGCCACGGGAAAGAGCATTGGGGTACTCACTAGTGGGGGTGATGCTCAGGGGATGAACGCTGCGATCAGGGCTGTGATGCGGACCGCCCTTTTCGCCGGTGCCACACCGTACGCGATCCGTGAAGGCTATCAGGGCATGATTGATGGGGGGGACGGGATCACCCAACTCGCCTGGGAGGATGGTTCGGGGATCCTCGGCAAGGGGGGTACGGCCATTGGCACCTTTCGATGCAAGGAGTTCACCACCCGGGAAGGCCAACTCACTGCAGCAGGTAACCTGGTTGAGAAGGGGATCGACCGGCTCATTGTCATCGGCGGGGATGGTTCGCTCGCGGGTCTGAACGAGTTCCACGAGAACTGGCCGGACCTCATCACCGAGCTCACCGAGCAGAACAAGATAACCACCGACCAAGCCAACGCCCACCCCAGACTCATGTGCGCTGGACTCATGGGGTCCATCGATAACGACCTGGTGGGAACCGACATGACTATCGGGGTCGATTCCGCCCTCCACAGAATACGCGATGCTATGGATGCGATCTCATCGACTGCTGCCTCGCATCAACGCTGTTTTGTCGTGGAGATCATGGGTCGCAATTGTGGATATCTCGCCCTCGCAGCAGCGCTGTGTGGGGGCGGCGACTATCTGCTCATTCCTGAGGTTCCCCCCGAAGACGGCTGGGAGCAAGCCATGTGTGATCAGCTCACGCGATCACGCCAAGCAGGTCACAAGGATTCCATCGTGGTGGTTGCCGAGGGGGCGAAAACCCGCGACGGCGAACCGATCACCACCGACCATGTACGCGAGGTCATCGAAGAGGGTCTCAATGAGGAGGTACGGGTCACTATCCTCGGTCATGTTCAACGCGGTGGAACCCCGAGTGCATATGACCGGTGGGCACCCACCTGGCTTGGTTTCGAAGCAACAGCCCACCTCCTCACCTCGACAGACATCCAACCCCCCGAGGTGTTCGGTCTTCGTGGTGAACAGATCGTACGCCTTCCTCTAGCCACCGCCATACCCGAAACCCGCAGTGTCACCACCCTCATCAAGGAGGGCCAGTACGATCACGTTCTGGATAAACGCGGTACGGAATACCGCAGTCTGCTGGGTGTTTTCAACGAATTGACCACCCCCCACCGTACTGAATCGAAGAAGACTGACAAGAGGATCGGCATCATTCATGCGGGTGCACTCGCCCCCGGAATGAACACCGCGGCTTCCATGGCCACCTGGTTGGGCATCTCGCGGGGGTTCCAGATGATAGGAATCAACGACTCTTTCGTTGGGTTGGCGGAGGGTCGGCTCCAGGAACTGGTCTGGAAGGACGTTGATGGTTGGGCGTACGAGGCGGGGGCAGCTTTGGGTACGAGGCGCCACACCCCAGTAGTTGAGGAGCTTTATGCGATTTCCCGATCATTGGAAACCGCGAAGATCGATGCCCTGGTCATTATTGGTGGATGGACGGGGTACCAAACAGCGTCTCTGATTGATGCTGAGCGTTCCCGCTACCCGGGGCTCCAGATCCCGATCGTCTGCGTTCCTGTTGCGATTGACAATAATCTTCCGGGAACAGTGATGGCTGTGGGTGCTGATGCCGCCCTCAACCATGTGGTCGAATCCATTGACCAGGTCAGGATGTCCGCTTCAGCCAATAGGCGGTGTTTTGTGATCGAAACCATGGGGCGGAACTCGGGTTTCTTGGCTCTCCTGGGTGGTTTGGCTGGTGGCGCCGAGCAGGTGTACCTTCCGGAAAAACCGATCACCATGGAATCCTTGGGGCAGGACATCACGTGGATTAAGAAGAGTTTCGATGACAATGGGCGCTCGTTTTTCTTGGCAGTACGCAACGAGAATGCCTCCAAGAATTACACCACTGACACGATTGCTCACCTGCTTGATGAGGAAGGTGGGGGGAGGTACGACACCCGTACCCTCATCATTGGCCACACCCAACAAGGTGTGACCCCCACCCCTGCTGATCGGTTGCTGGCGACACGACTCACCGAAGCGGCGATCACCCAGGTTGCGAACCAGATCAACACCCACGACACATCGATCATGTGTGTCGGCACCTCCCGTAACGCTATCGGGTTCACCCATATCGACCAAGCTATGGCAGCCATGGACAACGACGCCCAGCGCCCCCAGGACCCCTGGTGGTTGCCTCTCAAAGGTGTCCTCGATTCCCTCAACCGTGAGCCAGCGTGACAAAGGGGACGGGGCGTTTGTCACATTCTGGCAACAATTGTTGTTCGGTCAGACGTGTTTCATTGCCTGAGGAAATGATGAGGTGGAGAGAAATGTGACAAACGCCCCGTCCCCTTTGTCACTGGAGAGAAATGTGACAAACGCCCCGTCCCCTTTGTCACGCTCCCTTTGTCACGCTGCGGGAGACTCGTACGGGGGTTCCTGATTGACAACCAGATGGGGGATTCTGATCGTGAACTGTGCGCCACCGGCAGGGGAGGTTTGATAGTCGATGGTTCCACCGTGGGCGGTGATCGTTTGGTCGACGATCGACAAACCCAGTCCTGTACCGGGGGCATGCCTGGACAAATCAGAGCGATAGAAACGTTCATAGATGTGGGGGAGATCCTCCGCTGCGATACCCGGTCCCTCATCGGAGATCACCAGGCCCTGCGTACTCAGGCGTACCGTGATGGTTGATTCCACGGGAGAATACTTCACGGCATTGTCCAAAAGATTGGTGACCGCCCGCTCCAAACTAGCAGCATCCCCGCGTACGAAAATATCTTCAAGTACCACGTCGTAGGTCAAGTTCGGTCCGCGACGCTGAACCCTTTCCACAGCCTGGTGAACAACCTCCGCAAAATCAACATCCTGGAAATCATCGGGAGCGCTCTGCCCGCGACTCAAAGCCACCAGGTCGTTGATCAGTGAAGTGAACTCCCCCAATTGGGCTGCCACATCGGAGAGGATTTCTTTGCGAGCCCCCTCGGGCAGCATCTGTGAGCCTTCATCGGCGATGAGTAACTCCACATTGGTTCTCAAGGACGTCAATGGGGTACGCAGTTCGTGGCCAGCGTCTGCGATGAAACGGTTTTGTTGACTGCGCGATGCCACCAGTGAGTCCATCATTTTGTTGAAAGACAACTGAAGATCGGCAACCTCCATAGCTCCACGTACGTCGATGGTGGATAATTCCTGGGTGGAGGTGACCTCTTGGACAACTTCTGTGAGGTCGCGGATCGGGTTCAGTGTGGCCCCCGCAACAAAGATCGCTGCCACACACGACAGCAACACAGCACATATCCCAATAAACCATTGCAACAAAGACAGGTTGTATAACCCAGCGGAGGTGGGCCCCAAAACACGGGCAATCACCAGGGCATAGGCATCCCCATTAGAGGCATCAGTAAAAGGAACAGCCACCACCCGGTAGGTCACCGACGCTTCAGACACCCCATTGCGTACCGATGAACCCGCTTGAATCCTGGCGACCGCAATCTCAGCAGCACCAGTAATCAGTGGCTCCTCGCGATCACCAACCAGGATTTCCTTGTTCCCATTAGCGGCAACCACCACAGCAACCACATTTTGCGCATCCAACGACGTGGTTTCGCTGACTGTTGAACCCTGAAAGTCGAAAGCAAGCTGGGAGGCAACCTTCTCAGCGATCGAGAGCAACTCCAAATCGAGTTGGCTGTAGAGTGAGACCCGCGCCGCTTGGTAGGTCCCCACACCGGAGATAGCTGCTGCCGACACGATCGTCAAAGCGGTGAGGAAAACCAGGCGATAGCGTAGCGAGGTCCGTACCCGATGGGCAAAGGTCCTGATCGCTGACGCAAGCCAACCCATCTATCCGGTTTCCTTCAGGACATAACCGATCCCACGGACGGTGTGGATGAGGCGTGAGCCCTCCTCAGCTTCAATCTTCCGACGCAAATAGCCGATATATACTTCCAGGGAGTTGGCGGTGGTCGGGAAATCAAACCCCCACACTTCATTCAACAACCAGCCCCGCTCCAAGACTCGGCGAGGATTCTCCATGAACGCCATGAGCAAAGCAAACTCGGTGCGGGTTAAAGAAATCTGGCGACCCGACCTGGTGACCTCGCGGGCCTGCGGGTCCAAGGTCAGATCAGAAAAAGACAGCAACTGGACTGGGCTACCCTCGTCCGTACTGTGGGCTCTACGCGTCAGGGCCCGCAAGCGAGCCTGAAGCTCATCAAGGGCGAAAGGCTTGACCATATAGTCATCAGCGCCCGCGTCTAAACCATCAACACGATCCTCGATAGCATCGCGGGCTGTCAGAATAAGAATAGGTACGTCGTTGCCCGAGGATCTCAGCATCCGTGTCGCCTCCAACCCATCGAGGCGTGGCATCATCACATCCATGATGACAGCATCAACCTGTCCACTGGAGAGTTTGGCTAAAGCATCAATCCCGTCTTGGGCCGAAGTCACCTGGTAGCCGGTGTATTGCAGGGAGCGAGCCAGGGAATCGCGTACGGCTTGATCATCATCAACGACAAGGATGTGCATAGTATTAACTGTGCCACGAAAGTCGGTGATGCGCTACGTCACCGGCACTGACGTGTTCATGACACTATGACCTGTGGTGGATTCGGTACACTGGTCGAGTACTGTTGAGGGGCTTCGCTCCATGGTTAAGGATGGGCACTGTGGGTATACCGGTTGCACCGCAACCAGCGTTTCTGATGACGATGGGTGATGGAACGATCAAACAGGTCAACCCTTCCACAGGTACGCGAGTGTGGACGGTCAGTGGTCGAAGCGAGCGCCCTCTTCCGCGCGAGGACAAAAACAGTGGGCCAGTCTCGGACACTGATTGGACCCATGCATGCGCTTTTTGTTCCGCCCGATACCTGGAAACCCCACCAGAGAAATCGAGGATCATTCGTGACCGGTGGCAGTTGCTGGAGAACACCCCCGCCGAGCAGCTCTTTGAGACCTTAGCCGAGTTCCGTGTCGTACCTAACCTTTTTGAGATCGTCAGTTATGCGTACTGGCATGAAAACTATGGCTTCGAACTAACGCAGGCTGAGGCCGCCCGCAAACTGCACTACCTGTCAACCGATCAGGGTCGGCGCCATGTCATGGCTGTCCAGTCGGCCAAGATGCGTTTGGCGGGAAAGAGTTCCGAAGAAATCGCTTCCATGGATCATGATCGCATCATCGAACAGGCTGACAGTTTTTTTGGTGGCGGCCACGATGTTGTCATTGCGCGACGCCATTGGGCCGATGGGGCCCGGTCTACTGCGGAGCTTGCCTCCGCTGGGTGTCTCAGTGTTGAGGAGCATGAGCAGTACACCAGGTTGACGATTCACACGATGAACAATCTCTACCAAACCAACCCCCATGTTCGCTATGTGGCGGTTTTCCAGAACTGGTTGCAGGCAGCGGGAGCTAGTTTCGATCACCTTCATAAACAGCTGGTGGCTATCGATGAGCATGGTGACAATGTTGATCGAGTGATTTCGCGCGTACGGGCGAATGAAAATTTTTTCAACGACTCGGGTGTGAATTATGCGATTGACCAGAATCTGTTGATTGCTGAGAATGATGGTGCTGTTGCTTTCGCTGGTTTCGGTCACCGTTATCCGACGATAGAGATTTTCTCGAAATCTTCCCATGTTTATCCCTGGGAGCATACCGACCTGGAGGTACGAGAGATGTCGAACCTCATTCATGCGATTCATGCAGCCAGTGGTCGGGAGGTCCCCTGCAATGAGGAGTGGCATCATGTTCCCCCGCAGGTTGGAGAACCGATGCCTTGGCGCATCAACATTAAATGGCGAGTGTCAACAGTGGCGGGTTTCGAGGGGGACACCAAGATTTACATCAACACCTTGTCGCCGTACCACATCAAAGAGCAGGTGACTGCTCGCTTGCTGGAACTCAGGGCGCAGGGCATCATCGCCCCGCTGCGTATTGGTGATGAATGTTCAACAACCAAGGATTGTTTGAAGTACGCCTCCCAGTAATCTTCTGCCTAGTACAGGCTCCGCGACTCACCCCTGTCATTCTGCGGAGCGAAGCGACTCGCAGAATCCAGACTCCCCCTACCCCGGTCATTCCGTGCGTAGTCACGGAATCCAGACTCCCCCTACCCCGGTCATTCCGTGCGTAGTCACGGAATCCAGACTCCACAGTGATTTAAATGTGATTTCTGGGCCCTGCGAGTCGCTTTGCTCCGCAGGGTGACGGGGTTGGGGTGACTGAGTTCAGGACACTTTCACTGGTGCAACATCGGTAGATGCATACCTGACTCTATTTCTCACCTTCACGATGGTGATGATGATTCCTGTGACAACCACGATGGCTAGGAGGACGAGCCACCACGATTGGTGCCACAGGGCGAGGATTCCAGCGAAGGCGGCAAGCCCACCAGCGGCATAGACAACTCCCCAGAGTATCCATCCGGGTATTGAGGCAAGGGTGTACGGCAGGTAGCGCCATCCGACGAGTCCTGCAGTGAGTTGTACGGCGGTTTGGAATCCGACAGTGAGGAAGCTCAGTGGGATCAGTGGCCACCCCCATTTTTGCAGGGATGCAACGGCCTTGGGTTGCTTGTCTTGGGCCATGGTGGTGGCCCATGCTACTCGGACCACACCAGCGCGGATCCCTCGGCCAAGCAGATACGTGAGTTGGGATCGTACCGCAGCAACTGCAGTCAAAAACAACGCAGCAATCACAAACGGCTGAGAGTTGATCCAATCCATCACCCTTTGATCCTACGAGACATCCACCGCGACCATGAACCCCAGGGAGTTTATTATGAAAAATTGCAGTGTGTGACAAATGGTATGTGACAGGGGGACGGTATGAACTGTCACGCTGCGGCTGGTCGGCTATTTCCGCAAGAATTGGACTAACCGGTATAGTTAATGAGGTTACTTTTCATAGGTACGCCGCCTTAGCTCAGTCGGTAGAGCGGCTCACTCGTAATGAGCAGGTCTGCGGTTCGATTCCGCAAGGCGGCTCCCTGGCGGGGCAACAAAGGAGATTCTTATGTCGGTACGACGTATTCTTGGCGCAGGTATTGCTGTGGGGCTGGCTATTGCTCTGGTGGGGTGCGCCGAACCCATTGACCCGACACCACCTCCAGCGCCGATCACTGGGATGCCCACGGATCTTCCCGATAATGAGCCCACCAACGATGATCCCATGAAAGGATCCAATGCCGTACTCATTCCTGTTGAGGGTTGGAGCGCTCCGGCCAATGCTGGAGCTGAGGATGCTTTCGATTATGAGTCAAAGACAGGCAAGATTTTGTTGAATGTCTGGAATATCGCTGAAGTGAATAAACAAAATGGTACGCAGTGGAGCGTCAAAGACTATGTTGATTCCGAACTGCGACCCGGTATCGGTGGCCAACCCGAGACGACCCTGGGTGAAACGATGGAAATCGTGGGAAAAAACCATTCCGGATACGGGTTTACCTTTGATATGTCGTCGCCCAATGCTGCTGCCCCCCATGGTCTCATGGCGGTGATGGCGAACGGGGATTGGACCTATGACATCCTCTGTTTCACTCGCCTGGAGCCACCACAGGCGGACTTCGACGACTGTTTGGACATGATCAAGAACATCGCAGTCTTCTAGTCCGCGATGACCTCATCATGGTCGATGGTGGCGAGCGATCCTTGCCCTATCAGCCTAGGCGCAGGTATTTTTGTCGAGCACCTTGGGGGGAGACCCCAAGACCAGCGGCAATGGCAACCCAGGAGTATCCTTCGGCGCGTGCCTGTGCAACAGCCTCATCGAGTTCTTGTTGGGCTGCGGTAGCCGTCTTTTTCAAATTCTGAATATTTTGGAGCACAGTCGAACCTTTGAGAGCTTTTTGGCCTCGAAGGCGGTTCTTTTCAGTGACTGACAACACGACCTTTCCATCGCTTGTTTCCATAATAATCTCCACGTTCCTCTCAGTGGTTGGCAGTTCATTGGGGGTAGACCAACCGTCACTATCTGCGTTTGTTCCGCGCAGATGGACAAACTCAGTTTAGTCGAGAAATCGACGCGGGGGAAGGCGTTTCCTTGTTGAGTGCTTAGTACCATCCCTTGGCCAGGAATGAATTCCAGGCGCCACAGGGGGTTCCGTACCTCTTGGAAATGTAGCCTAGACCCCACTTGATTTGTGTGGCAGGGTTGGTCTGCCAGTCGGGTCCAGCTGAGGCCATCTTGGAACCTGGTAGGGCTTGGGGGATACCGTAGGCGCCAGACTTCTTGTTGCCTGCGGTGGTACGCCACCCTGATTCTCGCTGCCACAGGTTGACCAGGCATTGGAACTCGGCGTCACTCCAGCCACGGGCTTTGACCATGTCGTACGCGATGGCTTGGGCAGAACCTGGGGAAACATTGGCCAACACATCGGGGGGTTTCGAACCGGTGGTTTGCACCTGGGTGACTGGTTCGGTGAGCACTTCTTCGGCGATTACTTTTTCAACGAAGACTTCACCATCGTGGAAGGTGACGACCACTGTTTGGTCTTTGAGCCCATTGACTCCGGGGATGCTCACTGACACTTTGCCGAGGGGTTGGGCGGGGTCTTTGGTGTTGTTGATCTCGAAGGGGATGGGTGCTTGGCGGGTGATTGTTTCGTGGCGTACTCGAATGATGGTCACCGCCAGCTCATCGGCCAGCATGGAGCTCGGGTCTGGGGTGATGATGTCATCCTCGCCCCAGATGATGCCCAAATCATTGAGGGCGGTACGCACCGTGCCGTACCCATGTACTGTCTGTGTGGTGCCGTCAGCGGTTAAGACAATGTCGTGACCGGTTTCAATGGTCACAGCCATCCCTTCGCGGGGTATCTGTGCTTGACGGTTGGGGGAGACTTTGATCGATGCTTCCGCTAACCCAAGGTCGTCGATGAGTGAGTTGACGCTCGCAGAGTTGGTCCAGTAGGTCCCGCGTTGACCGTTGAGTGTCAGGTCGATGGGGCGGGAATACTCGATGGTGATGACCATGTCGGTGGTGACTGTTTCGGTGATGTCATGGGAGACGAGGTCACCTGGTTGGAGGGTGATGTCGTTTTTGAGGAAGACTACTCCAACATTCCCGGAGACAAGTCGTGTGGTGGTTGTTTCACCATCAATGATGAGGGTGACTGGTTTGCCTAGGGCGAGATGGAGCCCGAAACCAATGAGGTTGATCATCAGTACGCCGACGAGCGTCAAGACGATGGGTCTGACGAAGGAGGGCTTGAGGATGGCCACAGACGTTCTCCTTGGGAAGAGTGTTGAGTTGTTATTCTATCGGATAGTCTCAAGAAATCCAAGAGAAACCTGAGAAACTCTCAGGAAACTGTCGGGTGGTCCTCACTCGGCTTCAGCAGTGAGCGTGTAATGACCTGCCTCGGCAACTGCCGCTGACACCAAGGAAAAATCGAGAACCTGCTCAGAGATGAGGACAAGGCGACCACTCAAGTCGAGACTCCCGTCAGTGACACCAACAACCTGGCGTACCTCCTGAAGAACATGCTTCACACAATTCTCACAACTCATTCCCCCAACGAGGTAGCTAGTCTCCATGATTATCTCCTAGGTAGACAACCCATCGTACTGCTCAACGGGGGAAAACCGGGGAATCAACCACAGAAAAAGGTAGCCTGAGGTAGTCCCGCCAGGTGACATAGTCTTTTGTAGCAAGGGGAAACAGTCAAGGCGACGATTTTGTCTTTGTGGATAACCTGTGGATAATAAGGAATCCCCATGCAGTCGCAATCCTGGGGCGAGTCTCCGCGGTGATGTAATTATCAGGTGGGCCCCTGGGTTGTCCACGTGATCCACATGGTGGAATCAGGCGTAAAAATCCAAGATTTTTTCCTGGCGAGAGCATTTCCCCAAGTGCGACGGCATGTCGCGGAAGTTTTCCACCAAAGAAAAGGAATCATCCACAGGGTCCTGTGGATAACTTCGCGCTCAGAGATGGATTCATCCACATCTACCCACAAGGCGGTGTGGATTAATGGTTAGGAGATGAATCTAACTGGGAGTAGTTTCGAGGCCATTCCCACAGGGACGATCCAAGGATGCGACACGCCGATCCAAGAAATGTCAGACCCTTCGGCCAGAGTAGTACCAGCTACTCGACGAAAGTCCCTGGTCGAGATCAGCAGGAAAGGACGATGATGACTATCACTCAAGAGATACCATTTGCTGCTGTCGAGACCCCGGATCGAACACCACCACAAGACATCGCAGCGGAGCAATCTGTTTTAGGGGCCATGCTCATGAGCAAGGATGCTATCGCCAATGTGATGAGCATCGTGAAAAGTCGCGACTTCTACAAACCCGCCCATGAACTCATTTTTGACACAATTCTCAGTCTTTACTCCCAGGGAATACCTGCCGATGCTATCACTGTTGCCGAGGATCTGAACAAACGTGGCGCCATTGCTCGCGCTGGTGGATATCCCTACATCTCTGATCTGTATGGGGCAGTATCAATTGCGGCTAATGGTGAATACTATGCCGAGATCGTACGCGAGAAGGCCATTCTCCGCCGATTGGTGGAGGCATCTATTCGCATCGCGCAATTAGGGTACGCCGGGCAGGGCGAGGTTGATGACATTGTTGATAAGGCACAACAGACGATGTACGAGATCTCTGATGGTGTTTCAGGGGAGGACTACCAGCGGGTGTCGGAACTACTGCAAGACACCTGGGATGAGATGGATGCCTTGGCAGCTCATGGTGGGCGGTTGCACGGGGTGCCCACAGGTTTCACCCAACTCGACTCCCTCACCAATGGTTTGCATCCTGGGCAGATGATCATTGTTGCTGCTCGCCCCTCGATTGGTAAATCAACTCTTGCCTTGGATATTGCTCGCAGTGCTGCGGTACGAAACATGATGACCACAGCTGTGTTTTCTCTAGAAATGAGTGCACAAGAGATCATGATGCGATTGCTGTCCGCTGAGGCCTCCGTACCATTGAAAAACATTCGTACCGGCAAACTCGAAGACTATTGGGATAACCTCAGCGCAGTCACCACACAGATCTCTTCGGCGCCACTGTATATTGACGATTCCCCCAACCTGACCATGTTGGAGATACGCGCCAAGGCTCGCCGGCTGAAACAACATCACGACCTGAAACTCATTGTCATTGACTATATTCAGCTCATGACCTCTGGGCGCAAGGTTGAGTCCCGCCAGCTGGAGGTGTCGGAGTTTTCACGCCAAATCAAGTTGATGGCCAAAGAGTTAGATATTCCTGTGGTGGCGATCTCCCAGTTGAATCGTGGAACAGAAAACCGCGCCGACAAGAAACCACTACTGTCTGATCTGCGTGAATCAGGCTCCCTGGAACAGGATGCAGACATGGTGATCCTGTTGCATCGTGCCGACTATTACGACAAAACCATCGAACCGGGTGAGGCTGATCTGATCGTGGCTAAGCACAGGAATGGACCAACAGATACGGTGCACGTTATCTTCGAAGGCCAGATGTCCAGGTTCAGGGATGATCCCGATTCACGGTTCCATGGATCAGGGCATGTCTTCAACGAAGAGCAATCCTGATTCTCACTGATAGATCAAACGGGCCAAGGCATCAATCCCAGGAAGGCATTGCCAGAACTGATGCCCGAGCCCAGAAATCGTTGTCGTGGTTCCCTGGATTTTCTTAGCGGCCAGTTTCTCATTGAGCCGAGAAAACTCTTCGGCAGCGCAGAGTTTCGACAACCCACCACGAGCCAGATGAGTAGTGGGGAGAGTGAGCTCATCCAGGCGTACGCCAGTGTCGTCGCCGGCGAGCATAGTGACCGAGGCGAGGAAATCCGGGAAAATATAGCGCAGATTAGGTTCCCTCCATTGGCGATAGCTCGCTTGGCGGGCCCAGGTGCTGGGGTAGTTTCGCGGAGCATTCTGCATCAGGCGTACCCAATCGAAAGCGTTGTGGATGGCCAGACGACCAATGGTTCGAATCGCCAAAGTGATGGGTTCCATGAGAGTGAGGGCGATGACATCGTGGGAGGACTGGATGGTGGGCAACACGGCGGTCGCCAGGGAACAGCCGGTGGAAACCCCAGACACCTCCACAGAATCGAAGGTGTCGATTTCTCCAGCCCGGACAGCTGCTTGGAGGTAGGACCAGGTGAGCGCCCCCCACGATTGGGGGTCACCATCGAGAAGGTCCTGGCGTACCTTCGTGGACAAGGGTTGCCCATAGCGAGAAAACCCCGGTAGTTCGCAGGTCACGATGGTGGCTGATGAAATAGATGCCCACATGGCCAGCTTGGCAGCCTCCCAGGGGCCCATGGCTTGGTTGAAACCGATGAAGTGGAAGATGAGGCGCTCAGGTTTCTCGGGCCGAGCAATCAGAGCATCCACGGGAGCCAGCCCGCGTGGCACCACCGTCAGGCGCTGCACCCTCCCTCGGGGCTGCTCAGTAACCGAGCGGGGGTCCAGAGTAATATTCCTCATGCGACGCAGGGATGTCTCCATAAGGAAAGTCTACCGCGGACGATGGTCTTGCGCGGTGGTGACTCGAAGCGGTTTGCACTGCCTTGTCCCCACTGACCCACTGTCATACGGTGTCATTGTCTGGAAGAATGAGACGACTCGCCAATTGAGGAAGGACTCATCATGCCAGGAACTAATCTCACCAGGGAAGAAGCCCAACAACGGGCAGGGTTGGTTACCGCCCAGAGTTACCTTGTTGATCTGGATTTCACCACAGGGGAGGAAAGGTTCGCCGTCACAACGGCCATCAAGTTTTCCTGTGTGGAGGCGGGGGCCTCTTCCTTCGTGGATCTGATCTCTGAGAAGGTGACATTTCTCCAGCTCAACGGGGAGGAGCTTGATGTCGATGAGGTGTTTGCTGATTCTCGGATTCATCTGTCCAACTTGGGTGCAACCAATGAACTGATCGTCAAAGCTGAGGGTGAATACTCTCACACCGGTGAAGGACTCCATCGTTTTGTCGACCCCGCTGATGGCCGGACCTATCTGTATTCCCAATGTGAGACTGCTGATGCTCGCCGTATCTTTCCTTGTTTCGAGCAGCCTGATATGAAAGCCCGTTTCACCTTCTGTGTGGTGACCCCCCCAGACTGGATTGTGATCTCTAACCAACCGACCCCCGATCCGACAACAACGCAACAAGGCTCTCTGTGTTGGTCTTTTGATGAAACCCCCATCATGTCCACCTATCTGGCAGCTGTGATTGCTGGGCCCTATCGCCAGTGGAGTGACACCTATCAGTCCACTGATGGGCGTACGATCCCTCTGGGGGTTTATGTGCGTGAATCCATGGCCCAGCACATGGACGCTGACAATATCATTGACATTACGCGTCGCGGGTTTGAATTCTTCGAGAAGTCTTTCAAGATTCCCTACCCCTACGAGAAGTACGACCAGGTTTTCGTACCCCAATACAACTTTGGGGCTATGGAGAATATTGGCGCTGTGACACTCACCGAGGATCACTATATTCACCGTTCCAAACCCCTCGAAGCTGATCTGGCTGCGCGTGCGAACACGATCCTGCACGAGCAGGCGCACATGTGGTTTGGGGACATGGTCACCATGGTGTGGTGGGATGATCTGTGGCTGAATGAGTCATTTGCTGAGTTCATGGCCCACTATGCATCGGTCAACAACACCCGGTGGGTGAATGGCTGGACTGATTTCAATGCCACCCGCAAACTTCGTGGGTACGCCCAAGATCAGTTGCCCACCACCCATCCGATCATGGCTGACATCCGTGACCTGGATGATGTTCTGGTCAACTTCGATATGATCACTTACGCCAAGGGTGCCTCCGTACTCAAACAACTTGTTGCCTGGGTGGGGGAGGACGCCTTCCTAGCTGGTGTGCACAACTATCTGACCAAGTACGCTGAATCCAATGCCACGCTGATTGATTTTCTCGCTGAGATTGAGGCTACTTCAGGTCAGGACTTGCAGCAGTGGTCACGGGTGTGGCTGCAGGAGGCCGGGGTGACCACCTTGAGCCCGATCATAGAGGTGAGCGATGGAACCTACACCCGGGTGTCGATTGCTCAGGAGCCTGCTGCGGTGTATGCGCGGTTCAAGGAGATCCCCCATCGTGGTCTTCCTGAGATCAATGTGACCCCGTCTCTTCGCCCGCACAAGATTCAGATCGCCGGGTACGACCGGGTGGGTGACAGGGTTGTGCAGCTCTGGAGCGTGGAGACCATCATCGATGGTGCGCTGAGTGAGGTGGAGGAGCTGTCAGGAAAGAAGGTTCCTGATCTTCTGCTCATCAATGACCTGGATCTGACTTTCGCCAAGGTACGCCTCGATGAGACTAGTCGTGCCGCCTTGCCGGAGCTTCTCCCTGTGATCGACGACTCACTGGTCAGGGCGCTCATCTGGAGTTCACTGTGGGATAGCGTTCGTGATGGTGACCTGGCGCCCAGCACCTACATCAACATCGCGTTGAGTGCTGTGACCTCGGAGAAGAACTCGATGACGCTGATGTCTGCGTTAACCCGATTGCATACTGCCGTACGGCTCTATGTGGCAAAGGACGCGAGGGTGAACACCCAAATTGCTGTGGCTGACCAGCTCCTGCAATTCGCTGAACAGGTGACCCCAGGTTCAGATCAGCAACTCCAGTTCTTCAAGGCGGGTGCTGTTTTGGCAGCCAACCAGTCGCAGTGGGATCAACTCGCCGGTGTCTATTCGGGTGGTCAGGTGATTCCTGGCCTGGTGGTGGACACCGAGGTTCGTTGGGATCTGCTCACCCACCTGGTGGCCAATGGTCAGCTTGACTCTTCAGCGATTGATGAGGAACTTGCCCGCGACAATACTTTGTCTGGCAGGGAACGAGCCGAAGGGGTACAGGCTGCTCTTCCCACACCCGAGGCGAAGAGGGCTGCCTGGAGGCGCGGTGTTCTCGATGACACGATCTCTAATGCGACCCAGCGCCGGGTTCTTGCTGGTTTGATGACCACGAAGATGAAACCCGAATTGCTCAGAGAGTTCGTCGGTGAGTATTTCTCGATCATTGAGCAGGTCTGGGAAACCCGGACCAACGAGATGCGCCAAAACATCGTGAACATGCTCTATCCCTTGCAGCTCCTGGACGACACTGAGATCGACGTCCTTGAGGTGACCGATCAGTGGTTGGATGATCTGGGCGCACGACTCCCAGCTCTGCGCCGCCTCATCCTCGCCAACCGCGAAGAGATCATCTGCGCTCGCCTAGCCCGCCAAGCCGACACCAGCGCGTGACAAACGCCCGCTAAAAGGGGACGGGGCGTTTGTCACGCTAAAAGGGGACGGGGCGTTTGTCTACCCTACCCAAAGGGGACGGGGCGTTTGTCACATTTCTCTCCACCCTGTCACTACCCTAAACGATGAAACACGTCTGGTAGAACAACAGTTGTTGTCTGAATGTGACAAACGCCCCGTCCCCTTATGTGGGACACTGGAAACATGGATGACACACTTGCGGGGATTGTTGCCACGGATGTGAAACGGGCTTTTGGTTCGGTTCGTGCTGTTGACGGGGTGTCTTTTGTTGCACCAGCTGGCGCAGTGACCTCGCTCATTGGACCTAATGGTTCAGGTAAAACAACACTGCTTCTGATCTTGGCTGGTTTGCTCCAACCTGATGAGGGAACCGCCAGTGTCTGCGGTCTCGACATTGTTGTTCACAACCACCAGGCGCGCAGTCGCGTTGGGTGGATGCCTGATTCGTTTGGAACCTGGGATGCCCTGACCTGTGTGGAGATACTCACCACCTTTGGTCGGGCGTACGGTATGAAGAAAACCGAGGCAACCTCGCGTGGTCGGGAACTACTCGACAAGCTCTATCTTGGTGAATTCGCTGATAGCCCCGCGCGGGTCTTGTCGCGTGGCCAGAAACAGCGCTTGGGTTTGGCTAGAGCCCTCATCCATGATCCTGAGGTTCTTCTCTTGGATGAGCCGGCATCCGGCCTGGACCCTCGTTCTCGTATTGACCTGCGTGACATTGTTCGCGATCTTGCCTCCCAGGGAAAAACAATCCTCATCTCGTCGCATGTTTTGTCTGAACTAGAGGAGTTCACTGACCATGCGGTCTTCTTATCAAAGGGACGTACGGTACTCACCGAGCCAACTGCCTTCGAAGGTGTAGCTCGCGGGTGGAAAATGGGAGCTCTCGACCCGAGTGCCCTCCAATCATTCTTAACCAATTCCAGTATCGACTGGCAGGAGGCCCCGGGAACCGCAGGAGAGTGTCTGATTACTCTCGACACCATAGAATCTGCGTGGCAATTGTTGAAGATGGCCATACGCGCTGATGTTCCTGTGCACACACTCACACCTGTGACTGGGCGCTTAGAAGAAACCTATTTGCAGCTAGATGAGGAGCGCCGATGAACACCTGGTCAGTGTCCCTTCGTGGATTGGCCACAGTGGTCAATCTAGAGGTCATGCAACGGCTGCGCTCAAAGAAATGGTTGTGGGCATTGATTGCTTGGGCTGTTGTCCTCGCCCTGATCACTTCCCTGATCATGTGGACGGTCTATGACAGCTTTTCTTACCGTCTTTCCCGTGTAACCAACCCGGTCGAGCTTTCAGACACTGGCGCTGGTCCCATGGCTTTCTCGATCATCGTTCTCCTCCTGATGGGTCTGAGTCTTGTTGTCGCACCAGCCTTTACTGCAACATCAATCAATGGTGACCGCAGTGCTGGCACCTTGGCGACCCTGCAAGCCACTGGTCTGTCAGCTGCTGAGATTGCCGGTGGAAAACTCATCGCAGCTTGGCTGACCGCTGGGGCTTTCTTGGTCGCCGCCTCGCCTTCCCTGGGAGCATCAATGTTTTTCGGCAATATCTCTGTGTGGATGGTTCTTGTCTGTTTGGTCGTCATCTTCCTTTTAATCGCTGTCATGTGCGCCATCGGATTAGGATGGTCGGCTCTGTTCAATCGCGCTGCGGCATCGACAGTGATGACCTATTTATCTATTGCCCTGCTGTCGATTATCTCCCCGCTGGTTATGTTGTTCACTCTTCCTTTCCTGGAAGAAGAGATGGAGGTGGAAGTCTGGGGGGTCACTAAAGAAGAGAAGAGAAGCTATGAACGCCAATGGGATGAATACTGGGAGAAGACTGATCAGGGTGAATACATGGTTGCTCCGGAACCTCCTGCTGATCAGTGCCATTGGATGACCAGGGAACGAGACGAAACTCGCATCGACAAGGTCTGGTGGTTGTTTGTTCCGAACCCTTATGTGGTGGTCGCTGATGCCGCACCAGTGTCCTCATCAGTCGATATGGGCGATATTGACGTTCTGCATGGACTTAGCGTGATGGTGAGGGAAATGAGTAGACCACCGGCCAAACAGATCGATGAGTGTTATGAACTTTATTACACTGGTTACACTGGCGCCCCCTATGAAGTTATCCACAATGACGATGGTACAGTGACCGTGAAAAAGAATGGGGTGGTGATTGATGTTCCGCAGTCACCGGTCAAACCACGACCTCCTGCTGAGAGCTATCCAGTATGGCCGCTAGGGTTAGCAGTGAATCTTCTGCTTGGTGCGGGTTTCTTCGTACTCACTGTGAATCGACTCAAGATTCCGTACCGAGCCTTGGCTAAAGGTACGAGGATCGCCTAGCGCTCGGGGACAGGCACCGAGTCACACGGGGATAGGCCCCAAGTCACGCTCTACAGGAGTGCTGCACGCAGTTGAAGTACGGCGAGGAATACTGCTACCCAGTGGCAGGCGGCTGCTGCGACCGTACAGGCATGGAAAACCTCGTGGAAACCGAAGTACTTCGTGGACGGGTCAGGCCATTTCCGTGAATAGACCACTGCGCCGAGCGAGTAGATCACCCCACCGGCGAGAATGAGGATGACGATGGCTGGTCCGCCGTTGCGCCAGAATTCGGGTAGCCACCATACTGCTGCCCAGCCCATGACCACGTACATCGCGGAATAGAGCCAGCGTGGTGCCGAAATCCACAGGACACGGAAGAGCACTCCGGCCACGGCAAGCCCCCAGATGAGCGCGAGGATGGTGATCCGTGAAGTTCCGGTGAGAAGCATCACCGACAAAGGTGTGTAGGTGCCTGCGACAAAGAGATAGATGTTGGCGTGGTCAATGCGTCGAAGGACTGCTTTAACTGTGTCACCCCACGGAAAAATATGGTAGACCGCAGAGTTGGAGAAAAGCAGAACCGCGCACCCCAGATAGACCGCGAGAGAGGCCTTGTTGATGCCACCGGGGGCGATACAGATGAGGACAATGATTCCAGCAGCGATGAGGGGTACGGTTCCCGCGTGGAGCCATCCGCGAAGAAGGGGACGCTTAAGCGGAACCAGGTCTTCTAGGGGGGTTTCGATCAGCGTTTTCTCCGCTGTGGCAGTCATTGAATCTCCTTGGTTACGGTTCAGTAAGTTACGTTACCGTAGGTAATCTACTCTCTTCGGAGCGCAGGGGCAAACACACTCGTCAGGGGCCAGGTTCTTAGTGGTGGGCACGGCGGCTTGCCCAATAGGGTACTCTCGTGAGTATGGGTGAGCGTATTCAAGCTGTTCAACAGCGGCTTCGACCAACTGGTCTGCTCTACACCACCTATGAGAGAAGACTGCTCGCGTCACTGGATAAGGATCGCTTGCCCCACCACGTGGCCGTCATGGCTGATGGTAATCGGCGCTGGGCGCGGCTTAATGCACCAGGGGAAACCTCCGCAGCAGGATATGAAGCTGGGGCGATGCGTTTAGCGGAGTTCGCCTCCTGGTGTGATGATGTGGGTATTGGGATCGTGACCCTCTGGGTGCTGTCACCGAACAACCTGGATCGCGCTGACGACGAAGTGGGACCACTCCTCGATGTGATTGTCTCGCTGGTGGAATCCCTGGCAGCCCATGGCCAGTGGAAGGTTCAGCTCGTGGGGGCCTTGGATCTTCTTCCTGATCAAACAGCCCAAGCTCTGCGTGGGGCCGCCCAGAGCACTGAAGCCAACACGGGGATGCACATTAATGTTGCGGTGTCCTATGCCGGGCGCCACGAGTTACGTGATGCTTTCCGTTCCTTGCTAGCAAAAGAGGCTTCCAAGGGTACGACCCTGGAGGAGCTCTCTGAGACTGTGGAGATCGATATGATCTCTGACCATCTCTATACCGCCGGCCAACCTGATCCTGATCTGATTATTCGCACCTCAGGGGAGCAGAGGCTCTCCGACTTCCTCATATGGCAGTCCGCCCATTCGGAGTTCTATTTCCATGAAGCACTGTGGCCCGATTTTCGCCGCGTGGATTTCCTTCGAGCCCTCAGGGTTTTCGCCCAACGCGAACGCCGATTCGGTCGCTGACTGCAACACCACCGTCATTCTAGGGAGCACACTCACCACCGTCATTCTGCGGAGCACACTCACCACCGTCATTCTGCGGAGCGAAGCGACTCGCAGAATCCAGACTCCATCGTCGTATCAATGTGGTTTCTGGACCCTGCGACTTCGCGCAGGGTGACGGGGGTATCGTCGTATCAATGTGGTGTCTGGACCCTGCGAGTCGCTTCGCTCCGCAGGGTGACGGGGAAAGAGAGCGCAGGGAGACACCCAACCCGGTCGGTGTTGACTCAACCCGGTCGGTGTTGACTCAACCCGGTCTGTGCTGACCTAACCTCGTTTGTGCTGACCTGACCCCGTCTCCCTGCGCGAAGTCGCAGGGTTCATTGAGCACCTCACACTGGTTCAGTGTCACCATCTTGGGGTTTGTTGATGGTGTAGATCGCGTAGTCGGCACGACGGTTTCCACGATCAACCATGATGAGGCGTTCGGTGGATTCAGGGTCGATGCTGGTTAGGTCGAGCCAGAACTCTTTGGAGGGTCCTTGCGACCAAATGGCCATTTTTCCACCCTGGTTGAGATGGCCCAAACAGGCTGTGATTCCTTCACGGGTATACAGTTTGGCATTGTTTTCGTGGATGAGGAATTCTGGACCGTTATCGATGTCGAGACAGATTCCATCCCAGGGACCAAAGAGCCCGGGGATGGCTGGTTGCCCAGCGAGTAGCATCCCGGCATCACCATGGTGAAGTTCTACACGGGAGTCGTGGGCTACTTTATCTAAGGTGGGGGTCAGACCTGCTTCAGCCCATTCGATCAGGGCTGAGGACAATTCGATCACATCAATGTGGGTTGCCCCCTGGTCGAGCAGGTATTCGCAGGTGAATCCGAGTCCGAGTCCCCCAACGAGTACGCGACCTGGTTGGTCACCGAGGGCTTCGCCGAGAGCTATTTCTGATTTGGTACGCATCGAATCCATGGCGAATACACCATTGATGATCAACTCATCGGTGGTTGTTTCACCGATTATTCGTTGGCGTAAGGCGATCTCATACCCGTCCGCTTCACTGCGGGCCAGGGTGATCGTTTCTTCATGCATCCGTCTATAATCCTCTCTTGGGCGTGGTGCGTCAACCAGCAACCACCTCACCCATGGTGTCGAAGAGGTGAGTCTGCCTCTAGTTCGCCTGCTTCTCCTGATGGGCATCGATCACTGCCCGCGCATCGGTGAGATAGGTTTCACACAGGGTAGCCAGGCGCTGACCTTGGTCGAAGAGCTGCATGGATTCTTCCAGGTTCTCTGTTCCCGATTCGAGACGGTTCACCACCGTAATGAGCTCATCGCGGGCCTGCTCATAGCTGAGTTCTGGTGGTTCTTGATCCGGGGGGGATTGGGGTTCAGTCATGATTCTCCTTTGTTTTTGACTGTGAGTGTCAGTTGTCCATCACTGAGGTGGGCGCTCAGATCTGAACCGATGGTGGTTTCCTTCACGCTGGAAATGTTTTTGCCCTCAGCATCGACGAGGATCGAGTAACCTCGCGCTAAAGCTGACTGCGGACCAAGTGAGTTGACCAGTGCCCGCGACGAAGAGACCTGGGTGGATTCGCGATCCAACCTTTGGCGTACAGCGGAAAGAAGCTGGCCACGCAAAGAACTAATCTGTTGGCTGTAGACATCAAACCGTGACAGAGGGTCTTTCAACACCGGGCGCTGACGCCATTGATTGAGTGCAGTGACTTGGTTGTCGATCCAGGAGCGAAGGACCGAGACCATCCGCTCGCGAGCCCCACTGATTCCCGCCATTTCTTCAGCCATATCCACCACGATGCGCTTAGCAGCATCAGTGGGTGTGGAGGCGCGCAGGTCAGCAACAAGATCAAGTATGGGGGTGTCCACCTCGTGTCCGATCGCCGACACGATGGGGGTACGCGCCTTGCTGGTTGCGCGAACAAGAGCCTCATCAGAGAACGGGAGAAGGTCTTCGACCGACCCGCCCCCACGAGCGATGACTATGACGTCCACCTGTGGGTCATCATCTAGTTCACTGAGCGCTTGAATCACTTGGGCTGCGGCAGTGGGCCCCTGGACCAGGGTGTTGCGAATGTGAAGTTGGGCCGCCGGCCATCGGTTGTGGACGTTCACCACCACGTCACGTTCCGCGGCTGAGTCCTTTCCTGTGATGAGCCCAATCCCTTTCGGTAACACCGGAAGGGGTTTCTTCAACTCAGCATTGAAGAGTCCCTCAGCTTGGAGGAGACGTTTCAGGTGTTCAATCTGGGCGAGTAGCTGGCCTTCACCAGTAGGGCGCAAGCTGGAGCACTCATAGCTGAGCCGACCATATTTCAGCCACACCGTGGGTTTGAGTTCAGCGGTGACTGCCATTCCTTCGCTCACCGGTCCAGCAGCATCCAAGATTGCAGTTGTTAAGGTCACGGACACCGACACTTCTTCGCTGGTGTCACGAAGGGTGAGGAAGTTGAATCCTTTTCGCTTATTCAACTCAATGATTTGAGCGGACACCCAGATTCGACCACAGCGTTCAACATAGCTTTTCACCGCTGAGGCCATCTCCCGCAGGGGTACGGGTTTTTCTGGGCTGGATTCCATGGTCATAGGGAAACTCTATCGAGCGGCTGCCCCTCACCATCAGAACCCGAGGAAACTTCTTGCACAGCGGTCAATGCCCGTGAGCGCCCCACAGTGGTGGGTATCTCCTGGGCGCTGTCCACTAACTCTCCTGCCGACAGTGGACGGGTCCCGCTGGTCACCAGGGGTAGTTCTTTCAATTCGGCTTCAGAAACCTTGAGATCACGGAGTTTACGAGCCGAGACGAGCACGCGACCCTCCAGGGATCCCACAGCATCGTTATAGGCACCCACAGCACTCTCGAGCCCCCGTGCCAACTTGTCGAAGTGTCCACCCATGGTGGCGAGTCTCTCGTAGAGTTCCCGACCCAACCCCGTGACCTCTTTGGCAGACTCAGCCAAAGAGTCCTGGGTCCAGGCGTACGCCACTGATCGCAGTGTTGTGATCAAGGTGGTGGGTGTGGCGAGCATGATGTTCTTCGGCGCAGCGAACTCGATGAGATCCGGCGCGTACTCCAAAGCAAGCTGCAGCAATGCCTCGCTGGGCAGGAAGAGGATCACGAACTCGGGACTACCCACATCGGCTTTCCAATAATTCTTGGACGATAGTTGACGGATGTGTTCGCGAACGTGCTTGGCGAAACCCTCCATGCCTGTGGCGTACCCCTCATCGGTGTTAGCGGCTTCCGCATCCAGGAATCCTTGCAGAGGTGTCTTGGAATCCACATAGAGGAATTTGCCACCCACTAAGTTGACTTTCATATCGGGGCGAATGGTTTTGTCGTCACTAGTGGATGTGTCTTGGAGAATGAAGTCACAATGGTCGACCATTCCAGCCAGTTCAACAGTACGTTTCAACTGCAACTCACCCCAAGCCCCGCGTACCTGTGGTTTCGCTAGAGCCTTGACCAGGGTCGAGGTTTCTTTGCGGAGCTGCTCCTCAGCCAGCTGCACAGATTGCACCTGAGCGATCATGGTGGCTGTGTTCTCAGCCCTCTCCTTATCCATTTTGTGCAATCGATCCTGGAGTTGTTGAACGGACTCTTTCATCGATGTCATGACCTTCTCGGTGTCTTTCATCCGCTGATCAGCTTTGGCATCCATGGTCTGAGTCTGTTTGTCGAGGGCTTCCGAGGAGAGAGCCTTGTAGGCGTTGAGCATGGTCTCGCGGTCTTTGCGCAATTGCTCAGCCTGTTCCAAGGCGACCTTCTTCTCCACTTCAGCAGTCGAAATCAGTACCTTCTGGTTGGCGAGTTGGACCTGATATTCCGCTGACTCAGCATGCGCATTCGCCGTATTGGCATGAGCTTTCTCCACCTCAGCTTGGGCGCGGGCCAACTCTGCTTGGATCTTTTCATTGGTGATGTTGCGCCGCAGGGTGTATCCCACAAACATCACCAGGCATCCAAAGATGAACCCCCCCAAGGCGGCCACCAAAATCCACGTCGTTTCGTTCATGGGATTAACCCTGCCAGATGGGTACGACAAAAGTTGCGCCAACACCCAGACACAGCGCACCAACGCTCAGACATAGTGCGTTGAAACGGTTGGTTACACCTCAGAGACCGGAGGATTCTAGGGCTACGGGATCATCGAGAAGATCCAAGCCTGTGTCGGTGATGAGTTTTCCTTTTTCGATGAGCAGGACGCGCGAACACACCTGGCGAGCAAAATCCAGGTCGTGGGTGGCGATGAGTTTCGCTTGGGGGAGCTCCGACATCACGGTGATGAGGTTGCGCCGGGCCTTCGGGTCGAGGAAAGCAGTGGGCTCATCAAAGAGCAGCAGTTCGGGTTTCATGGAGAGTACGGTCGCGATTGCGCCGAGACGTTTCTCACCAGCGGAGAGTTTCAATGGGGAGCGAGAAGCCAGGTGGCCGATCGACAAACCAGCCAATGCCGACTCCACGCGTACGGCTGTTTCCTGGTCATCACAACCGAAACTGCGCGGGCCGAAAGCCACATCCTCACCCACAGTGGGCATGAACAGTTGATCATCAGGGTCCTGGAAAACCAGGCCAACCTTGGCGCGTACCTCGCGAAGAGTCTTCTTCGTCAACTGCTGACCTGCGACCACAATCTCCCCACTGGTCGACGGGAGAATGCCCACCAGCCCCAATAGTAGAGAGGTTTTCCCTGCACCGTTAGCACCAATGAGAGCCACAGTTTCACCAGGGGTGAGGGAGAAACTCAACGCGTCCACTGCGCGCGTACCGTCGGGGTAGTCGATGACCAAATCAGTGACGTGGAGCATACCTACCCAATCGTGAAAAATCGAAGACCAATAATCGCTAGACACACCAACACTAGCGCAATGATCTCACTGGCTCGCAGTGGTCGTTTTGGGCGATCACTGGCGCGCAGGGAATACCCGCGACAGCGCATCGCGACATGAACCCGTTCGGCGCGATCCAGTGCGCGAACAGTGAGCTGGCCCAGGAAGGATCCTGCATGGGTGATGTGCGGGCCTTTGGTTGCCCCGGAGCGCAGGCGGTACGCGGTGATGATGGCGCGTACCTCCTCGAAAAGCACACCAATATAACGGTAGGTCATCTCGAAGACCATGATGAAGATCATCGGCACCTTGAGTCGGCGCAGTTGAAAGGTGAGATCGGTGAACGGCGTGGTGGCCACCAGGATGAGCGCAGCCATGACACACAGATACATTTTCAGCAGAATCGTCGCCAAGGAGAGCACACCCAGGCTCACGGTGAGGCTACCGAGAGTAAACGCCGGGTCACGGTCGAAGAAAACATTGCCGATCCCGGCGAACAGGCAAAACGGGAGCGCGACAAGAACCCGCGCACCCACCACCGTGTAGGGGAGTTCGGCCAGGGCCATGAGAATGAACGGATAGAAGAGGTACGGGGTCAGCGACACGAAGGCGTACCTGTTGAAGGAGGCAACCACCACAATGAACACCACTGTGATGATGAGTTTCACCAGGGGATGTAGGCGGTGGATGATCGTGTCACCGAGGGAGAGATTGTCGAGGGCGCGCAGTTCGCGTACCCGTGCGCTGACGTCAGGCATCGACTGTGACCCGCCCGCGTTTCTTGATTCGCGAGATCACCAACCCTGAACCGGCTGCAACCAGGAAGGTGAGCCCTGCGCCCACGAGACCACTGATAGGTGCGCCCGCGGGATTGTCCGGATTGCCGGGCAGGGAATAATCCGGGAAGCCCGCCGTGGTGTTTTGGGCATCATCGGCCCCCTGGTGGATTCCGGTGGCTCCCTCAGGTTCCTGGGTTCCGGTTTTTTCGGTGGTACGGCTGATGGCCCACTCCAAACCATCGGGGTTAGTGGAGGCGAACCAGGTGAGACCCCCGGCAATGATAACCGTGGCGGTTGCTAATGTGATGAGGAGTTTCTTCGACGATGGGGGAGTGTTCTGCGGCGTGGCTGTACCCAGGAGTTCAGGGCGCATGGCGTACACGAAACTGAGGACTGCGGCGGTGATGATCCCTTCGATGACACCGATGACCAGGTGGATGGGCAGCATGGTGGCGAGGAATACAGTGAACGGGAGTTCCACGATCCCGGAGAAGAGGGTTTGGAGGACCACACCCAGGGCGCCCAGTTGGAGGGACAGGATCACTCCCAGAAGTGAGCCCACAGTGAGGCGGGTACGGCTCGTACCTCCTGAAAAAATCGGGGCAACAAGTAGAGGGAAAATGATCAGGCAGGGGATGACCCCCAGGTTGAAGATATTGCATCCCAGTGCGAGCAGACCACCATCAGCAAAGAAGAGGCACTGGATCGTGAGGACAACCGTCATCGTGAGGAAGGCAGGCACAGCACCCACGAGTGCAGCCAGCAGGATTCCACCCCCAATATGCCCCGAGGAACCCGTACCCGGTATAGCGAAGTTGATCATCTGCCCAGCGAAGATGAGTGCCCCCGCAACCCCCATCAGTGGCACCTTTTTGTCGGCGAATTGGTCCTTCTTGATTCGTGCCACCGTACCGGCGATCACCGCCCCCGCAACCACATCCATGGCAAGCCCCACTGCTGGTGAAACCAGAGCGTCAGTCATGTGCATGGGAGTGCCTTTCAGCGTCAAAGCGCAACGCACCCCAGTCTAACAGTGGGCCCGTGTAGAAGCGGCGGTGACCATATCAAAAGGGGACTATCAAAAGGGGACGGGGCGTTTGTCACTATCAAATATCAAAAGGGGACGGGGCGTTTGTCACGCGTCAACGTCACCCTGCGGAGCGAAGCGACTCGCAGGGCCCAGACTACGCAGTTGTTCGACTCTTGGGTCTGGATTCTGCGAGTCGCTTCGCTCCGCGGAATGACGGAGAGGGTGGCTACCGAGACGACTGGACCGCAAGGGACGTACCTTTTGTGTTGTCGACGGAATCTTGAAGGACGGATAGATGCAAACCCAACGAGACAGCACAAAAGGTACGTCCCTTGTGGTCGTCTGGACGCCTGCGACTTCGCGCAGGGAGACGACTCTGGATGGGGACCTGCGGGAGTACACTGGCTGATGGAAGGGAGACGTGATGTCTGAGTTGATGAGTGTCATGAATGATGGGTACGAGATCCCGTCGATGGGGTATGGCACGTGGAGGGTCAGTGACGTAGAAGCGGAAGCACTGGTGATCCAAGCAATCGAAGTTGGTTATCGACATATCGACACGGCGACGATCTATGAGAATGAGGTGGGTGTCGGCAAGGGGCTGAAGTCGTGTGGGCTGGATCGTGACGACATCTTCGTTACCACGAAAACCTGGACTGATGATCTCCATGACCCCGAAGCTGCTCTGGCCACCTCACTGATGAAGCTCAATCTCGACTATGTGGATCTCTACCTGATTCATTGGCCCGCCCCTGGTCTGGGTCTCTATCAGAAGGCCTGGGACACTCTCATCACACTGCGCAACAAGGGTTTGACCAAGTCCATTGGTGTCTCCAATTTCAACCCCGACCACCTTCAAGCTATCGCTGGCTCTGGTGTCGTACCCGCAATCAACCAGGTCGAGCTCCATCCGGGTTTCCCTAACACCGCGGTTGCTCAAGCGAACACCGACCAGGGAACCCTCACCGAGAGTTATGCCCCACTGGGTCGCGGACATTATCTTGATGATCCGGCGCTCAACGAGATAGCAGTACGCCTGGAGGCCACGCCAGCCCAAGTGGTTCTCGCCTGGCATCTCGCCAACGGTTTCATTCCGCTACCCAAGTCAGCCAACCCCGTACGCATCAAAGAAAACCTTGATGCCGAAAAGCTGGAACTCTCCTGTGGTGACCTCGTCGCCATTGATGCTCTTGCCACAGGTACGAAGATCTGCGCCGAACCCCAAGATTTCAACGGTTTCTGACCTAGGACTGTGACAGGGGGACGGCGGTGGGACAGCGCGACGCCTGTCCCCGGGTTCCCGTCCACAGTAAACGGTCATCATGACCGCTAACTGTGGACACGGATGGGGTTTAGGCTCGGTTGTCGCGGTAGTAGCGGATGAGGGACTGGGTGGAGGGGTCTTGGGCGCCTAACGCGCTGACGTCTCCTTGGATGGCGGGGGCGATTTCCATGGCGAGCTGTTTACCCAACTCGACACCCCACTGGTCGAAGGAGTCGATACCCCAGATGATTCCTTGAACGAAAGTGATGTGCTCGTAGAGGGCGATTAGTTGGCCCACCACCGAGGGGGTTAATCCGGGGGCGAGGATGGTGGTCGTGGGGCGGTTGCCAGCAAAGATGCGGTGAGCAACCAACTCCTCGGCAGTCCCTTCGGCGCGTACCTCATCCTCGGTCTTGCCGAAAGCCAGAGCCTTGGTTTGTGCGAAACAATTCGCCAATAGTAGCTCGTGGACATCGGTGTCACCATCTTTGAGACCGTGGGCTGGTGTGGCGACAGCAATGAAATCAGCGGGAATGATCTGGGTGCCCTGATGCAGGAGTTGATAGAACGCGTGTTGACCATTGGTGCCCGGCTCCCCGAAATACACCTCACCGGTGTCCGTGTTGACCGCCGTCCCATCGGCGCGTACCTGTTTGCCATTGGACTCCATCGTCAACTGCTGAAGATAGGCGGTGAAACGGTGAAGATACTGGGTGTAGGGCAGTACGGCGTGGCTGGCCATGTTCAGGAAGTTGCGGTACCACACCCCCAGCAAACCCATGAGAACAGGCAGATTCCGGTCCAATGGTTCACGACAGAAATGACGATCCATCGCGTACATTCCGGCGAGGAATTCGCCGAAAACCTCCGGTCCGAAACCCACAGCAAGACTGGTCCCCACAGCAGAGCCCACAGAGTAGCGGCCACCCACCCAATCCCAGAAACCAAAGGCGTTGGCTGGGTCGATCCCGAAAGCCTCCACCTTGTCGAGCGCGGTGGACACCGCCACGAAATGTTGGGCGACAGCGCCCGCCCGGCTAGTATCCGAGTCGCCGATGACACCCTTGGCTTCCAAACCATCCCACAACCACCCGCGGGCCAGGCGCGCGTTGGTGAGAGTCTCCAAGGTGGTGAAAGTCTTGGACACCACAATAAACAGCGTTGTTTCCGGATCAAGATCGGACACCTTCTCGGCGAGATCGCTCGGATCAATATTGGACACGAAACGGCATTCCAGGTTTTCTTTGGCGTACGGGCGCAGTGCCTCATAGACCATGGCTGGACCCAGATCAGATCCACCAATCCCGATATTAACGACCGTACGGATTTTCTTGCCCGATGCGCCCACCCAAGCCCCGGAGCGTACCTTCTCGGCGAAGGCATAAACCTGATCAAGGACCTCATGGATCTGGGGAATAATATCGATGCCGTCCACCTCGAGGGAATCACCACGGGGGCGACGCAGGGCTGTGTGCAGGACGCGACGATTCTCGGTCACGTTCATGACTTCCCCAGAAAACATGGCGTCTCGGCGAGTGGGGATGTCCATCGCGGATGCCAAATCAACCAGCGCCTGGCGTACCTGGGGGGTGATCAGGTTCTTGGACAAATCGACGTAGAGGTCGCCGGCTGTGATAGTCAATTCTTTGACCCGCTGGGGTTCGGTGTCGAACCATCCTCGCAAGTCAGGATTGAAGGTACGGTTCAATTCGGCGAGAGTGTGCCAAGGTGGGAGTGTGGTGGCGCGCAGTGTGCTCATGGACTCACTCTAGTACTTGCGAGTACACTATGGATAAGACGAAGTAGTGATTGGTGCACGTTGTTGACCAACAAATGTTGGTAGGGGACACCAATGAGGAGCTATTCGAAAGGTTGAATCGGTGGAGTAACCAGTACGCGGGCCCCAGTGGTGTCGCGTACGATCAATCCAGTGAACCAAAGACAAACCCAACAAGAAATCATAATGGAGGCTTGGTGAGACGACTCAGAGTGCAGATGGCGAGGATAGGTGTCCTGGTCGCCCTGATGTGTCTTGCCACCATGGGGGCACCATTGTTTGCTTCAGCAGATCCTGAAACGGAAACCCCCCCGGCCCCCGCAACAACGAAACCAGTGAGCAAGACGGGCACCGCCACCTCAGTGTCGGTGAGCCCCTCGGAGGTTAACCCTGGTCAGGCTTTCATGGTCACCGGATCACTGACTGGTGGTGGACGTGGCCTGGTCGCCACAATGGTGAACCTGTCCACGAGTTATGGGCAGATTGACTCGGTGGCGGTCACTGGTGGTGACGGCAGTTTTTCAGCGATTGGCTCCATTCCGGATGGTGATGGTTTTCCTTCCAGCTTCACGGTGAGTGTTTCTTTCCCTGGGGATAGCCTCTACAACGGAAGTCAGGGCAGTGCCAAAGGCAAGATCACTGCTCCACCGGAGGAGCCGGAACCTGAGGATGATCCCACGGAGGAACCCACAGAATTCCAGTCCTATGTTGCACCATCCGATGAGGGGCCGAGTGCTTCACCGAGTACGTTGGGTGTTGCTGGGGTGATTCCTGGGACATCCAAGCATGTCATGCTCATTGAGATCGTTTTCCTGGTGGTTGCTTTCACCGCTGTGGCTATCCTGCTCGTGGTGGGTATTGTCTCCCACGGCAACAAGGCTCTGGGTCGTGGTGAGCGCCGTGGGTTCGGTTCCGATTTCGGCAAAGACGCCCCGGCAGTGTGACAAGGGGACAGGCACCTTGTCACAAAGAGTGTGACAAGGGGACAGGCACCTTGTCACAAAGTGACAACTGCGTACCTGCTGAAGTAGACTAAGCGGTCGGCGTTCAGGCGCCTCTCTCCTGCTCCGGGATATCCCCGTGGCCGATAGTCCAAAGGAGACCTACACTCATGCGTAGTTATGAAATGATGGTCATTCTCGATCCTGAGATTGATGACCGCCAAGTTGAAGGCATCATCGAAGCACACCTCACAGTCGTGAGCGAAGCCGGTGGAGTCGTCACCAACACCGATATTTGGGGCCGTCGCCGTCTCGCGTACGAAATCAAGAAAAAGTCCGAAGGGATCTATGTTGTGCTCAACATGGACGCTGATCCTGACGTGGTCAAGGAACTCAACCGCCGGATGAGTATCGATGAAAATGTGTTGCGAACCCATGTGGTTCGTCCCGAGCTCACGGCAAAAAAGGCGAAGAAGATCAAGGGACCCAAGAAGTCTGCCTGAATTGTCAGAGGCTTTCACTACCCTGGGATCATCGAAATCTAGTCAAAGGATCAAATAATGGCAGGCGATACAACTATCACGCTCGTCGGTAATCTCACCGACGATCCCGTACTCCGCTTCACACCCTCTGGGGCAGCGGTAGCAAACTTCACTGTGGCCTCCACCCCACGTACCTTCGATCGGGCAACCAACGAATGGAAAGATGGGGATGCCATGTTCATCAACTGCTCGGTGTGGCGTCAGGTGGCAGAAAATGTCACCGAGTCGCTGAGCAAGGGGATGAGAGTTATTGTTCAAGGCCGACTCAAGTCTCGCTCCTATGAGACACAGTCGGGGGAACGCAGAACAGTCTTCGAGATTGATGTCGACGAAATCGGTCCGGCTTTGCGCTATTCCACAGCCAAGGTCACCCGCAATCCATCTGGCTCAGCCCAGGGCGGTTCTGCGGGATGGTCGCCGGCAGCTTCGGGTGAACCCGCAGCACCAGTCAACGATCCGTGGGCTAATGCACAATCCGAGGACCCGCCGTTCTAACCACCAGGCACATTCCGGCATCACAGCCGGGCTCAAGAAAGGGAGCACCACAATGGCCGCACGTAAGCCAATCATGAAGAAGAAATTCATCCCGGTGAAGACAATTTACCTCGGTGAAATCGACTATAAGGATGTCACTCTTCTTCGCAAGTTCATCTCTGACCGTGGCAAGATCCGTTCACGCCGCGTGACAGGGCTCACTGTCCAGGATCAGCGCAAAGTCGCTCAGGCTATCAAGAATGCCCGCGAAGTCGCTCTCCTGCCCTATGCCTCCTCTGGCCGGTAAGGAGTAGATCATGAAACTCATTCTCACGACGGCAGTCGACAAACTGGGTATTGCTGGTGACATTGTTGAGGTGCGTTCCGGGTACGGTCGCAACTTTCTTCTCCCCCAGGGGCGCGCTATCGCATGGACCCGTGGAGCTGAGAAGCAGATCGAGGGGATCAAGCGCGCTCGTGATGCCCGCGAGATTCGTGGCGTGGATCATGCTGAAGAATTGCGCACCCAATTGGAGGGATTGTCGATCAAGATCAAGGCTCGCGCCGGTGAAGCTGGAACCCTGTTTGGTGCTGTGACTCCTGCCGGGTTGGCTCAGGCAGTGAAATCAGCTGGTGGGCCTGCACTGGATAAGCGCAGCATCTCGGTGGTGAAACCGATCAAAACCTTGGGTACGCACACCATCGCGATCAAACTTCATGATGCGGTGACCGCGCATGTTCCTGTGGAAGTCGTCAACGCCTGAGTATGGACCTGTCTTTCACTCGGTCGGTGACTGAGCCACTGGTTCGTGGGTTCACCGAGGCCGGGTTTTCTCTCTACCTCGTTGGGGGTACGGTTCGTGACGCCATGCTGGGTGTGGAATCTGAGGACCTCGATTTCACGACATCGGCACGCCCGGACGATATTGAAAAGATTCTGAAGGGTCTGGGCGGACCACTGTGGGATATGGGTCGCGATTTTGGAACCTTGGGTACGATCCTGCACGGCGATGATCGTCAGTGGCAGGTTGAGATCACTACTTTCCGTGCGGATACCTACCAGGCGGATTCCCGCAAACCAGAGGTGAGATTCGGTGATCGGATTGACGATGATCTTCTCCGGCGGGATTTCACGATCAACGCGATGGCTGTCAACTGTGAAGACTTTTCTTTGGTGGATCCTTTCCGTGGACAAGTGGACTTGCTGGAGGGGGTTCTTCGGACCCCATCAACCCCGGAGATGTCCTTTTCTGATGATCCGTTGCGCATGATGCGGGCTGCGAGGTTTTCTTCACGTTTCGGTTTCCGGCCCGTACCAGAAATTATTGCGGCGATGCAGAATATGGCTGATCGTCTGTCGATCATTTCCCAGGAAAGAATCCGCGACGAGTTGTCGAAGCTACTGCTGACTGATTCACCGCGTGTGGGGCTGGATATTCTTGTTCGAACTGGTTTGGCTGATCAGTTCCTGCCCGAATTGTCGGCCATGCAACTGGAGGTTGATGAACACCACCACCATAAGGATGTTTATCAGCATTCGCTGACTGTGTTGGATCAGGCGATAGCTTTGGAGAAACAGCGCAACCATTCCCCCGATCTGGTCAACCGTCTAGCTGCTCTCCTCCATGACATTGGTAAACCTAAAACTCGTCGCCTGGAGGCTGGTGGGAAGGTGAGTTTCTATCACCATGATGTGGTGGGAGCCAAGATGGCTAGGTCTCGCCTGGCAAAGTTGAGGTATCCCAAAGAGGTTGTGGAGTCGGTGGCCCAGCTCATCGAATTGCATCTGCGTTTCCATGGTTATGGTGAAGCCCAGTGGACTGATTCAGCGGTACGCCGTTATGTGCGTGACGCGGGTGAGGAATTGGAGAGACTCCACATGCTGACTCGCTCTGATTGTACGACCCGGATTCGAGCCAAGGCGGAGCGTCTGCGTCGGGCCTATGATGAACTGGAGTGGCGTATCGATGAGTTGGCTGCCCAAGAAGAATTGGATGCTATTCGCCCTGATCTGGATGGGAACCAGATCATGGAGATTCTCGGTATCGGGCCGGGTCGCGAGGTTGGTCAGGCGTACGGGTTTCTGTTGGAAAGGCGTTTGGATCGCGGGCCGGTCAGTGTCGAGGAGGCCACGGCGGAGCTGCGTACATGGTGGGAGCAAACTGCTGCTTCTTCTCATCGCGATTCTTAGCTAGAGCCACCACGGTCATGACGGCTCCGATCACACCGACAATGAAAGTCAAACCCCAGGTTCCAAGCTTGAGCAGTGCAATTTTCACATTGGGCGACTCTGTGGAGATCCTCGCGTATGCTTCCTCATCGTCGTAGATGCATTCGATGGTGATGGTACCGGGAGTGTCGATATGAAAGGAGCCCACAGGGTATTGGGGAGCGTAGGGACTCTCATGGGGATAGAGGTGGATGTCTACCCCATCCTTACTCAGTGAACACTGTGGTCCTTCCACCGATGACCAGACGACATATTTCCCCGCCTTGGGCATAGTGACCTGGGTGACTTCGTTGAAACGAATGGTGGGTGTTCTCATCCAGGAGTTAATCTGCTGGTCGACGAGTTTGTTGCCGAGAATATAGATCAGCGCCGGTGCTGCCACCATCACCACGAGTGCTATGAGTATACGGTTGATTCCCCGTCGCTTCGCCAACACCTCTGCCGGTGGAGGACTCAGCCGACTGGTCGGCACCCGTGGGGACTGATTCACCCCTCTATTGTATGGGGACAGGCATCTCTGTCCCACTCACCACCCTCCGTCACCCTGCGCGAAGTCGCAGGGTCCAGAAATCACATTAATGCGACTGTGGATTCTGGATTCTGCGAGTCGCTGCGCTCCGCAGAATGACGGAGGTGAGTCATGGTTTCTGGATTCTGCGAGTCGCGGAGCCTGTGCTGTGGAGCGCACCAGCGCGACTCGCAGTGCTCCGCAGAATGACGAGGGAGTGCCTGTCCCACCGACACAGTTACCTGCGACAAATGGGGCCAGTATTAACCAACATAGCTACTGCGGGAAGTCCAGGTGATACCGATGGAGGCGATCATCACACAGACCATGGCGATGACATCAGTGGGGCTGAGCCGTTCGCTGAGAATGATGAGGGCGGCCAAGGCCGCCATGGCGGGTTCGAGGGACATCAGGATGGAGAAGATTCGTTGGTCGAGGGTGCGCAGTGCACGCAGTTCCAGGAGGTACGGGATGACGGAACTGAGCAACCCGACAGCTAAACCGATTACCCATACCCAGGGTGTGGCGAGGATACCTCCCGCGATGTGGAGTACGGGAATCAGCAGAACAAGGGAACCAGCAAGGTTGGCGACAAGCACTGGTTGCCCACCACTCCAACATCTCCCCACGTGCGGGGTGATGAGGATATACCCCGCCCAGCAGAGTCCTGCCAGCAGAGCAAACCCGACACCTGTCAACGACAGGGAGCCGGGGGACCATCCCAATAGGGCCACCCCGAGTCCTGCGAGACCCACCCAGAGCAGGTCGCGTACCCCCCGACTTTTTGCTAGAGCAACACTTAGTGGCCCCAAAAACTCGAAGGTCACAGCCAAACCGATGGGGATCCGCTCGATCGCCTGATAGAAGGCAGTATTCATTCCCACCAATGCCAGAGCATATCCACCAAGAACCAGCCAGTCCCGCTGAGAATGGCCACTCAGATTCGGGCGTACGAAACCCAGAAGAATGATCGCTGCCGTGGTGAGGCGTAACCACACCATTACCACTGGACCAGTGATCTCAAACAGATCCTTAGCCAGCGAGGAACCCACTTGAACACTGATGATCGCAGCGAGTGTCATGACGATCGCAGTTCTGGTCACCGACGGTTGCATGGGTTCCACAATAGTCCCCGGACAGGACTGTGACTGCCCACGGACGGTGTGTGACAGTTCATACCGTCCCCGTGTCACACTGTATGTGACAAACGCCCCGTCCCCTCGTGACAAACGCCCCGTCCCCTTAACAACAGTGGGTCGCCTTGCGAACAAGACGACCCACTGTGTGATTCCCCCGGCTTTACTCGTCGGTGTCTGGCGAGATCAGGCACTGCTGTGTGATCTCGGATGACTGATGAGTGGTTCCCTCCTGGTCAATGAGCACCCAGGTGATCACGTTGTTGTCTGGGGAATCCAAGGAGACGCGGTTGGCGATCACCTCAGTACCCTTCAACACCGTGGTCTTGCCTAGAGAATCGATGCGAACATCGAATTCGATGGTGATACTTGTCCCACCAGCAAGTTTCACATCGCCCAAACGAATCTCCAGTTTCCCGGTTGTGGTGTTCATAGAATACCCACGAACACTGGTTGTGCTCGAATTCTGGGGAACAGCGTAGCTCAACGATGTTCCACGAACAGTGTCGGACCCATAACGTACGGTCCCAGGAATCAGTGTCATTCCTTGGGGAACAACCTCAACAATCTGGAGACGATCCGCCCACTGGGATTCGAGCCCAGTGTTGGTGATAGTCACCGAATACCTCAGTACGTCACCGATCTGCTGCTGGCCAGTAGCCCCACTACGGTTGTCCACATCCATGGTCGCAGTGATGTTGATTGGGCTATAGGATTCCACAACCACTTGGGCGGGCTGACTTTCTTCCAGACCCACTTCGATCTGCGTCACCTGAATCTCATCGCCCTCCTCCAACGTGACCGATGGTGGAACCTGGACGCTCCATTCGAGGTTGTTGTCGGTGTAGGTTTGCACGGTTGCACCCGTGGGCAGGGTCACTGCGATTGTGGCCGCAGCACTAGTTCCCACCCCAGTGATGGTCGATGAACTCGAGGTGACTCCGCGAATGATCGGCGGGCTCGATTGCAGGGCTAGTCCCAGCTTGAAGTACGGATAGGTGTCCGTCGCAGCGGGGGTGCCATTGAACCAGCCGATATCGAAGATGGTGTCGAAGTCCCAGGTGGCCCCACCCTTGGTGAAGGTCTTGATCGAACGCATGTCAGCGGTGGAGACCCCATGGACTCTTTGATCGGACAGGTTAGACATGTCCTGCTCACCGACGGTGGACTTGGCTGCCACATCGGTGTCATAGTAGCTGTGTCCACGGAAGATAGCGTGGCTGGAGGCGTACCCAATCAAAGGATTGATCCGACGGTTCCCATCACTTTCCACCACACCTGTGGCGTACACATTCTCGAAGGCACAGGTCCCAGCAACCGTGCCAATGAGACCACCGATGTTTTCACCATAGTGGATCACAGGTTTGGCAGCGGTTCCCGTCGTGGTCACCAAACCATGGACATATCCACGGGCGAAGGAGTTTTCGATTCCTGTCCCATAGGCGTAGCCCACGAGGCCACCCACGCCGGAATAACCAGTGACATTGACGTACGAGGCGCTAGACGAGATAGCGGTGTGGTACGAGTATCCGACCATGCCACCAACCCAGCTGTCAACGGTGTAGCGAGCTTGGACGTGAACATCCGCCTTGGATTCGGGATGACCAGCATAGATCTCGTTGAGTCCGTTTCGTCCATAAACGAAGGAGCCAGCGATGACCGAGTTGTTGGCTCGCCCAACAATTCCACCGACATAGATGTAGCCGTTGACACCGCCATCTCCCAGGTTGACCCGTACACCAATGATCTTGACTCCGTCGGCCAAACCAACCAGGGCCCCAACGTGGCAGTAGCCTTTCACACCAGCGTCAGAGACCACGAGTTCGAGGTCTTTGAAGGTGGCTCCACTAGTGGCGTAGCGGAACATACCTTGATCGCAGAGGTTCGGGTTGTTGATGGTTAGCCCACTGATGGTGTGGCCGTTGCCATCCAGGGTGCCGGTGAAGTGGGCGATGGGCGCCCACGGTTTGGTGAGTTCGATGTCGTTGGCTAGCCAATATTTGCCGTTGACCTTCATCTTTCTCAGGTCATCCTCAGTGGTGATCGTGGTGTATCCCTCGGGTGCGACAGACAACACCAGACCATCCATGGCAAGGGTGAGCCCCAGAATGGCTGCACTGATTTCTGCTTGTGAGGCGTTCTTGTTGTAGATGGTCAGGGCCTCGGTGTAGGCCAACAGGAAGACCTTCCACGAGTCGGTTTCGTAGTCGGACCGGCTCAGATAGCTGGCCTCGTTGATGAGACTCGCCAGAGCGGATTTATCGCCGGGGGTGGTTGAGTTGACACCGACGTTGACAGTACGCGAGGCGGCGATCCCATCAATCGAGAAGGTGAGGGTCACATCTTCGCGCCCACTGGCATTCGGTGTCAGCACCACATCATAGATGTCGGCCTTATGGGTGTTGACTGTCTCAGTAACCACATATTGTCGAGTGTTCTTGGCAGGGTTCATGACAATCCGGTTGTCCCACGTGATGTCGTCCACATCTGTGGTTGCCCTCTTGATGAGTTGTGCAGTGACAATGGCACTGTTGTAGTTCATCTGCAGGGTGGAATTTGTTGACCCGGCGTCTGTGACCAGTACGGTCATCACTGTTGATGAGTTCTTCGACAACGACACCTGTGTTGGTCCATTGGGATAAACCCCGAGGGTCATGGGGTCGGCTCTCCAGACTTGCCCACCTTTGAAGGGGTTGGCGGTCATCACATGGAGTCCATGCTCAGAGGAGACCATCACGCGTCCGCCATAGTTGAACTTGTCGCCGAAACCGTTGACGGTCACAGGGTTGAAGTTGCGGCCATCGTCGGTGACGAACAGATCAAATCCAGCAGGATCTGATCCGTCAGCGAAGTATTCGCTGGTGAAGGAGAAATACTCCATGATCAATGCTGTGAGTTCACGGGCGCTGAGTTCGTTGTCGTCGGTTTCTTCAATGACTTCGATGATGATATCGATCAGCCACAATATCGCTGCTCGGAAGTCAGCGGTTGGCAGAGCCCTAGCTATAATGCCTACGGCTCCTTGGACGATTCCCCGCAACTCTTCGGGGGTTTCAATAGTGGTTCCTTCGATCCCTTGGAGATACATATCCAAACTGGTGGCGATGGCATCAAAGTCGATCAGGTGAGCGTCACGCATCAACAAGAAATGGAGTCGTGCAAGATCAGCATAGTGAGCATTGAGGACGGCTCCCGCACCGGGGCGCTGGGTGTCGATATACCTGTTGGTGAACACCGCGTACTGTTCCTTGAAGGTGCTCATATCCCAGGTGGTGGCGTACAGCTTTCCTTCATGCTCAGCCATCCACCAGGTGTATTGGTTGAAGGACACGTTGGCTTTGTCATCTGGTAGGAGTGAGAAGCCAGCGCGCTGATTGCCCACATGGGGTACGGGTCGCCCAGCGGAATCAACAGCCACACGATCCCCTTGGCGATCACCAACGAGAACCTCCCACTTGTCTTGATCATCAAAACGGTAGATCTGGGCGGGCGCAAAGAGCATGGTGAAGGCTTCTTTGTAGTATCCACGCAACATGGCAACAGCAATGGCTGGTCCGGAGGCAAAGGTAGTGACATAGACATAGTCTTTGTCGAAGGTGGTGGACAGGAATCCGGAAGCTGAAGCCGTGGAGGTGGAGCCCATTCCGAAGGGGTACGGCGAACCGTCATCACCCACGATTTCTCGTACGTCCAAACCATTCGGCCCTGGTGTGATCTTGACCACGCGGAATCCACGCAACTCGATATCCTCAGCGCTAGTAATGGTGGCCGGATCGAGATAAGCCTTGTAGGCGAGGAAGGCATAGATGGAACCGTTGAAGGCCAAAATATCCCAGACGGAGTCGGTGATCCCATAGTCAGCGAAGTCGATGAACTGCGTCCATCCAACAGAGTTGTTGCCAGCATTCGGTGTCAGGTTGGTCAGATCACGCCCATTGGTCACATAGATCTTCGAATCGAAGGTGCCTACGTAAAGTTCAGTGTCGGTGGCTGTGGCTGCACGGAAGTGCTCGTTGTTGTCGCTGGGCAGATTCTCCCAGAAAACGATCTCTGGCTTGTCACCGGGTTTGAAGTCTTTGGAGAAGCGGAAGACCATGGAATAGTCAGCCACGGGTGTGTTCGTGGTGGCACCGACCACATAGAGGTCGTCATTGAAGACGATCATTCGACGGAACCCGGAAACAATCGGGCTGGCATAGACCAGTTCCCACGCGGCATCAGGATCGGAGGCTCGTTGCCGGTAGATCCTTCCAGCCATGTCACCATTGGGTTCAGGGATGGAGAAAACTTGATACATCCCGGGGGTGTTGTTGGCGCCACGGGCGAGAATATTCCCGGCGAGGTCCCTGTTCATGCCCACCCACAGATAGTCGCCTTCTGTTTGGTGGAACATCTCGCTACACCAGGCATAGCTGTTGTGTTCGCCGACGAGTGGGTTGGAGTCGAGTCCATCGATTCCCCCGCGTACGGTTGGGTTGGATACCTTTTGTTCTGCGGATGCAGAAAAAGGTACGAGGAAGGCCAGCATGACGAGTGCTAGAAGTGTGGGTATGATCTTTTTCATTGTTTCTCCTACGAAAACACGTCGGAGGAATGAACTAATGTGTTTCTCATGAGGTGGTTCCCCCGTTTCATGATCTGGGTGGATGGTTGGGCGACGCTTCCCTTGCGCCGGTCGGTGGCGTTATCACAGTGACTCCAGACATCGAAAGCTGTGTCCCGCTGGCATGGAATCCACTATGAGATTCTACCTAGTGGGCGCGAATAGCGGTCAAGCTTCACGGGATTCCCCCAGTTGACAAGGAGGAATACCAAGCCCCTCTCACAAGAGTTTTCTCACGAAAGCTCATATTTTCTAGAAAATTCCCTCGGACGGTGGTGTGGTGAGCGTGGGGGAGGAGCCGAGAAGAATATTTGTTAATTGGCCAATCGTGTTCACCATGGCGGTGGGTTGACCGTCTCGAAGGTCACGTTCCACCCCTGCTCCCCAAGTGACCGCTATCGAATCCATGCCCGCTGCGTGCGCGGCTTGGATGTCGACCACAGCATCCCCAACATAGACAGCCTCGCTGGGGTGACCACCGAGATGGGCCAAGGCATGCAACAGGGGTTCGGGATGGGGTTTGTGGGCGGTGGTGTCCTCTGCGGCTGCCAGTAGTGGTACGCGACCAGCTAACCCAGCTAGTTCCAGGCACCACCGTGCTGGTTCACGGCGTTTCGAGGTGGCAGCACCTATGCGCAGAGATGAATCAAGAAGATCATCAATCATCTGTGAGACACCCTCGTACTCGGCGAGCATCTCTGGGGTGTGTTGGTGGTTCCATTCGAGATAGGTGTCGAGCAACTCAGGGGCTTTGTCCGGGTGGAGGCTGCCAAAGGCGTCCATGAGTGGGCGACCAATCCAGCGACGAATCTCCGTCTCATCGCCTTCCTCACCCACAACACTCATCAGGGCATGGCGATAGGAGGCAACAATGAGATCGATGGTGTTGATCAGTGTCCCATCGATGTCGAAGATAACAATCGGATAGGGGGCACTTGCTAGATTCTCGTATTTGTCGTCTTTCAACACTTACTTGTCGTCTTTCACCCCAGATGGCTGGGAGAAATCCGGTTGGGAATAGTCACCAGCCGGTGCTGGGGTTTCCGGGAAAGGATCAGAGACCTGGGTGGGGATCATCGGGGTTTCTGCTGGGGCAGGAGCAGCAGCCACTTCAGGTACGGCAGCGGGAGCAGCTGCGGGGGCTGCGGCAGCTGATGGCGTACCAAAATCAACAACCGGGTTGGAGCGCAACTCGGGATCCTGGATCTGGAAGTATGTCGCCTTCGTGAAGCGACCACCCGCGATCATCGAATTCGGGAAAGACTTGATGAGAGTGTTGAAGTTTTCAACATTCGCATTGTAATACCGGCGTGCATTGGCGAGACGATCCTCAATCATTTTCAAATCATCCTGCATCTTCAGGAAGTTCTCGTTCGCTTTCAGCTCCGGATATCTTTCGATCGTCACATTCACCAGGCTCCTCAGCTGTGAAGTCAACTGCTCCTCGGCTTTGGCACGTGCTGCCGGGTCAGCTTTGGAACCTGCCAAACCAGCAGCGAAATTCCTCAACCCAATGACACCCTCCAAGGTGTCCTGCTCATGGGAGGTCGCACCTTTAATAGTGTTGACCAGATTCGGGATGAGATCATAACGGCGATGAAGTTCCACATCGATTTGGTTCCACGACGATTCGACCTGATTCTCGGCTTTGACCATACGGTTATAGACACCAATAATCCACAGTACGATCAAAACAGCGAGGATGACAATAATAATGAGGGCAGTTCCCATGATGGGCTCCTTTTTCATGGTGGCAGGTATCACCCAGTGTAGCTGATTGGGGTGCCAAAAATTGCTTTAGTCTTGAGAACCGAATAAGTTTCAGCTTATGAGTCCGGATAGTCTTGCTCGCTGGCAGTTTGGCATCACCACGGTTTACCACTACCTGTTCGTACCTCTGACCATATCTATGAGTGTGCTCACAGCGGTGTTGCAGAGCCTGTGGTACAACACAGACAAAGATGCCTACTTGCGGTTAACCAGGTTCTTTGGGCGTCTGTTTTTGATCAACTTCGCTATGGGGGTTGTCACAGGCATCGTGCAGGAGTTTCAATTCGGCATGGGCTGGTCGGAGTATTCCCGTTTTGTGGGGGACATCTTCGGCGCTCCACTGGCCCTGGAAGCTCTGATTGCGTTCTTCCTCGAATCCACTTTCTTGGGGATATGGATCTTCGGGTGGGACCGTTTGTCGAAGAGGGTTCATCTGTTGTCCATCTGGATTGCAGCGATGGGTACGGTTATTTCATCAATCTTTATTGTTGCCGCTAATGCATGGATGCAAAATCCCACCGGGGCACATTATGATCCTGAGCAGAATCGTGCCACCTTGGATAGCTTCACCGAAGTCATCGCCAACCCGGTGTTCCTCACCCAATGGCCTCACACCATCGCCACCTCCATGATGGTGGGTAGTGGTTTTATGGCTGGGATAGCTTTCTACCTCTTCGTCACCAAAGCCCGCGACAAGGCCCCTGCAGATGATGTGAGTGCCTATCGTACGGGGCTGCGGTTTGGTTCCTGGATTCTGATCGTCTCCGGGGTGCTCACTGTCATCACTGGTGATTTGTTGGGCAAAGAAATGGTGGTCAGCCAACCCATCAAAATGGCGGCAGCAGAAAACCTGTTGTCCCCTGAGTATGTGGGCAAAGGCGGGGAGGTTGGTTTCCAGATCATTCCGGGTGTTGAGGTTTTCCCGGGACTGATCAACGTACTTTATGGAACAATGATCGCCCCAGATATGGAAACAATCCTGACATACCAAGTGGACACTCAGGGGTATCATCACTGGGACCGTACCTCTCCTAATGGGAGATGGATCGAAGGAACACCTTTGCAGTACGGAGAAAGCAGTGTGCTCTATCTGAACTATGGGGTCAACGATCATGTTCCGGACTCCTACTCCATTGCACCCAATGTTCCAGTCGCCTTCTGGAGTTTCCGTTTGATGATGGGACTAGGTTTCCTGGCCGGTGTGGGTGGAATCCTCCTCCTGGTTGCCACAGACAGAAAAAAGATACCTCAACCTCGCAAGCTGTGGACACTGGTGTGTCTCGCACTGCCGCTGTTCCCGCTGCTGGGTAATTCCTTCGGATGGATTTTTACAGAAATGGTACGCCAACCCTGGATCGTCAACGGTGTCATGACCACCGCTGAAGGCCACTCTCCGTTTGTGGGGACAGGCCCTGCACTGTTCACACTGATCGGGTTCACTGTCTTGTATGGGGTGCTCGCAGTGGTCGAGGTTGGTTTGTTGCTGAAATACATCAAGATGGGTTTACCAGAAGCTGAAGAGATCACCATCAAAAATGACGATGATGAGCTCTCCTTTGCGTACTAAAAAGGCCCAACTCGTACCCTCCAAAGAAACATCAGCACCGTTGAGAAGATGTCATCGGTGTCCAAGCCATGCACTACAGGATGAAAGTTATCTTCGCAAGCCTGTTCATTAATAAGGACAGGTGAATTGCATTAGCTTGGAGAAAACGATAAGTTTTCCGCTATGAGTCCGGATACCATTGCCAGGTGGCAGTTTGGCATCACAACGGTCTACCACTTCTTGTTCGTGCCTCTCACGATCGCATTGAGTGTGTTGACCGCGGTGCTACAGACCATCTGGAACAAAACAGGCAATGATGCCTATTTGCGTTTGACGAAGTTCTTTGGACGTTTGTTTCTGATTAACTTCGCAATGGGGGTTGTCACGGGTATCGTGCAGGAGTTCCAGTTCGGTATGAACTGGTCGGAGTATTCCCGCTTCGTCGGGGACATCTTCGGTGCTCCTCTCGCCCTTGAAGCCCTTATCGCGTTCTTCCTCGAATCCACCTTCCTTGGAATGTGGATCTTCGGGTGGGATCGCTTGTCCAAGAAGGCCCACCTCGTCACCATTTGGCTTGGCGCGATTGGTACCTTCATTTCATCAATCTTCATCGTCGCAGCTAATGCGTGGATGCAGAACCCCACGGGTGCAAGCTACAACCCGGCCACCCAGCGCGCAGAGCTGGATAGCCTCCTTCAGGTGATCTTGAACCCGGCCTTCCTCACCCAGTGGCCACACACCATCGCAGCGTCCTTCGTGACAGCTGGTGGTTTCATGGCTGGTGCTGCTTTCTATCTCTTGGTCAAGAATTCCAAGGAGAAGGCACCCAAGGGTGACTTGACCGCGTACCGCAAGGGCCTCAAGATGGGCGCATGGGTTCTCGTCATCGCTGGCGTTTTCACCATCGTGACTGGCGACTTCCTCGGAAAGCAGCTGGTGACACACCAGCCCATGAAGATGGCTGCCGCTGAAAACCTGAAAGAGCCACTCGCTGACTCTGCCAAGGTTGGCTTCCAGATCGTTCCCAAGGCTGAAGTATTCCCAGGTTTGCTGAACTGGCTCTATGGTACGAAGAACATTCAAACCATTGACGATGTCAAAGCAAATCAGATTGGCCCCAACGGCTATCGGTTCTTTGATCGTAAGGCTGGCGAATGGGTGGAAGGTTCGTCTCTACAAACCACCTCCTATTCCGCTATCCAAGGGTCGTTGGCTGAAGCTAACATGGTCCCCAGCGTGGGTGTTTCCTTCTGGAGCTTCCGCTTGATGATGGGTATTGGCTTCCTAGCTATGCTGGGCGGCATCGTGATGCTCGTTGTCACACGCGGTGGCAAGGTTCCAAACCCCGGTTGGTTCTGGACCTGCTTGGCTATCTGCATGCCTGTGCTTCCGTTGCTTGCGAACTCTTTCGGTTGGATTTTCACCGAGATGGGTCGTCAGCCCTGGATCGTCAACGGCGTTATGCCAACACTTCAAGGCCTTTCCCCCACTGTGGGTACGGGTCCCGTCTGGTTGTCCCTGGTGTTGTACACCGCAATCTATGGTCTCCTCGCAGTAGTTGAGGTCGGCCTGTTGCTCAAGTACATCAAGATGGGTCTGCCAGCCGCTGAAAAGGTTTCCATCAAGGATGAGGGCGAAGAGCTCTCCTTCGCGTACTGAGAAAGGAATGAATCATGACTATTTTAGCTGCTGAAGCTTTCGGCCTACAGCCACTGTGGATCATTCTTGTTGCGGTGCTCTGGATTGGGTTCTTCGTTCTTGAAGGATTCGACTTTGGTGTCGCAATGTTGGTTCCCTTCCTCGGTAAAGGCGAGAAGGGCAAAGATGACCAGGCACGTCGCGTGGTTATCAACACCATTGGACCTCACTGGGATGGTAACGAAGTATGGTTGCTGACCGCTGGTGGTGCGACATTCGCCGCTTTCCCAGCCTGGTATGCAACCCTCTTCTCCGGTTTGTATCTCCCCTTGTTCCTGGTCCTTGTTGGCCTCATCCTTCGTGGTGTCGCCTTCGAGTATCGTTCCAAGAGGGAAGCCCCCCAGTGGAGGTACACCTGGGATTGGCTGATGGCCATTGGATCATTCATCCCCGCACTGGTTCTCGGTGTTGGTTTCGCATGGTTCCTCGCTGGTATTCCAGTGGGTATGGCCCCAGCTGCCTTCGGTAACGAAGCGGTCTTTGTGGCCGGTGGACTCGATCAATGGAACCTCCTGCTCGTGGTGTTGACCAACGTCTTCGCCCTTGTTGGTGGCCTGTTGTTTGTTGCCCTCTTCCTCGCACACGGAGCATACTTCGTGGCGTTGAAGACCAGGGGTGCCGTCCATGATCGTGCCCAAGAATACGGTAGCACTCTCGGCCTCGTGGCAGCAGTTCTCATGCTGATCTTCGTGGTCTGGGGTAACCTCCGCATGGGCCCGAACGGTGTACTGGGTGTTCCCTGGTTCCCCGGTGAAGGTGCAACCGACCTGTTCGGTCTGCTCGCCTGGGTTGTCGGAATCTTGGCCCTTGCCGGTCTGTGCTTCGCTTGGTGGATGAACTCCAAGAAGCGTGACGGATGGGCGTTCATTGGTACGACTATCGCAACAGCCATGCTCGTTGTGATGATCTTCCTCCACATGAACACGGGCCTCGGCTTCGCTGACAAGACCCTGATCGATATGACCAGTGCTGCTTCCTCGAATCACACACTCACGCTCATGACCATCGCGGCCGTGTGCTTGGTGCCTGTGGTTCTGGCTTACACAGCATGGAGCTACTTCTTCGTCTTCAGGCGCCGCCTGAACACGGTGAGTATTCCTGCTTTGACAGTCAACACACAGAACTGATCATTGTCACTAAACCAACGTACGGGGTCGCGTCAGCGGCCCCGTACTTATTTGCCCCAGGGGACGGGGCGTTTGTCACACACCTGTCCCAGGGGACGGGGCGTTTGTCACACACCCACCGACCCACCACCACCGTCATTCCGCGGAGCGAAGCGACTCGCAGTGCTCCGCGGAATGACAGTGGTGGGGTGTGACTCGGTGCCTACCTCCCACTGTCCCACCCCCTAGAATGAGACCCAGCGATTCGTGAAGGATGACATGGCAGAAACTGAAACCCAACCCTCGACCGAGAAGCAGCGCGGGCGTGGTCCGATTGATCCTCGGCTGATTAGGCGAGCCTCAGCAACCAAGGGGTATCTCATCTCTGGTGTGGTGGTGGGATGCCTGACTGCCGTACTGATCCTTTGTCAAGCCCATCTGATCTCGCGGTCTGTGACCGATGTGTTTGCCTCCCACACCATGGAGGGTGTTGCGTTGGCTGTGGGGTTGTTGATCCTTGTTTTGGTTGGTCGTGGGATTCTCGCCTGGTTGTCCGCGTGGCTCGCCCAGCGTACCTCTGCTGCTGTGAAATCCCAGTTGCGCAGGGATATTCTTGCTGCCCGCTTGGATCATCCCGCGCATCAGACATCCTCCTCGTCGAACCTGGTTAACCTGGTGACTCAAGGGTTGGATGCCCTTGATGGGTATTTCTCTAAATATCTTCCCCAACTGTTGCTGGCCGCAACCGTACCGGTCATTCTCCTGGTTGCTGTGGTGACCAATGACCTGCTCTCTGCAGCGATCATTGCTGTGACCATTCCGTTCATTCCTATCCTCATGATTCTGATCGGGAAAAACACTGAGAAAAAGATTGCTACCAGGTGGGCTTTTCAGGCCCGTCTCGCCAACCATTTCGCAGACCTCATCTCGGGATTACCCACCCTTCAGGTGTTTGGTCGTGCCAAGGCTCAAGCCCAAGGTCTGAAACGTACCGAACATGCCAACCGCCGTGAAACCCTAGGGATCCTGCGTATGGCTTTTCTGTCGGCCTTCACCTTGGAATTATTCGCCACACTGGCTGTGGCGGTGATCGCTTTAGTGATTGGTACGCGCCTGCTCTACGGGCAGGTGGATTTCTATGCCGCATTGTTCGTTCTTGTTCTCGCCCCCGAGGTTTATCTGCCCATTCGCCAAGTGGGTGTCCATTATCACGACTCCGCCCACGGATTGGCTGCCGCTGAGGCGGCTTTCAAAGAAATCGACCGCGCCGGTGTCCCCGAACCTAGTCACCCTGCGGACGGTGCACTCCCTCCCCGTCTTACTGCGGACGGTGCACTCCCTCCCCGTCTCCCTGCGGATGATGCCCCCCCCTCCCGTCACCCTGCGGAGCGAAGCGACTCGCAGGGTCCAGATACTATCTCGCTACCCAGTGTGCTTATTGATTCTGCGACCTCCCGCAGAAAGACGGGGGATGACAACTACCCACCCTCGGTGGTGATCAACAACCTCGCGTACACCTACCCGCAGACGGGCACCACCGTGGGACCCTTCACCCTTGAGGTCAACCCTGGTGAGATTGTTGCCCTCGCCGGGAAATCCGGTGGCGGTAAGACCACTGTCGTGAACTGCATCCTGGGTTTCCTCACCCCCAGTGAAACTGAGGATGTGGCGCTGACCTTGGGTGGTGTGGACGCCCGTGTACTCGATCTGGACAGGTGGCGTGAAACGATCGCTTATGTCCCGCAGATCCCCGGAATGCTCGATGGCACGATTGCCGATAACGTACGCCTGGGTTATCGGCAAGCCACCGAAGAGCAGGTACGCGAGGTTCTAGGTTTAGCGGGGGCTGGAAACCTGGAACCCTCCCGTGAAGTCGGGGAAGAAGGGGAGGGGCTCTCAGTGGGGGAGCGTCGCCGGGTGGGTATTGCCCGCGCCCTGGCCCGAATCAATTATGGTACGGCTCGCTTTTTGATCCTGGATGAGCCAACAGCAGGGTTGGACACTGATACGGAGGCGAAGGTGCTCAGCAGTGTGCGCGACTCGGGTGCCACAGCACTCGTGGTGTCGCACAGATCGGCCGTACTGCAGGAAGCTGATCGTGTCGTCGAAATCAACCCACGCGACGTGGAATCATTGCCAGCACTGGCTGACGAAACTGGGGGAGAGGTCGTTGGTGAAACCGCCATGGAAGCGGAGGAACTGGAGACAGCTGGAAGCTTGGAGAAGCCGGATAAAACTGGAGAGTTGGTGGAAGCTACGGTTTCTGATGAAAGTGAGGAACCCGAAGAAACCCAGGAGACTTCACAAGACAACACCGGAGACGCCACGGGTGAGAAGCGCCCGCCCGTACTGGTTGAAGATGAAGAGAAACCCGTACCCTCTCTCCTGGCGAAAGGTTCCCCTTTGCTGAGGTTGGTGTACCGCCTGCTGAATGCCGTGCCCGGTGCGAAGGGTCGTCTCGCGTTGGCGATCCTGCTCAGTGCGCTAGCCTCGGGGGCAACGATTGCGCTGATGGGTACCTCGGCGTGGATGTTGTCGCGTGCCGCCCAGCATCCGCTGTTTGAGGCGCTGGCTGTGGCTGCGGTGGGGGTGCGGTTCTTTGGTATCTCGCGTGGGGTTTTCCGGTACGTGGAGCGCCTGGTGGGACACTCGGTTGCCCTGTCCATGCAGTCGGCCCTTCGGTTGAAGACCTACCAAGCTCTGGCGAAAACCACGTTGTTGGGCCGCAAGCAGGGTGATTTGTTGGTACGGGTGGTGGCTGATGTGAATGGTATCGAGGATGTGATTGTCCGCATCGTGCAGCCCTTCCTGTCGGCTGGTGTGGTGGTCCTAGGTGTGTGCGCGATGTTGGCTGTGTTCTCCCCAGGTGTTGCTGTGGCCGTGTTGGTGTCAGCTATCGGGGGTGGTCTGCTCGTCCCCTGGCTGACCCAGCGGGTGTCCCTGCGCGATGATGAACGAGCCGTACCCCTGCGTGGCGACCTGGGTGTGGTGGTTCATGACCTGTCGCGTAATGCGATTGACCTGGCTGCCTATGGAGCGCGCGGGCAGGCCATTGAGCGGATGGACGCGGTGGATCAGGCGCTTGTTGATGTTGAGGAAAAGTCAGCGTGGGCCAAGGGGATCGGCGCAGGGTTGCAGGTGTTGGCTTCGGGGATTGGCGTCCTGGGTGGTCTGATTATTGGTGCTGTGGGTGTGGTTAACGGGTCTTTGGGGGAGACAATGCTCGCGGTGATGGTGCTCGTACCCTTAGCGTTGCATGAGGTGTTTGCGAACTTCGCTCAAGCCGCCCAAACCTGGACTCGGGCGAAGGCATCTCTGTTGCGCGTGACGTCGATTATTGATGCGCCGCCGATCGGGATCGGGGATGTTCAGGTGCGCGATGCGAGCGAGGAGCCGTCCCTGGTGGCGAAGGGGCTCGCGATTGGGTGGCCTGGTTTTGACCGTGTTGCTGATGGGTTGGAGTTGAGTCTTCGTGCCGGTGAAGCTGTGGGTGTGATGGGTCCCTCCGGTGTGGGCAAGACCACATTGGCGGCGACAATCATGGGGTTGATTCCTGTGGTGGATGGTGAGCTGGTGACTGCGGGCCGGATCGGTTATCTTGCGCAGGATGCCCACATTTTCTCCACCACGATTTCTGAGAATGTTCGCATCGGGAATAAGGATGCTTCCGAAGATGAGGTACGCGCGGCTTTGGTGGAGGCTGGTTTAGATATTCCGTTGGACCGTCAAACAGGTGAAATGGGTGTGGGCCTGTCGGGTGGGGAGGCTCGCCGCCTGGCTCTCGCGCGGCTGTTCGTGGGTGACTATCGTTTGCTGATCCTCGATGAACCAACCGAACACCTGGATCGTGAAACCGCCGATGCCCTCATGGATGAACTATTCGCTGGTGTAGATCAGCGCCCCATCCTGGTTATCTCCCACGATGAGTCCGTAGCAGCGCGCTGCGATCGCGTACTCACCATGTGACAAACGCCCCGTCCCCTTTGTTATAGTCGCTCAACTACCAGGTTCTGCGGGCCATGGATGGTGGGGGTGAGGATGATGGTGGCCTGGGTTTTGCCTGCGAGTTTGAGGCGGGGGCGAAGCTCAGCGGGGTCGATGCCGAGTCCGCGTACCTTAATCTCCAAGGTGCCGATCTTGGTGGAGCGTACCCACGACTTGAGGGCCTTCTCGCTATAGGGGAAAACCTCGATCACCCGGAAAGCAGTGGCAAAGGGGGTTGGGATCAGAAGGTCGCTGGTGAGGTACGCGATGGATTCAGCGACAGGATGACTAGAGGTGAGCTGGGCAATATCCGGGATTCCACCAGCACGAATGATCGCAGGATCAGGCTCATAGACGTACTGCCCAAGAGGACCAGGGGCGGGAAGCTGGTGATCGCCGATGTGGAGAGTGTTCAGTTGCGGGCCAAGCCCCTTCGCTCCTTTGGTGATCACGATCACATCCCGGCGTGAGGGAACATCGAGACCCGCCCACAGTGTGGTTTCCACCAAGGTGCCGTGGTGAGAAACCCAGGTGACGTGGTCCTCATCGCGGAGCAGGTGATGAGGGAACCCTGGGGCGAGTTTGGCCACCACCCCACCGGGAACCCGTCCGATCATCGATTCAACAAACTCCCACGAGGGACTTAGGTCTTTGATGTCCCAGGAGCGTCCCCGCGAAGTACGCCGAGCAGGGTCCAGGAATAGCACGTGGTGGTCCTCGGTGGGCATCCAATCCTCTGACTCGGTGAGGTCGATAGTTCGTACCTCAAAGGATGGAGCCGCATCATCACCGCATGACTGTGGTTTCTGGATTCTGCGACTTCGCGCAGAAAGACGGAGTGGGTCGTCTCCCTGCGCATTGCGAGTCGCGCTGGCGCGCTCCGCAGCACAGGCTCCGTCGCAGGGTCCATCGATCTGAACTGTGGTGGGTCCCCATTGAGTGGATTGCTCCCCCACAACAGCGCGCAGGTTCGCGGTAGCAAAAGTGGCCAACACAGGGTCGCGTTCCAGGGCGATAACGTTGAGTCCGGCAGCCAGGAATCCTAGGGAGTCGATTCCGACACCACATCCGCCGTCCGTCACACTGGTCACCGCGTACTCGACTAGGCGCCGTGCCCTCCACTGGGCCACATCCCAGCGGGTGGCCTGTTCGAGGGAGTCCCGGGTGAGATAGAGCAGGGGGGCGAGCTCACCGAGTTTGGGTACGGCCCGTCGGCGACAAGTGACCAGATCGAGTACGGCAACAGCCTTGTCAGCAGGGAGGAGCTGGCGTAGTTTTTCGCCGGTACGCAGGCTGGTGGGATCATCGAAACTCTCGGCGAAGGAGATGGCTTCCTCAGCGTCACCCGACACCAACCACTGAGCTACCTCGATGTCCATAGTCCCCAGCATAGTGACAAAAATACCTCCGTCCGTCGGCGTTTGTCACCGTCTGCTTTCTTGCCACATCCTGTTATCTTTGACCTCGGTATGGGACGATGGTGCTGTGGACTATTCGATGGTGGGTACCAAGTTTGAGGCGCGTAGTGATGGTGAGCTCGTGGGGTTGGTCACGTTTCGTACCAAGGGGGAACACATGGCACTCACCCACACCGAGGTACCCCAGGAGTATTCAGGTCAGGGGATCGCAGGGGGTCTCGTACGCCACGTACTAACTCATGCGCGAGACGAAGGATGGAGCGTCCTGCCCTATTGTCCGTTTATTTCTGCCTATATCTCCACCCATGATGAGTTCGTGGAACTGGTTCCTGAGAATCGGCGTGCAGAGTTTGGTCTGTGAACCCAGCAACATGGCAGCGATGCCCGCTTCACTGGCACCCATGTGCTTCTACCACCGTCTCCCTGCGCGAAGTCGCAGGGCCCATCAGACTGGACAATTGTCGACTGTTCATTGGATTCTGCGACGGAGCCTGTGCTGCTGAGCGCGCCAGCGCGACTCGCAGTGCGCAGAAAGACGGGGGCGGGTGAGCTTACGCGCGTACCATAGGACCATGTATGAGTCTGATTGGTTGGATGCGATCAATGGTGGCGACACTTTTCGGTCAACGATAGAGATTGAGGTGACTGCGGAGGAGATCATTGACTTTGCCCGAACCTATGATCCGCAGCCGGGGCATCTGGGTGATGACACCGCTCAGGAGACCGCGTTTCATGGATTGTCGGCTTCGGGGTGGCACACCGCGGCGATGACCATGAGACTGTTGTGTGATGCGGGTTTCACTGACACGATCGGGTTGGGTGTTGCTCTTGCCTGGCCGAGCGCCACACGCCCGGGGGACCGACTGAGTCTTGTTGGGCGCATCACCTCGAAACGGCGCTCACAGACCAAACCCGAGGTGGGCATCCTGGGGATCGAGTACGAGACCATCAATCACCGTGGTGAGGTACGCCAGCGCGCCCAAGCAACAGTACGGGCCACCGAGTCCTTCCACGTACCCCTCAACCAGTAGTGTGACAAACGGACAAATGGGGACGGGGCGTTTGTCACATTTCCCGCCACCCCATCACTACCTGAAACTCAATGGAACACGTCTGGCTAAACAACAATTGTTGTCAGAATGTGACAAACGCCCCGTCCCCTTTGGGCAGTTGCACCTGTGGAGTCTGGATTCGCGACTTCGCGCAGAAAGACGAAAGGTGGGTAACCAATGCTGCAACTCTGTTGCCCATACTGCTTGCATGATCAACACTCTCAGATTTCAGAATGACGCGCAGCTGCGAGCAGTTGTCGGTATTGTGAGGGGATGCTTGGATACCTGGGTCCCGAGGGGACTTTCACACATGAGGCCCTGCTGACCTTGGGGTTGGACAGTGAGACTCAGCCTTTCCCTTCGGTGACCTCCTGCCTGGATGCGGTCAGAGCTGGTCATGTGGAGGCCGGGATCGTACCCATCGAAAACTCGATCGAGGGAATCGTCACGGCTACTAGTGATTCCCTATCGGCTGGTGAGCTGCTCCAGATTCGTGCGGAAATTCTGCTTCCTGTGGTGTTCGGGCTCTACAGTCGCCCGGGCACTTCGATGAACGACGTACGTCACATTGTCACCCATCCTCATGCGGCAGCCCAGGTACGCCAGTGGCTGGCCGAGAATCTTCCTGATGCGGAGGTCACCGAGAAGGGGTCCACGGCTGCCGCAGCAGAGCAGGTCTCCCACCTGGATTCGCCCTACGACGCGGCGATTTGTTCCTCGGCTGCTGGTGAACTTTATGGGTTGAAGGCGCTGGCTTCGGGTGTCGCTGACAACCCGAATGCGGTCACCCGCTTCATCTTGGTGGCCCGGCCTTTCCCGCCCGAACCACCATGCGGCCATGACAAAACTAGTTTGGTTGTTCACTTGAATGAGGATCATCCCGGTGGCCTGATGGAGGTTTTGGAGCAGTTTTCTTTGCGCGGGATCAATCTGTGTCGCATCGAGTCGCGCCCCACCAAGGACAAGATCGGCAACTATCATTTCTCGATTGATGCTGAGGGCCACATTGCTGAGCGCCGACTTCAGGAAGCGCTCATGGGACTGCATCGTACGTGTCGTGAGGTTCTGTTTCTGGGTTCCTACCCTCGCGCCGATCGGGTACCCCAGGTTGTCAACGATGGGGTACGCGACGGTGATTTCGAAGAGGCGGACACCTGGATGTTCACCATTCTCAACCCCCTGGAATCCTTGGACTCGTGACATGGGGACTGTCCCCTTGTCACACTCCCTCTATTCCGTTTTTCTGCGCGACACAAAGGTATGTCCCCTTGTGTTGCCCACGCTGTCACCCTGCGGAGCACTGCGAGTCGCGCTGGCGCGCTCCGCAGCACCACGACGCAGACCAAGGGCAGGGATGCTTGCATTCATGCCGAGGTCAAGGAAGTGGTTGACGAACGAAGTGAGGAACACAGGCTCCGCGACTCGCAGGGTCCAGACTACCTAGTTGGCCGACTGCGGTTTCTGGATTCTGCGAGTCGCTACGCTCCGCAGAATGACTGGATCGGGGTAGCGTTGCTGGCTAGCGTACTGGTCTAAAGAGTAGAGTTCATGGTGATGGGGAATCCTAGGGAAAGGATGAGTAGGTGAGATTGCTGATCATGGGTCCTCCGGGCGCCGGGAAGGGAACACAGGGTACGAAAGTTGCTGAGGAACTGGGGATCCCAGAGATTTCGACTGGTGCACTCTTCAGGTGGAATATTGCTAACGAAACCGAGTTGGGTCTCCAGGTGAAAGCGATCATCGACGCTGGTGATCTCGTACCAGATTCGGTTGTGGAGGCTCTTGTCGCTGACCGACTTGCCCAGCCGGATGCTCAACCAGGGTTCCTGTTGGATGGTTTCCCACGTACGATCCACCAGGCCCATGATTTGGAGGAAATCCTTGCGGGGCTCGATATGGAACTGGATGCAGCGATCTCCCTCGTGGTTGATGCTGCAACTTTAGCCGAGCGCATGAAGAAGAGGGCTGCCATTGAGGGGCGTACCGATGACACCGAGGAGACGATGCGCCACCGTATTGAGGTGTACGAGCATGAGACCTCCCCGCTTCTCACCTTCTACCGCGAACGCGGTCTCCTCGTTGAGGTCGACGGTCTCGGCGATGTGGACACCGTCCATGATCGGATTATCAGTTCACTTCACAAGTGATAGCGCCCAGAAGCCTGATTCGTGTGAATGTGGAGTCTGGATTCTGCGACTTCGCGCAGAATGACAGTTGCGAGTGTGGGCGTATTTAACACACCCCCGTCCGTCGGCGTTTATCACCCCCCAATCCGTCTTTCTGCGCACCCGACCCCGTCTTTCTGCGCGAAGTCGCAGAATCCAGACTCCACAGTGGGACAACTGGGTAGTCTGGACCCTGCGAGTCGCGGAGCCTGTGTTCCTCACTTCGTTCGTCAACCACTTCCTTGACCTCGGCATGAATGCAAGCATCCCTGCCCTTGGTCTGCGTCGTGGTGCTGCGGAGCGCGCCAGCGCGACTCGCAGTGCTCCGCAGGGTGACGAGGGGGTTGTGCCTCACTGTCCGCTCCGCGGAAAGACGGGCTGGGTGTGTTCCGCGAATAGACACGGTGGATTAGCGTGACACGGTGGGTGAGCGTGGCAGAGGTGGGGCTTAGCGGCCGAACATGCGGGAGAAGAATCCACCCTCGGGTTTGGCGGCTGCGATCTCCTCGGGGGTGTGCTTGCCGCCGCACCAATCGCTCGCGGGGACTGTTGCTTTGACCTGGGCAACATGCTGGCCACATCCGGCCCAGGTTGTTTTCCCGCAGACATTGCAGGGTACTGGTCGACACATAGTGATTCCTTTCGGTTGGTCGAGAACTAGTTGGTCTATTGGTCAGCAACACAAGGGGACGGGGCGTTTGTCACATAGGGTGTGACAAACGCCCAGGGTGTGACAAACGCCCCGTCCCCTTGTGTTGCAGGGGTGTGACGAGGTGGGGTGTGACAATTCATACCGTCCCCCTGTCACACCGTGGCGGTGAGTACGGTGGATGCTTCGTCACCTAGCCAGGCCCGCAGGGTGAGCATGCCACCGGAGAGGGTCTGTGAGGTGAAACCGTTGCCGGCGAGGATTCGGTGTGCAATGTAGGAGCGTACCCCCGATTGGCACATCACCGCGATGGGGCGATCCCCAGCTAACGCGCGTACCTCCTCCAGGCGCCCGCGCAACTCCACATGGGGGATGTTCACCGCCTCGGGCAGGTGCCCGGTCGCGAATTCTTTGGCGGTACGTACGTCCAAGACCAAAGCAGAACTACGCGCCCACTCCAACTGCTCGGGGTACCACAGTGAAGTCTGCTCACTCAACACGTTGTCGGCCACGAAACCGATCATGGTGATGGGGTCTTTGGCGGAGCCAAACGGCGGGGAGTAACACAGGTCAATGTCGATGAGGTCCGCAGCAGTGAGCCCACCACGGATCGCGGTCGCCAGAACGTCGATGCGTTTATCAACCCCATCCTGGCCCACACCTTGTGCGCCCAGGATTCGCCCGGTGGTGGGATCTATGTGCACGATGAGGTGCATCTGTGTACCACCAGGGAAATAACCTGCGTGGTTGGCGGGATGCACGTGAATGGTGGTGTACGAGATCCCCGCATCCTCCAGGGCACCACGATTCGCGCCGGTCATCGCAGCAGTGAGTTTCCCCATGCGCAGGATTGCGGTTCCTAGTACGGTCGGGATATCGCGAGCACCACGAGGTCCGAGTGCATCAGCGACGAGTCGCCCAGCACGGTTGGCGGGCCCAGCAAGCTGGTTGGGGCGATCCTTCTTGGTGATCGCATCCTTGCTCAACGTGGCGTCCCCGACGGCATAAACATCCTCCACATTGGTTTTACCATGGGCGTCCACCACGATGAATCCGCGCTCGCACACTACACCGGCTTCAGCGAACAACGCAGTGTCGGGGGTCACCCCGGTGGCCAACACAACAGTGTCCGCGGTGATCGTCTCCCCGTTGTTGAGGTGAACCAGCGCCCGACCCCCTTCGTCGTCGATCTTGGATGCGCCCACCGATTCGCGGACCGCCATTCCCATGGCCCGCATTTCTTGGCGTACGAGGGTTGCTAGTTCATTTTCTAACGGTGGCAGTACGTGGGGGGCGAATTCGACCACATGGACGTCTAGTCCGCGATGCGCGAGGGCTTCGGCCCCTTCGAGTCCGATGAATCCCGCACCCAGCACGACCGCGGTTCCGCCCAACCCTGCGGCTTTCTCTAGTTTGCGTGCATCATCGATGGTTCGCAAAGTGTGGACGCGTGGGTGGTCGAGTCCTTCAATGGGGGGGCGCGAGGCCACAGCCCCGGGGGAGAGAATCAGTGTGTCGTACTCGAGAACCTCTTCACCGCTGGGGGTGGCGACCTTCACCTGATGTTTGCTGGCATCAAGGGCCACCACCTCATGCCCAACACGTACCTCCAAGTTGAGCGATGCAGCTAGGGATGCTGGTGTCTGCAGGAGCAGGGCGTCTTCAGCTTCTATCTCCCCGGAGACGTAGTACGGTAGCCCACAGTTGGCGAAGGACACATAGTTCCCGCGCTCGAGCACAATGATGGAGGCTGACTCGTCGAGCCTGCGTAGTCGCGCAGCTGCGGACATTCCGCCAGCGACCCCACCAACGATGATATATCTATGAACAGACATGGCGACCAGTATACCCCAGGGGGTATACCTTGGCTAGTGTGTCCATGTCTTTGGTTGTGCCCTTGTGTGACCGGTGGTGCGGGTGTACGTTGGCACCATGAAACTAGCTAAGCAGGTGGCCCCATGGCGCGTCTACTGATTTTGGGTGCGGGTGTGGCAGGTCACACCGCAGCACTGCATGCCAAGAGAATCCTCGGCAAAAACCACGAGGTGATCGTTGTCTCACCAAACTCCCAATGGAATTGGATTCCCTCCAATATTTGGGTGGGTGTGGGCAAAATGAAACAAGAGAAGGTGCTGTTCCCCTTGGCGCCCCTCTATCAACGCAAGAAGATCGAGTTCCATCAGGGGCTCGCCACAGCCGTCTACCCTGAGGGTGGCAATGGTCACGAGTCACCGTACGTAGTGGCCGAATCGACCATGGAAGAGACCAAGGGTCAAACTGTGGAGATCGAGTATGACTATCTCATCAACTGCACCGGCCCGAAGTTGAATTTCGCGGCCACTGAGGGGTTGGGACCTGACGCCGGCAATACTGTGTCGGTGTGTACGGCATCCCACGCCCATGAGGCCAATGAGCATCTCCAGAAGGCGATCGAGTCTTGCCGTCAAGGAAAGAAACTGCGTTTCGTGGTGGGTACCGGTCACGGAACCTGCACCTGCGAGGGCGCGGCTTTCGAGTACACCTTCAACCTTGAGCATGTTCTGCGCGAGGAGGGCGTACGCGACAATGCGGAGGTCTACTATCTCACCAATGAAGCCGAGCTCGGCGACTTCGGTGTGGGGGGCATGACGTTCACCCAGCAGGGGTTCCAAACCACGTCACGGCTGTGGACAGAGTCGCTCTATCGTGAGCGCGGTGTCCAAGCGATCGTGGGCGCCCATTGCTCGAAGATCGAACCCGGTGTCATCCACTATGAGCAGTTGGATGGCTCCACCCATGAGTTGGAGTTCGATTTTGCGATGCTCCTTCCACCGTTCAAGGGCGCTGACATGAAAGCGTTCGATAAGAAAGGCAAGGACATCACTGACGAGGTGTTCAACCCGGCTGGGTTCATGAAAGTGGACGCCAACTATGGCGCTGGGGCCTACGAGAATTGGACGGCTGATGATTGGCCGAAGACCTATCAGTCCCCGAAGTACGACAACATGTTTGCAGCTGGGATTGCGTTTGCTCCACCCCACCAGATTTCTGTTCCGCGCACTTCGCCGAATGGTACGGTCATCACTCCCGCACCCCCGCGTACTGGAATGCCCTCGGGTATCATCGCCAAGACTGTTGTGTTGACGGTGGTGGATCGCATCAAAGGCAAGAACAAACCGGCGTACTCCTCGCCCATGACTGGCATGGGTGCGGCATGTATCGCATCAGCGGGAATGGGACTGTTTAAGGGTTCTGCCGCGTCGATGACGATGCACCCGGTCGTACCCGATTGGCAGGCCCATCCGAACACTGGGCGTGACGAGAAAGGCACCTCTGGTGAGATCGGTCTCGCTGGGCACTGGATGAAGCATTTGCTGCACATCCTGTTCCTTCACAAAGCCAAGGCACGCATCCTGTGGTGGATGATCCCGGAATGAGAGAAAAACCATGAACGAAGTTTTAGAATTTGATCCGGGGATCATGGAGCGCATCGCTGTTGCACCCCTGCCCACCAAGAAAACCTTGAAGGCACGCAAGAACGTATTCGTCCAACTATGGCGCCTGATCGGCATCAATATCCGCATGCTGAAGGTGATTGCCGCCTCCCATCACCGCTAAGTGTGACTGGGGACGGTACTAACTGACCCACTCTGCGTGAGTGCGACAGTGTGACAAGGGGACGGTATGAACTGTCACACCTGCGCGGGACTGTGACAAGGGGACAGGCACCTTGTCACACTACCGCCGAGTGGCATCCCTTCCCTGTCTTTCTGCGCAACCCTACCCCGTCATTCTGCGCAACCCTACCCCGTCATTCTGCGCGAAGTCGCAGAACCCAGACTCCACAGTCATACAACTGGTGTTTCTGGACCCTGCGAGTCGCTTCGCTCCGCAGGGTGACGGGCGCGTGTGACAAACGCCCCGTCCCCTTTGGTCACACTCAGCGGTGTCGACGGTCTTGGCGGGCCAGGATCTCTTCGACGGGGCGGAACAACCAGCCATCGACTGCGAGGAACTGCTTCTTGCGCAGGGTGAGCCAGATTCCGCACGCCATCAAGCCGAGGTCTCGGGCGATCTCCCAGGGGTATTTCGCCATGGCTTCAGCGGGGTCGATGGGTCCACCGTCACCGAAGCATCCACAGTCGATGGCGATCCCGCGCGCCCACACACTAGCGATGGCGATCACAAAAGCAAGCATCATCAGCGCACCAATCAACCCCATCGCACGGGTGAAGAACCCCACAATGAGCATGGCTCCCACGGCGATTTCGATAAACGGTAGAGCGTACCCCACCACTCGGGCGAGCTCATAGGGCAGGATTTGGTACGCCGAGGTCGCATGGACCGACCCCTCCAGGTTGGTGATTTTCGACAACCCCGCCCACACGAGCACCACCCCCAGGATCAACCGGGCCACCAAGGAAACCCAGTTCTTCCATTCGCGAACATCAGCAGACATACTCATAAGACCATTCTAGTTCGTGACAGGGGGACGGTATGAACTGTCACAGTCCCATGCCTTCGAACATCGTCATTCTGCGGAGCGAAGCGACTCGCAGAATCCAGACTCCACAGTTGGGCAGCTGTGTAGTCTGGACCCTGCGACTTCGCGCAGGGAGACGCGGAAGGGGAACTCAGGGAGACGGCAAGGGGAATAGGACGTGACAGGGGTGCCTGTCATGCCGTCCCCCTGTCACACGTACCCTCTAACATCGTCATTCTGCGGAGCGCAGCGACTCGCAGAATCCAGACTCTACAGTCAAACAACTAGGTGGTCTGGGCCCTGCGAGTCGCTACGCTCCGCAGGGGGACGTGATTGGTGGTGCCTGTCCCCACTGACACGCACGGCATCAGATTGTGACAGACTAGTGGTATGTCACAGATGACTGATCCATTTGCCACTCAGTATGCCCCGGTGCAACCGAAGTTGTTTCAGCCCACTGAGCTCAAAGACTATATGCGCTTCTATCAGGTGCCGGCGCGGCGCTGGTGGTGGGCCCTGATTGTTTTAGTCGCGTTCCTGGTAGCCGCTTTTTTTGTTCTCCTTATTGTGTCGATCATTGCTATGGTCATTGATCCTGAGTTGATGCAGTTAACTCAAGGGATGGTGGGCTCCCCGAGTGTTTTCCTGTTCAACAATGTGCTCATTGTTTCACTCATTCCGGTGGCGATCCTCTTCTCATGGCTGTTCTATCGCCAGGGTTTTGGGTGGCTCATGTCGGTGGTGGGCAGGATGCGCTGGTCGTGGTTTGGGTTGGCTCTGGGGGTCCTTGCTCTTGGGTACGTGGTGATCTACTTCATCGATATTGTTGTCTTGTCTGATCCACGGGAGTTTTTCGGACCACTGGAGCTCAAGCCGTACACCTGGTTCATGATCGGGGCTATCCTGCTGACCACTCCGCTCCAATCGGCGAGCGAAGAGATTGTTGTGCGAGGGTTTTTCTCCCGCATTCTCACCGCGCTGATTCCCCACAAGCTGGCTGGCCTCGTGGTGGCGGCTGTGGTGTCGACCACATGTTTCATGCTCATGCACATGGCTGAAGACCTGTGGCTGAACATCTATTACGTCACCTTGGGTTTCATGCTGTGGTGGTTGGTTTACCGTACGGGCGGTTTGGAGGCATCCATTGCTTTCCATGTGGTCAACAACATGTTCTCCATGTCGATGCTGCCGTTCATGGATATGACTGACATGTTTGACCGTTCGTCGGGTGTGGCCTCCCCTTTGCTTTTGGTTGATCTTTTTGGCCAGTTGGTCTTGGTTCTTCTTCTTGATTTCTTGGCCCGCCGTCGTGGCTTGGTACGGGAATCTGCCCCCGCAGCTGCCTGGGCGATAGTGTCCAAACCTCAGCTTTTCCTCACCAATCTCACCGCCGAACCACCAGTGACTGCCACCGAGCAGGATCTTCCCCGCATCACCACCACTTTCCGCGAGTTGGCGCCAACCTGGGGCTCCACACCTGACAGACAAGCACCTGCCGTTCCACAGATACCTACCGGTGGTTTTGGCAGCTCGGGTTTGTTGACCGCTGATCGTGCTCGGCCTTGGGAGGAGCTTCCGGAAAACCAGCCACCTGAGGACCCGCACCAGTGAATCGAGGGGGGTTTCTGCCAATCACCTGGAAAAATTATTATGAGTTCTTCCAGGTGCCTGCACGACGATGGTGGTGGGCTCTGATCGCATTAGTGGCGTACGGTGTTGCGTTCGTGGTGGTCATGGTGATCGTGGTGCTCGTGTGGGTTAGGCTCGATCAGAACGCATTTGAGGACCCTGACACCACCTCACCGTCGGATTTCTTAGGCAACAACCTTTACAACGCAACCGATATTGCCTTGTGCACCCTCATTGCTTTCGTGTTTTTCCGCCAGGGTTTCGGGTGGTTGTGTTCTGTGGTGGGGCGTATGCGGTGGCGGTGGTTGTTGCTCGCCTTGGGGATCGCCATGGTCGGATATGGTGTGGTGGCTCTGGGGGAGATTGCGTTCTTGGGGGTTGAACACTTCGGCGCAGATGACATGGAATGGAAACCCTACACCTGGTTTGTGATCGCCACGATAGTGTTGACCACCCCCCTGCAATGCGCGGGGGAGGAGTTTCAGGCACGAGCTCTTCTGCCCAAATTGATCGCCGCGATCGTACCGATTCGTCACCTGGGGTTGCTTCTCTCAGCTATTTTGCCGGCAATCTTGTTCACGGTTATGCACAATGCGCAGGATTTCTGGCTGAACCTCGACTACGTTTGTTTCGCTCTCATGGCGTGGTGGCTTGCCTACCGTACTGGCGGTATTGAGGCCAGCATCGCACTCCACCTGGCCAACAACCTGTGGGCCTTGTGGATGATTCCTTTCCAGGATTTTTCTGACTTATTTGATCGAAGCGACGGAACCGGGTCGCCCTTTGGATTGGCCTACATTGGGTTGGATCTTGGTCTGGTTCTTCTCATCGACTATGTCGGGCGACGGCGAGGAATAGTTCGACTCTCCGCCCCAGCAGCTGGTCAACCTGTAGTGGTGAAACCGCGAGCCTTCTGGTCAGATGTCACGATCGATCCTCCGGTTGTTGCTTCCCAGGAGGATCTTCCCCGGATCAACACCACAGTACGTCTTTGGGTTCCCGATCCTGCCCTCGTGCCCAACACCGCGGTTCCGGTTTTCCCCGCAGCGACATTTCCCTACAATAATGAGACCATCACGAAAGGCCCAGCATCATGAGGGAAGGCCCAGTCCTACCGGTCACTGTGAAGAACTACATGGAGTTTTTCCAGGTGCCGTCGCGTCGCTGGTGGTGGGCGCTGATCGCCTTGGCTTCCTACGCGGTGGTGTCGTTTTTTGTGATGGTGCTCTACATGGTCATCATGGTGCTCGTCGATCCCTCTACTTTGGATGAGTCAGCGAAAACAACCCCAGTTTCTTTCCTGTCGAACAACCTCGTACTGGCCTTTGACATTGTGCTGTGCACCCTGGTTGGGTTGATTTTTTTCCGCCAAGGGTTCGGCTGGATGGTTTCGGTGGTGGGGCGGATGCGCTGGAGGTGGCTGCTTCAGTGTTTGGGGATTTTTGTTCTTGGGTACGTGGTGTTGACTCTGGGTGAGTTTGCTGTCGTGGGTGCTGATAGTTTCGGGTTGGCCGACATGGAGTTGAAGCCGTACACCTGGTTCATGATTATTGTGATACTGCTGACGACTCCGTTGCAGTGTGCGGGCGAGGAGTTTCAGGCGAGGGCCCTGCTGCCGAAACTGGTGTGCGCGATTGTTCCAGTACGCTGGCTGGGGTTGGTCCTGTCAGCTATTCTCCCGGCTGCGGTGTTTGCTTATCTTCACCATGCCCAGGATTTGTGGCTGAATGTGTTCTATTTTTGTTTGGCTTTGCTGTTGTGGTGGCTGGCCTATCGCACCGGTGGGATTGAGGCGAGTATCGCTTTGCATGTTGCCCACAATCTTTCCTCCATGTGGATGTATCCGTTTACTGATTTCTCGGACATATTTGATCGTGGTTCGGGGTCGGGTTCACCTTTCCTGATGGTTTATATCGGGTACGAGTTGGTGCTGGTTGTTCTCATTGACGCTATCGCCCGACGCAAAGGTGTGGTACGACTGTCCTCCCCTGGAGCTGTACTGCCCGAGGTGGTGAAACCGGTGGGGCTTGTCACCCGAATCGATGAATCAGCCGTGGAGGCCACTGTCGATGATCTTCCCCGAATGACCGTGGATGATTCTTCCTCCCCGAGGATGATGGGTTCTGGTTTTGATTCTTCGCTGGCGATTGATGCTCCTAGTGGTCCTGGTATCCCGGAGAGTTTCACAACCCGTGTGGGCTCCCTGCTCACCATGGATTTGGCCGTACCCTATGAGGATAGGCCCGCCCACTATCCTCGCGACGAGGACCCTCTCATCGACGAGGAGGAGTTACTCATGGCGAAGAAACCGCAGTCGCGTCTGTCAGAGTCGCGGGCATGGAACACAGAAGGTGAGGTTCCGGAGCTTCCCCGGTGGCGCCGGTGGACGCGTTTGTTCACGGGAGACGATCCTTCCCCAGGCGATTCATTTGATGAGGATTCGACTGCTCAATGACCAGTATGACAACTGCACCCTGGACACACGATGGCTCCCTTTATCCGCGCTTGGAGCCGTTGTTGGCGTCTGTCAAAAATCCTCTGCAATACATTGGCTCTGAGGTGAACTCCCAACCCAAGGATTGGGATTCGGTGGAGGTACGGTGGTGTCTGCACTATCCGGATGCGTACGCGGTAGGGCAACCTAATCAGGGGTTGGCGATCCTCTATGAGGTGTTGAATGAGAGGCAGTGGATTCTGGCGGAGCGAACCTATTCGATCTGGCCGGATTTGGCTGAACTGATGAGGCGCGACGGCGTGGAGCAGTTCTCGTGGGAGTCGGTTCGCCCGGTGGCGGATTTTGATGTCCTGGGGGTCTCGCTGTCGACAGAATTGGGGTATACGAATCTGCTGGAGACCCTTGATTTGGCGGGGATTGCGTTGCGCAGTGTGGATCGTGGGGAGGGCGACCCGCTGGTTATTGTGGGGGGACATGTGGCTGCCAACCCGGAACCGATCGCTGAATTTGTGGACGCGGTTGTCTTGGGTGACGGTGAACAGGCTGTCCTCGATATTTCTGAGATTCTGCGCCAGAGCAAACAGGAGGGTTGGGAGCGTGTCACGACTCTCGTTGCTTTAGCCCAGACCTCCCTGGTGTATATCCCTCAGTTCTATGAGGTCACCTATGGTGAGGATTTGACGATTGCGAAGGTGGCTCCGGTGGCCCGCCCCATACCGGCGAAGGTACGCAAATACACTCTCACAAACTTGGACGATTGGCCGTACCCGAAGCGCCCGATCGTACCGCTTGCGGAAACCATCCACGAGCGCTATTCACCAGAGATTTTTCGCGGATGTACGCGCGGGTGTCGGTTTTGCCAGGCGGGGATGATCACCCGACCCGTACGCGAAAGAACCGCCGCATCTGTGTGTGCGATGGTGGATGGCGGTTTACGCGCCACAGGCTACGAGGAGATCGGGTTGCTGTCGTTGTCGAGCGCTGACTATTCACAGATCGGCGAGCTCACCGACAGGTTGACCGAGCTCACTGCTGGTTCGAATGTGTCGCTATCTCTTCCCTCGACACGGGTGGATGCATTCAGTGTGGATCTAGCTGGGAAGCTCTCCACCACGGGGCGGCGTACTGGGCTAACTTTCGCGCCTGAAGCTGGGTCGGCTCGGATGCGCGCAGTTATCAACAAGAACGTATCTGAGGATGACCTATTGGAGGCGGTACGGGCCGCTTTCACCGCCGGGTGGCGCTCGGTGAAACTCTATTTCATGGCGGGTTTGCCCACCGAAACGGATGAGGATGTTGAGGCGATCGGGGTTCTGGCTCGTCGCGTCATTGATGAGGGGAGGGCGATCACCGGTCAGCGCGACATCTCGTGTACGGTCTCGTTGGGGGCTTTCGTACCCAAGGCTCATACGAGTTTCCAGTGGGCGGGCCAATGCCCACCGGAGGTGGTGAATTCACGGATGCGGGCACTCAAGGATTCAATTCGCAGCGATCGGCAGTATTCCCGGGCGATCACCGTGAAATGGTCGGATGGGAAACCCGGCCAGGTGGAGGGGTTGCTCGCACGCGGGGATCGTCGGCTGGGCGCTGTGATTGAGGCTGTGTGGCGTGCTGGGGGAGTGTTTGATGGCTGGAGTGAGTTTTTCTCTTTCGAGCGGTGGATGACCTGCGCCGAGTTGGTGTTGGCCCCGATGGGTTTGTCGGTCGACTGGTACACCACTCGCAGTCGTGAACGCAGCGAGGTTCTCCCCTGGGACCACCTCGATGTGGGGCTCGGGCGTACGTGGTTGTGGAAGGACTGGCAGGCCAGCCTACTCGGTGTCGGTGTGGACGACTGTCGCTGGACGAAGTGTACCGGCTGCCGAGTGTGCCCCGCTCTAGGTGTGGACATCGAACTAGCTGAGAATGTGTCAAACGGGGACGGTGTGTCAAACGGGAACGGTACTGTTTTGTCCCAAGGTGATAGCAAAGGGGACGGGGCGTTTGTCACAGGTGATAGCAAAGGGGACGGGGCGTTTGTCACACATTTAACCGATGGGGACAGGCACCAACTGTCCCCAGGTGAGGCAGATGGTGGGACAGTGGCACCTGTCCCCGCTGCCCCACCCGCGGGAGGGCAGTGATGGCTAGGAAGCAACCCCCCCAGCAACCACCTCCCGTGCAGAAACTTCTTGTGCAGTACGGCAAGCAGGGGCGCGGGCGTTTTGCTTCCCATCGTGACTATGCCCGCACCTTCGAGAGGGCCCTCATCCGTGCTCGCGTGCCCATGGCGTACTCCTCGGGTTTCCATCCCCATCCGCGAATCTCCTACATCAACCCGGCGGCCACCGGAACCGAGTCTTTCGCAGAATACCTGGTGATCGCCCTCGCTGAACTCTGCGACCCTGGTGAGCTGATGTCCCGCTTGTCCGCAGCGATGCCCGAGGGTTTCCCCATCGTGGAGGTACGCGAGGTGGACCCCACCCAAGTGTGGGAAGCCAGCTTGTGGGAGATCACCTTGTGTGACCCGCCCGCGACGGGGCGTTTGTCACACCCACCCCCTGTCTCCCTGTCGGACTGCCCACCCCCTGTCTCCCTGTCGGACTGCCCACCCACTGTCTCCCTGCCGGATTCCCCACCCCCCGTCTCCCTGCGCGAAGTCGCAGGGCCCATTGAGTGGTTCCTCTCCCAGTCCGAAATCCTCGTATCCCGCGAAGTGAAGTCGGGAATCCGTACCTTCGATGCTCGCTCAGCAGTGGAGGCGTTGGTGGCCGTGGATGCTGGGACAGCTAGTACCGTCCCCACTGACCCAGTTCCACGAATACGTTTGGTTCTTCGCCACACGGAACCCCTTGTACGCCCCAGTGATGTCGTGGGTGTCCTATTTCCTGATCTGACCACCCCTGCCCGCTATTGCCGACTAGCCCAAGGAACGGTAGCTGACCTGCTCGCAGTGGAATAGCACCGCCATTGCGAGCCCCACCTCGGTCGTTCCGCGCGTAGTCGCGGAATCCAGAATCCACAGTTGTGTGAATGTAGTGTCTGGACTCTGCGAGACGGCGCTTCGCCCGTCCGCAGAGTGACTGAGGGGGCGCACCAAGGGGCCACTCCTTGATGGAGGGACCCCGGCCCTGCTTTGGCACGGGCATGATACTGGCCCCTGCCGGACGGGGGAACCCGCGGCAGGGGCCAGTGGTGAGTCCAGGTTTATGCAGACAGCACAACCTTGAGTGCGTTGTTCTTGGCAGCGTTACCGAAGACCTCGTACGCATCGAGCATCTCGTCCAGCTTGAAACGGTGGGTGGCCAGGGGCTTCACGTTCAACTTGCCGGAGTCGATCAGATCAATCAGCGTGGGCGCCGACGTACCATTAACCAAACCCATGGTGACGGTGATGTTTTGTATCCACAGTTCATCAATCGGCATGGTGACGGGTTTGCCATGGACACCAATGTTGGCGATGCGACCGGTGGGGCGAATCAGCTTGAACGCCGACTCGAGGGTCTGTGGGATGCCGACGGCTTCCATGATGACATCCGGTCCACCATTCTTGGTGATTGCGCGTACCTGATCCATCCAATTCGCGTCCCCAGAGTTCACTGCATGGGACGCTCCGAAGTCGCGCTTGGCAGCTTCGAGACGGTACGGGTCGAGGTCGACAGCGGTGATCGTACGTGGGCCCATGAACTGGGCGGTGATCATCGCAGAGAGTCCAACCGGGCCGGCGCCAATGACGACCACATCGTCACCGGGGCGTACCATGCCGTTGAGAACACCCATCTCGTACCCGGTGGGGATGATGTCGGAAATGAAGATGACTTCCTCGTCGGTGAGGGCCTCAGGAATGGAGTGCAGCGAGGTTTCCCCGAAAGGAATACGCACGTACTCGGCCTGGGTTCCGTTGACGAGGTGGCCGAGCAGCCAGCCGATTCCACCAGCGGACTGGCAGTGGGAGGGCGCGCCGATGCGGCAGTACGTGCAGGTTCCGCAGGTGGTGATGCAGTTGACGACGACGCGTTGGCCGACTTTGAACTTGGCGACACCAGCGCCGACTTCGACGATGGTTCCCACAGCTTCGTGTCCGAGTACGCGGCCATCGGTCACAGCGGGAACATCGCCTTTCAAAATATGAAGGTCGGAACCACAGATTGTCGTGGTTTCGACCTTGACGATGACATCATTGGGATCTTCGATCTTTGGATCGGGAACATCTTCCCAACCTTTTTGTCCGGGACCGTGATAAACAAGGGCCTTCATGGTTTTCCTCTCCTCCTTGAGACGGTATAGATAAAACGATGAGAAATAGTTAATTCAAGGTTTAATCACAGTTTCATCGTAGACCTGTCCCGAGCCCACAACAAGGCTTTTGGGAAAAGAATCTCAATATCTGAGACACCAGATTCAAATAATGAACTCAGGACCCCATCCCGTCTTTCTGCAGAGCAACCCCATCCCGTCTTTCTGCGCGCAGTCGCAGAATCCAGACTCTGCGGTTGGACAAATGTGATTTCTGGGCCCTGCGACTTCGCGCAGGGAGACGGTGGGGGGCAGGGAGGCGGTGATGGTATCAAGTAACCCTTCTCCAGTCATTCTGCGGAGCACTGCGAGTCGCGCTGGCGCGCTCCGTAGCACAGGCTCCGCGACTCGCAGAATCCAGACAACCACATTTCTCACCTGGTGGTTCTGTTGATTTCATCAATGGTCTTACTCGTGCGAAAGACTATCTCTTAACAGCTCGAAGAACTCTTCTTTGGTCATCCCGATGGAGGGATCAGCATCCATCTCAGCATCACGCCGGTCAAGCATGGCAAGTTGCTCTTCAGAAAGCGGTGAGTCTTCGAGACTGATGACCTGTTCGAGATACTCCAGCAAGGAGATACTTTCCTCCATACTCAGAGCATCCACAGTGCGTTGCAGTGCAGCAGAAACTATGACAGAAGTCTACAGGATGGTGGGGCCTGACAAATGGGCTGCTATGCCTTGTTCCTTGTGCGTGCGACCTTGTGAGCTGTAGCAATCTCGTCCCTGGTCAGGCCCAGTTGTTTGCGTAGTCCAAGGTCGTAAAATGCGATACTAATTGCAATGATGGCGGCCCCTAGAGTTAGCCCAGTTTGCATGTACACTCCAGAGTCGAACGCGAGACACAGAAGTTGCACCAAGAGGAGGGCGAAAAACGAAATCATCGTCGCTTTGTGCACTTTCCGCCATCGCAAAAAGAGAAGTGGATCTACTGGCTTGGTGAAATCCTGTGGCTGGAGCTTAGTCATGTCGCGATCCTTGTCTTCGGCAGTTTGTCCAAGTATTGATACTAGTATATCACGCTGTGGAAGGGGCCGACCCCGGTCATTCTGCGCACCCTACCCCGGTCATTCTGCGCGAAGTCGCAGAATCCAGACTCTGCGGTTGGACAAATGTGATTTCTGGGCCCTGCGACTTCGCGCAGGGAGACGGCGGGGGGCAGGGAGGCGGTGATGGTATCAAGTAACCCTTCTCCAGTCATTCTGCAGAGCACTGCGAGTCGCGCTGGCGCGCTCCGCAGCACAGGCTCCGCGACTCGCAGAATCCAGACAACCACATTTCTCACCTGGTGGTTCTGTTGAAACCATTGCTAACCCACCTGTGCGTACCCGGTAGGATTCTTCTGTGGCTCTCACTATTGGAATTGTTGGACTCCCCAATTCGGGCAAGTCCACTATGTTTAATGCACTCACCCGCAACAATGTCTTGGCGGCGAAATACCGTTTCGCGACGATTGAAGCAAATGTGGGGATTGTTGGCGTACCCGATCCTCGGCTGAAGGTTCTCGCCGAGATGCACAACTCGGAGAAGATCATTCCTGCGACCGTGAGTTTCGTGGATATTGCCGGCATCGTCAAGGGTGCTTCTAGTGGTGAAGGAATGGGTAATGCCTTCCTGGCGAGCATCCGTGAAGCTGATGCGATCTGCCAGGTGACGAGGTGTTTTGCTGATGATGATGTGACTGCCATGGAGGGTGAGGTGAACCCCGCCTCGGATATTGACACGATTACCACTGAGCTGATTCTCACCGATCTGCAGACCATCGAAAAAGCCAAACCTCGCTTGGAGAAGGATATGCGGCTCAAGAAGGAGACCCAGTCCACGATGGATGCGTGGTTGGAAGCTGAGGCCGTACTCAGTGATGGAAAGACGATCTACTCTGCGGGCCTTGACCTGGAACCCTTGCGCGACCTGTGGTTGTTGACCGCCAAGCCGTTCATCTACGTGTTCAACTGTGACCAGGATGCACTCGCCGACGAGCAGGCCCTCGCGACAATGAGGGAGATTGTCGCACCAGCTGAGGCGATTTTCTTGGATGCTGCTTTCGAGGCTGAAGTGGTTGCGATGGACGAGGATGAGGGGCGCGAGTTTTTGGCCGAGATGGGTGTCGTGGAGCCGGGTTTGGATAAGCTCGCGCGGGTTGGGTACGACACTTTGGGGTTGCAGTCTTTCCTAACAGCGGGTGAGAAGGAGGTACGCGCGTGGACGATCAAGCAGGGGTGGACCGCTCCTTTCGCAGCTGGTGTCATCCACACGGATTTCCAGAAGAAGTTCATCAAAGCAGAGGTCGTCTCGTACGAGGACCTGGTCGAACTGGGTTCGATGGCTGCGGTGCGTACCGCCGGTAAAGCTCGCATCGAAGGCAAAGACTACGTCATGCAACCCAGTGATGTGGTGGAGTTCCGCCACGGCTAAGGGGCCGCGGATGCCCTGGGAGTCATCCACCGGCGCGAGTTTCACAAGGAGCAGATCATGGCGCATATTCACACCGGTTCTGGTGAGTACGACCTGACGGTGAGTGCCTTCATTGTACGTGTCACACCTGCCACATATGTGACTCCCACCCCGACCCCACCTGCCACACCCAACCCCGTCTTTCTGCGCGAAGTCGCAGAATCCAGATACTCCAGTAACCCCGAATCTGAGAAGACTGTCGAACCACGCCTACTCCTTCACCGCCATAAAACCTTGGGGGTGGTGATGCAAGCAGGGGGACATGTGGAGTTGACTGAGACCCCATGGGAGGCGATCACCCACGAGATTCTGGAGGAGACTGGTTTCGAGATGAGTCAGCTGAGGGTGCTGCAACCCCCGTTGCGGATGCCACTCACGGGTGGGATTCACCCCCAACCGCTGAGTGTGCGTAGTTTCCGTTTCGGTGATGAGGATCATTTCCACATCGACCTGTCGTACGCTTTTGTCACCGATCAGGCTCCCCTCCACAGTGTCGGCGTGGACGAGTCCGAGGAACTCATGTGGGTCACCCGCGAGCAGTTGGCTGACGTCGACACCTACGAGGACGTACGCGCCGTTGGTTACTACGTCTTCGACCACCTCTTGAGCCAGTGGGAAGCCGTTGATTGCCCCTAAAACGCTCTTCCATTGGCTCGCGTACGCAGAAAACGACCCTGATGGGTGTTTACTGTGTACGGGAGTGGACCCTGCGACTTCGCGCAGGGAGACGGGGGTGCAGTGGGTGCGACAAAACACTACCGTCCCCATTGACCTGCGTGCCCCACCAACCCCGTCTTTCTGCCCGAAGTCGCAGAATCCAGGATAGCGATAAGCCATGAATGTGAGTCTGTGGATGATCACCTGTCACCGACGGTCACCACTATGGTTGGTGTGGTGTCTGGACCCTGCGAGCAGGTGTTCCTCGCTGCGCTCGTCACCCAGCCGCAGGGTGACGGTGGTGGGTTGGTTGTACCGTCCCCCAGGGAGGTCAACGCGGTCAGGGTGACGGGGAGGGGTCTACGCGGCTAGCTCTTCATCGGATTTGGCGAGTTCTTCATGTTCGAGCTCGGTGTAAGCGATTTTGCCGACGCGGGTGGTGGGTAGTTCGCTGCGGAAGTCGATGGCGCGGGGGATCGCCCACTTGATGAGGTTCTTCTTGCAGTACTCGATCAGTTCGGCCTCGATCTCGGGCGTACCAACCCCACCATCAGCCAACAGCACGAACGCCTTCAAGCTCGACATCTGATACTCATCGGGCAAACCAATCACACAAGCGCGGTTCACCAGCGGGTGCCCCTCCAAAACCTGCTCGACCTGCAACGGATACACCGACACCCCCGAGACCTTGATCAGCCGTTTCATGCGGCCCATGAAATAGATGAAACCGTCAGAATCCATGGTCCCGATGTCCCCGGTGTGCAGCCAGGTCAACCCATCGCTATGAACACGCAGGGTCGAAGCGGTCGCCTCAGGATCCTTCAGATACCCTTTCATCAGGGTCGGCCCGGTTACGCAGATTTCACCCTCGCTGCCGTACGGCAACTCTTCACCAGTGGTCGAATCAGCAACCTTGATGGTCATCCCCGGAATAGGAATCCCCATCGACTCATCGCGATAAGCCCCACGCGGTGACAGGGCGCATCCAGTCACACACTCGGTCAGACCGTACCCTTCCATCAGTTCCACACGACTACCCTGAGCCATGATCGCTTCATCGAAGCGGCGCTTCAAATCGGGGCTGAGCATGTCGCCACCGGAGTACGCGCCTTTGAGCATCTCGAAGGGTGCCTTCTTGAATTTCGGGTTGCCCAACAGCGACTGGAACAACGTCGGCACCCCAGCGATAAACGACGGCTGATGCTTGATGAGATTATTAATGTAGTTGTCCGCCGAGAACTCGGGAACCAGAATGAAGTGGGCCCCCACACACAACGCAGTGTGAATACACAACCCCAACCCGAACCCATGGAAGGCCGGCAGGATCGCCAACACAGAATCGTGAACAGTGATTCCCGAAATGTGGTGCATCGACACACCCAGGGTGTTGAAGTTCACCGAGGTGAGTTCGATCCCCTTCGGCAGGTCGGTCGTACCACCACTGAACAGGATCACACAACCATCATCGGGCTCAATCGGCCGGCGATAAACCTCTTTGCCTAAGGTCTCAAGGGCTTGCTCACCGCGGGCCAGGAAATCCTTCCAGTTGATGACCAACGGATCATCCGACGGTACAGACGGAATCTTGCGCCCCTTCGTAATAGCGAAACCGATCTTCATTGGGCGGGACAGATAGTCGGAGAATCGCGCGATCACCACACGGTCCAGCCCGACTTCGTCAGCCAAATCCCGGAACACCGGATAGAACATGTCCACAGTCACAGCCCACTTCGATTCGGTGATCGTGATGTAGTGTTTGAGTTCTTCGGGTGACGACAGCGGATGGGTCATCACAGCGTACGCCCCAAGCTTGTTGAGTGCATAGAAAGCGATCACCGTACTGGGTACGTTCGGTAAACTCAACACCACAGAGTCGCGGGCTTTGATGCCGTACGCGCTGAACGCAGCCGCGCACTTGTTGACCTCGGTGAGTAACTCACCGTAGGTCAGGCGTGAACCCAGGTAGATGAAGGCGGTGATGTCGGGCCATTCGCGGGCCGAGTTGCGCAGCATCTCAAACATGGTGGCATCGGGGGCCTCAATGTCTTCGGGCATCCCGTCGTACATGGTCAGCCATGGTTTAGCGGTTGGCTTCGGGGTGACATCCTTGGCTGATTTTGGGCTCTTATCCTTGGTGGGCATGACGGTCTTTCTCCTTGTGGGCGTTGAGTCCTCTGCTCATCAGAGTTCTTCGAGTAGTGAAGGGTCCCCGATGTATTTCTCCAGTAATTCTAGCGCGCGGGCGTCATAATACCCATCTGCGATGCGCTCATCGAGGGCGATGCGCAGGTCCATTGTTTTGCGTACGGCAGGTTGGCCGTCCTCTCCGACCACCACGGTGGGTTGGATTTTGCCGATGCACACGAACAGCGAGCAGGTGCCCCATTCGAACAGGTGATGGTACGGCGCGCCGAGTCCCACGCTGCCGAGGTTGGCGAAGTAGACGCTGCATCTGAGGGGGTCGACTCCGCGCAGAAACCCTGGGGTGTCGAAGTAGAAGTCCCACCATTGGAGCAGGCGGATGGCCAGGCGCAGCAGTGAGCGGGGGAGTTTGGTGAACAGTTCGATGAGTTTGTCGTCTTCTTTGGTTTCCCCTGTTTTCGCTCCCCGGATTTCTCCTTTGAGTTTGGCGAGGACGGTGGCGCGATCATCATCTGGTTTGAGGGTGACCAGGACATTGGTTTCTTCGGCGTCGTCCTCCATTTTGCGCCTGGCGATGAAGGAGAAGACAACATTTTTGCGCTGGTACATTCTGCGCCCGATGATGTACCGGTTGAGGGCGGGTCGCTCGCGCAACACTTTGAGCAGGGTGAGCAGCACCACTTGGAAGACGGTGACTTCTTTGTCGGTTCCTTTGTGCTTGTCGACGTACTCCAGCAGGTTCTCAACCTCGATGGTGTACGGGAAGTAGGCGATGGATTCGTTGCGCCCTTTCATCATGTACGGAAACAGCGAATTGAGCCCGTAGGGCATCTTCACTCTCGTGGCGTCGTAGCGGTCTCCACGCTTTTTGCGGGTCTTCGTACTCATCATCGTCCTTTCATCTCAGGAGTCCCTCCGATGCTAGTAACCCCCCCTGAGAGTTTCCTGAATAATTCCGCAAACTGGACAGTGGTGGGTGGAACAGCACAACCGCAAATCATCAATGGTCGTACCGCATGATCGTTGCGTTGTAGCTGATGTGTCCACCCCCGTCACTCTGTGGACTACCCAACCCCCGTCCGCGGACAATCCCAACCCCGTCATTCCGCGCGTAGTCGCGGAATCCAGAATCCACAGCCAAACAACTTCGTAGTCTGGACCCTGCGACTTCGCGCAGGGTGACGGTGGTGAGTGGACAGGGTGACGGTGGTGAGTGGACAGGGTGACGGTGACGAACGCCGACGGACCAAAAGGGGACGGGGCGTTTGTCACATTTTGACAAGACGGACCAAAAGGGGACGGGGCGTTTGTCACATTTTGACAACAATTGTTGTTTGATCGGACGTGTTTCATCGTCTTGGGTAGTGATGGGGTGGAGGGAAATGTGACAAACGCCCCGTCCCCTTTTGGTGGAGGGAAATGTGACAAACGCCCCGTCCCCTTTTGGTCACCTCATGAGAAAGGCCCCCGCGGAACTTAATCCACAGGAGCCTTGCTCGGGGGTTGGGGGTTAGGAATCAATACCCACGCGTCGCAGAGAGACGGCTGCGCATGCGAGGGTCAGTCCCAAGCCGAGGAGGATCAGTGGTGTCGCGGTGGACACTGTTCCTCCGGTGGGTATGGCTGCTTTCCCTCCGGGTGCTGCGGTGGTGGCCGCGAGAACCTGGAAGGTGCCGGAGTATGGCCCGGATGTTGAACCGGTCAGGGTGGCGGTGTGGGTCTCACTAGCGGAGGCGGGTGCCATCGATGGTGGGATCACAAAGTCGAAGCTCACGTTGCCGTTTGCGTCGGCCACCTCGTCGCCAACCTCCCACGGATCGGAGGTCACCACGAGGGTCACTGTCTCACCGGGGATGAAGTTGGTTCCGGTCACGGTCTGGGTTTCACCCACATAGCGTGACTTGAAACTGATCGAGACCGCTGGTGGTGGGGGGTTGAAGGTGACGGTCTCGGGCGAGCCGGTGATGTCTTGACCAGTGGCGAGTGTGGCTGTCACAACAACGTCCCCAACGGTTGAGGTGGTGAGGGTGGCGGTGCATGTTCCGTCGGCCCCACTCGTACACGTGGTTTTACTGAGCACTGCACCATTGTCGGCGTCGAGGGTGACGTCTTTACCGGCGAGCGGCAGTCCGTCCTCGTCTTTGACCTCAATGGTGATGACCACCGTACCTCCGACTGTTGCGGTGGTGGTGGACAGGGTCATCGAGGACTCGTCAGGATCGGGTACGCGCTCTGGGGTGAAGGTCACGGTGACGTTACCCATGGGGTCGCCGTCGATGCTGGAGGAAACCTCAACATCACCAGGGGTGTCACTGGTGAGGGTAACGGTGCATTTCCCGTCCACGCCGGTAATGCAGTAGTCGTCGCTGAGGTCGCCAACACCGGAGTCGATCTGGAAGTCCACCCGCTGGTCACTCATGGCGCGTCCTTTGGTGTCCACAACAGTGGCGGTGATCGTGGCGGTTTGGTCAACCTCCCACAGGTCAGAGTCCACGGCGAGGGTTGACGCCATCAGATCCAGTACGGGGGTGTCGATGAAGGTGACGGTGACTGTGTCGATGTCCCCTTCGGCCACGCTCGCGGTGACATCCACATCACCCACATCGGTGTTGGTGAGTTCGACCTGGCACGTACCATCTGCTCCCGTGGTGCAGGAGGTGGGGCTGAGTGTTCCACCGGTTTCAGTGAAGCTCACCACCTGATCAGCCATCGGGTCACCGTTGGTGTCAAAAACGGTCACGGTGATGGTGGCGGCCTCATCGAGTTCGCGTGTGGTTTCATCCACCTCAACACTGGAGGCACCAGGATCAGCAACGGGTGGTGGCTCACTGAAGGTCACAGTTGTCGGTGATCCTGTGATTTCTTCACCGGACTCGTCGAGTGTGGCGGCGATCTCGATCGTTCCAGCAGTGTCACTGGTCAAGGTGATGCTTGGGCATTTACCGTTCGCGGTGGTGGTGCAATCGGTGGCACTGAGTGTTCCACCATCAACAGAGATGTTGACTTTGATATCTGGTACGGGTTTGCCGTCGTCATCAAGAACCTCAATGGTGAGGATGATGTTTTCACCAATCAGGGCTTCGTCCTTGTCCACACTCAACGATGATTCGATGGCGGAGGGTTCCGTACCTGGATCAATAACCTCAGGTTCAGTGAACTTAACGGTGGCGGTTCCGATTTCTCCCTCGTCAATGGATGCGGTCACATCAATGTCGGCTTCGACAGCACTAGTGAGGGTGACGAAGCACGTACCATCACTGCCAGTGGTGCAGGTTGGGGCACTGAGCGCCCCACCGGTGGCGGTGAAACTCACCTCGGCACCCTCAACAGGATCACCCTCAGTGTCGAGTACGGTCACCGTGATCGTGGAATCCTCGTCAACCTCAAGTTCCTCAGGATCAGCAACGATGGTTGACTGATCAGGATCAGGTACGGGATCCGTGCCCGGATCTGTGCAGCCATCCTTGTTGTCGTAGAATTCGATGTCACCCCACCATACGTCCCAGACCTCGTCGGCGTTGCTAAGTACGGCAAAAATCGTCACCGGACCAACTTCTGTTGAAGCGTAGTAGATGTCATAGAGCCATACGGTTCCCATTTCGGGGCTTGAGTCATATCCCTTGAACTCTCCAAGCGTGGGGATCACATTGCCGTTATAGGAAAAACCTTGAACGTAGTCTGCAAGTTCCTGTTCAGTCCAGTACATGAGGTCTCCAGCAACACCAACTGTGCCTACCCAGCGTTCTTTACCATCAGCGAGGGGACGGCAGGTTTCTTCTTCCACAGTGAATCCTGCGATGTAGATGTCTGAGGAATCCATGTCACACACAGCATCAGTGTCATCAAACGTCAGATCAAACGTATTGTCATCAGGGTTGTCTGGGTCGTTGAACGTCACCTCAATCCAATATACACCTGCTTGGGTAGAGGTGATCTCAGCTTGCAGCCACACCTGGATGACGCTACCACCAAGGGGCTCGGGTTCGACCACCTCAAGAGTGCCAATAGAAACGGAAGGGTCGCCACTGCTCTCTTCAAGAGTAAAGTAGGAGAGCAATTCATCCAGATCCTGGTCCTCATCAACATTGACATAGATATCGAGTAGCCAGTACTCGCCAGTATCCGCCCGAGGCTCGCAGGGAGTGGGATACCAAGTGCCCCAATCCTCAATCCCTAGAGGGATATTGCATTCTGTACCTTCTTTTTCGAAGAAGAACTCATTCCAATCTGACTCACCATTGAAGGTGACAGTAGCGAGAAATGTGCCTTCTTTACTGGAGGTAAATTCGATATCGTATAGGGCCACGATGACCTCGCCATCATCGTAGAACTGGTTGTATGAAATTTCGTAGTTAACTGAATTATCATCGATTGAGACGATGATATCGCTGGTTAGGTTCCTAAGGTATGTTTCGTTGATCGCCGGAGAAGACTTAATATTGAGCCAAATGTCGCCATTAACTATATCGGAACTATTGGCAGTGGGTTTGCATCGATCTTCCCATGTGAAGAAAGAAACTGGGGGATACGTGCAGGAGTTTGTATCTGTGTAGAAGGGTATCCACTGTTCCAAAAATTGTTCTCCATATTGCACAGTTATTTTGAATAGTCCGCTCTTTGTTGAGGTGGCCACCACAGAGAGGTAGGCGATGTTGTCCTCAAAGTTATAGTCTCCAACAGTAATCTCAAGACCCGTTTCAGGATAGACATCGAAAGTAATGTAGGCGTCTTGTCCGCTCAGGTTCGCAGTGTCCTCACTGGAGAGCATGACGTACCCCTCGTAGTAATCATCGGAATTACTGAGTGCACAATGGCCAAAGTCGGGGTCGGTACTCACGATCCAGAACCCGAAGTCATCGAGATTGACTGATGGATTGGGCTCAGCATTCGCGAGCCCGGCTCCGCCCCATGCGAGCAGGGTGGCGAGCAGCCCCATGAGGATGACTGATATTCTGCGACGATTCTTGTTCATTGTGGGGGTATAGGACAAAATGTGTGTCTGTTGGTGGGCGTGTCGGCTAGGTGTTTGATCGTCCTGCCCATCCTTTTCTTGTCCATAGGCCTTCTTCTGCGCTGGTGTGGGTTGTCCAATCGTTGGG
>WRIC01000002.1 GCA_009782915.1 Propionibacteriaceae bacterium | reverse complement strand
CCCACTCCATGACGGGCAATCGCTGCTGCTGCATCGAGAGTGACTTGGTCGGCTGTCTCATCGCGATGGATCACCGAAAGATCATAATAATCCAGGTTCACATCCAGGTAGGGCAGGATTAGTTTCTCTTTGATCATGGCCCAGATCACACGGGTCATCTCATCCCCGTCAAGTTCAACAACAGTACCGATCACCTTGATAGTCATGGCGTACCTTTCTTTACTCCCCCAACCTTAACGCAAGGTGAGGTTTACTCTAGATGGTTGTCCCAGGAGCAGAACACAGAAGTGGGCGTACGAGTGCAGCTAAATAGAGCGAACCCGTCACCAAGAGTTTATGATCAGGGTAAGACAAAAGAGTGTCCACTGCGTTCTCTAGATTAGGTATCACTGTGCACTCGATGGCGAGTGAGCGAGCCACGCGGGCAATCTGGTGACAAGGAACAGAGGTTTTCACCTTATTGTCTTGGCCGAGAACGAAGTCACAGATAATCAAATGGGAAACCACCGGCTTCAGCGTCGCCAGTGTCTCCACGATCTTCTCATCCGGGGCACGAGACAGCGTCGCCAAGGTCGGAAAAGGACCCTCCCCTTGGGTTCGTAGAGTCTCCACGAGTGAAGCCATCTTGGGTGGACTATGGGCACCATCGAGAAGGATACGGTGGTTGTGACACTCCAACCACTCAAATCGTGCCGGTGGAGTGTTGTTCTTGAGAGCTTCCACCTGGGAGGCCTTGGGCAGATCAAAGCCATCCCTCTTCGCTAGGTACGCCGCGACAGTACGCGCCATCGCCCAATTGTGTTGCTGGAACTTCGGTAACTGATTGTCCGGCGATGTTGGCTGGGGAACCACCCCCACCAGGGCACCGAACACTCGGGCACGGTCGCGGATGACCTCCAAAACCTCAGGAGATTGATCAGCGACAAAGACCGTACCGTCTTTAGGAATGATCCCAGCTTTCTGGGCAGCGATCTCTTCCAGAGTGGACCCCAGTTTCTCCGTGTGGTCCAATCCAATAGGGCCAATCACTGCCACCTTTTGATCATGGGACAGAACATTCGTAGCGTCACGCGTACCGCCAATACCAACCTCCACAATGGCATAGTCCACCTTTTCTTTGTGAAAAGCCCACAGCGCCAAACAGATCATCAGCTCGAAATAGGTCAGCTCGCCGCGCATCGGTTCCAACAGGTCCAACATCTGGTTGGCATAATTGCAGAACCTCTCCTGATCCAGGGGAGCCCCACCGATTTGGACCCTCTCCGACAGGGTGTGGATATGAGGGGAAATAGTCAAACCCGTACGCCTTCCACTAGCCTCCAACAAGGCGCGCAGATAATAACAGGTGGAGGTTTTCCCGCTCGTACCAGTGACATGGATGGTACGCAGGTTGCTGTGAGGGTTGCCCAGCAATTGGAGGGCTCTGGTCATCGCAGCCACCGAGGAGCGCCGCTTTTGACGTTTGCCAGCAAAAAGAAACATCAGCCGCAAAACGTGGTCGAAATCCATGCCTGACATGAGCCTCCCGGTGAAGTGGACTGACCTATCTTACCGCGAGGAGACAACCTCACCAGGGCTGGTTTTCACCCGTGACAGAAGACCAGCTCCCAGCTCTTCTTTAGTGATGACAAACACCTCGTGGTCACACCAGTGCCCAGCGATATGGATATAGCGTGGCCGGGAGCCCTCATGGCGCAGGCCCAGTTTCTCTACCACTCGAAGGCTCGCAGAGTTTTCGGGGCGAATGCAGATTTCTATTCGATGCAGCCCCATGGTTGTCATGGCGTAATCGGTGACCAAAGCCACAGCCAAACCCATAACACCGCGCCCAGCGTACCTCTGATCCATCCAGTATCCCAAGGATGCGCTTTGAGCAGAACCGTACATAATCGAATTCAAGGTGATCTGACCAATGACCGGCGTGTGGTGGGGGTAGACCCAACGGATCACCCACGGCAGACTACGCCCTTGGCGAGCATTGTTCGCCAGGAACCTTGCATAGCCCCACGACGACAAGGATTCGACATTCTCCACCGGTGGTGTGGCATTCCACGGATTTAGCCAGGTCTGGTTGCGGGCTCGAACCTCGGCGATCTCCTTCCTGTCACCTACACGAAAACCGGTCAGCACCACCGGATCGTACCGTAGCGCCACCGGCCAGTGATGGGTGGAAGGAAAGTGGGGAGGATGAACAACCTTCATCAGCGCACCACTTAAGAAAGCGGAAGATAAAAAGCCTTGGTGTTTTCAGCAATCAACCCATCATCGCTAGCCAAGACAGCCAAAGCATTCGCCTGGTAGATCGTGATGAGCCCCTCGAACCCCTGGGGGCGACCGGTGATCCTCATCACAGAATCCTCGACAGTAGCCGGAACGCAGGTGAGAGTTTTGGGAACGATTTTCAAAGGCTGAGCGAGCTGGGCTCCATAGAGTTGAGGGTCCACCCGTGCGCCCATGAGTTTGGCGATCATGGGTTCCACCAGCAACCTCGACAACACAAAAGTGGAATAGGAATCAGCAGGTAAAGCAACCAAGGGGATCTTGGATTCCGCAAGAATGAAACCGTGGAGTCCCCCAGGGCTGATCGCCACTTCCGTGAAGTCAGATGGACCAATTCGGTCGGCAATAGTTCGAAGATCCACTGGCGTCTCATCAAAACCACCCACGGTCACCATGAAATCGGAGCGGACGAGTTGTTCTTCGATAGCAGTGACAATATCGGCTGGATTCTGTGAAAAGACCTCCACACGATGAATCTGCGCGCCCGCTTGTTTGGCTTGGGCTGCTGCCAGGTAGGAGGCAGGTACGGCCTGCTGTGACAGCGCCATCACCAGGACGCGGGGGTTGGGCCGCGCCATGACCTTACGTAATCCCATAGCGGTGAGCATGGCAACCATCCGAGGTTCGATCTGTGATCCCCTCTCGATCATGACATCACCAGGTTGAACCCCACCAGGATAAGCTCGATCAGCAATGATTGACTCGTTGAGGGTCAGTCCCACCGAATCGAGGATGGAGACACCGAATTCACCGAGTTCCCCAATCATCGACAGAAGGTATTCCCAGTGCTGCCAGAAGTCACGAACACCACCCACTGCTGCTGGCGCGGTGGCAGGAAGAGTCGGCTGAACTTCCTCAACCTCATCGCTCAGATCAGTTTCGGGCTCGCTACGCTTGAAAAAGGCCATAGGGTTACGATACCAGTGGAAGGAGGTGCCCTGTGGTTGATTGCGACACCATTACCCAGCAGAAAGCACTGATTCGTGCAACCCATCGTGGTAGGCGTCAACACCTCAGTGCCGAGGTGAGGAAGAGGTACGACCAGCAGCGTACTGCCGAACTCATCGACCAGATCCGTCACCAGGGGTACGGCGTGGTTGGGTGTTATGCCAGTGTGCGAGATGAACCTGGGACCCTGGGACTACTCAACTACCTGTTGGAGTCGAAGATCACTGTCTTGCTCCCTTGGCTTGTGGACTCCTCAGTTGCAGCAACTCCCTGCTGGGCCACCTGGGAGGGTGAACCCCTGAAGGCCGGGTTGGGAGGAATTCCCACTCCTAGTGTGGGTCAACCCAACTGTGATCTTCTCTCCCGAGCCGACGTGGTCATCCTTCCGGGGTTAGCTGGAACACCATCAGGGATCCGTCTGGGAACTGGTGGAGGTTGGTACGACCGTGCCCTGCTGGACGCCAACCCTGATGCCCCCCGCTGGCTGTTACTGAACTCCACCGAGGTTGTCGACGACCTGCCCCGCGACCCCTGGGATCAACCCGTCACCACTATCGTCACCGAATCCGACTGGATCACCTGCGCATGACAACTCTCCCACCGTCTCCCTGCGCACTGCGAGTCGCGCTGGCACGCTCCGCAGCACAGGCTCCGTCGCAGGGTCCAGATACCACACCTGCCTAACTGTGGAATCTGGATTCCGTGACTACGCACGGAATGACGGGAGGGTGACGCATGGAATGACGTGTGACAATTCATACCGTCCCCCTGTCACACTGCCGTCACCCTGCGGAGCGAAGCGACTCGCAGGGTCCAGAAACCACATTTGCTCGACTGTGGGGTCTGGATTCTGCGAGTCGCTTCGCTCCGCAGAATGACCGGGTGGGTTCGCTCCGCAGAATGACGGGAGGGTGACAAATCAGATGCGGGTGTAGAGCCGTCCGGTGACGGAGGTGATGAAAGACTCCAAGCTTGCGGGGAAATACTTCAGTTGCCAATCTGATGGTGCGTGGTACCAGTCGAGAACATCAGAATCGGGTTCCTGGTCCTCATCAGCATCTGCCATGATATCCAGCCAGCGTTCCGATCCACCCAGGACGAGGGCATAGGGAAGAATCATGGACACCTGATCGCACACATCACTGGGATCAATTCCATCAGCAGGATAACTCTTCAAATCCTCGGTGAGTTTCTTCAGACCTGCAAAAACAGCCGCGCCATCGCGAGCAATCGGATGAGCCTGCTGAGCGATCGCCCACAAGATGCAGGCCAACGCCACCAAAGCAAGACCGACCAAACCATAGGTTGTGAAAGCCATGAGGACACCGGTCGCCACCAAGGCACAAGCCAAAGCTACCCATGAGAAGGGGGTCAGCCACGACTTTTGTGAGGGCAAGCGCGAGAACCAGGAGGAATCCAACATCTGCTGATAGAGGGAATCTTGGACCGAGTCGATTGCAGGACCAATGTTGGCTGAAAGCTCGGACACATTGTTGTCGGCGTTCGATGAGGAGGTGAGGGCAGCCAACAACTCCATCTCATAACCTTTGAGATCATCATCACCTTTGAGGCGAGTAAACGACCAGTCCGCAGGAGAATATCGATTGGTTTCCAACTCGGTGATACGCAGATGCCCGCGTACTGCCAGATCCAAAATCGACGCCAAAATGTCGATGGGGTCCACCGAAGAATCAATGAGGGTACCGATCATTCCTGGGCGAGAACTCTGATCGGTGACGAACACCGTGTGACCGGCCTCATCGGTCTCGAAGGAAGCGATTGTCTGGGGTTTGCCACGGAAGCCGGCATCATGCATGCGACGATGCATCAGATACAGCCCCAATCCACCAAGAGCCATGACCAAAGCGACGAGCCCAATCTGCTTGAGGCCCGGACTCAGTGCGCGACCAAGGTTCCAAATAGGCGCCGACTGCTCAGTGACCGCTATCGCGCCAGCGGGATAGGCAACCTCCACCTGGACTACCTCACCTTGATTGGTGGGGTTATTGGTGATCTGCATGTCCTTGGATTCGTGGGTCCCAGCAGAATAGGTGCTACAGGTCCGAAGTGCTCCCGGTACGCCAGCCTGGCAGTCATAGTTTGTCGCCCCCGGTGGTACGCTCACACGCGCCGAGACCTGGGCGATGTCGATGTTCATCGACGCAATCAGTGGCCACACAAATTCCATATTCGCATCAGCACTGACCATTGTTGCTCCCTCAACCGTGTACGTGATGCGAATCGTGTCGGCCCCAGGGGCAACAACACTAGCCCACATCTTCGCGGAGTTCTCCTGGAACCCCATGGAGGCCTCACCAACTTGCTCAAGGGAACCACCTTCACTGGTGATGAACCCCTCCACGGAGGTGTCAGAAATTGTGTAGGTGTAACGCATGCCATCACGATCCATCCGCTTTGGAATGTCGAAGGTGATCTCCTGCGGCCCTAAAGGTTCCGCCAGGGTAATAACTGTGGTGACATTGAATAGTCCTTCACTAGTCAGGTTCGCCTCAATATCCACTGAACTATCGTCAGCGGCTTGGGCAACAACCACCGACGCCACAGCAATAATGATGGCGGCAGTGCTAGCGAGAAGAAGTCGAAATACTCGTGACATGGGTCCTACTTTCGTATCGTCTCGAACTGAATGCCGAGCAGACCCCTTCATGGTAACACCCCCTCAAGGCAGGCACCTCTCATGTCCCATCTACTAGCATGGTTTTGCCTCTCAGTGAGAACTGAGATGGTTTGACAGGTGGACCGCGCTATTGTTGTTCTATGAGTCAGATGCAGGGACCATGGCACCAGCCACCCACCATGAGCCACGCAGGAGCCCACCAGGTCTACGGGCAACCACCCCGCGCCCAGCAGGTGCCCGCCGCAACCTCGAGCCCCTGGGCCCGCCAGCAACCTAATCCTTCGAGGAGTCGCTTCGGTGCAGCTGGGCAGCAACCACCGAAAAAGAAGTCCATGTTGCGTACGATCATCTTCTGGGCTTTTGTCTTCTTTGTGGTCATTCCCTTTGTCACGTCCTTGATTAGTTCCTTCAACGACCAGATGACCAGTTACCAGCAGCCTGCGCCACCGCCACCACCGCCTCCCACATCTTCCACACCTGCACCTGGTGGCGAATGGGTTCCTGGACCACCGGACCTGAACCCCAATGATCCGCCCTTCCCCACCACCTATGACGACGTACGCAATGCGCTGGCCAATAATCCTCTCTACAGCCAATACATCACACCCACCAACTGTGGTGTGGCAGATATTGATCTGGTGAATAGTTCTCCGGCAGTCATCGAACAGTACATGAATGAGTTCATGGAGTGCCTGATGAAAACCTGGCATGATCCTGTCACAGCAGCGAACTTCTCCCTCCCGCGCCCCTCCGTGACGGTGTACACCTCGGAGATTAACACCCGCTGTGGACAGGTTCCCATGTATAACGCTGTTTATTGTTCAGCAGATCAACAGGTGTATTACGCTAAAAACCTCATTGATGCTTTCCCTCCCCAGCTACGCCAGTCGCGCTATATAGCTGAGTCGGTGATAGCCCACGAGTTCGGTCATGCCATCCAATATCGAACCATGATTCTCATGAGCCAGGCCGTTCTTGCCCATGATGCTGATACTCAAGCCGAAGAATGGGACACCTCACGACGCCTCGAAATGCAAGCTGATTGTTTCGCTGGGCTCTATCTCAACTCGATTGCTGACTCCACAGGGTTAACCTCCAAGGATCGAAGCAACATTGAGGCCATCTTCGCTTCCCTGGGGGGAAGGACCCCCTATAAGGATGATCATGGCATGGGTTCCAACCGGGCTTGGTGGACTAATCAGGGTTTGAATGCCTGGACACCAGGAGTGTGCAACACCTTTGTGGCTAGTGAAGAATCTGTGGGTTAGCTCTACGATACGAGCAGGGCACTAGCGATCGCCATCACCCCTTCACCTCGACCGGTGAACCCGAGGGAATCTGTCGAGGTGGCACTCACCGACACTGGTGCCCCCACGAGTTTACTGAGACCCTGTTCCGCTTCGCTACGTCGTAGCGCCATCCGCGGTTTATTTCCCACAATTTGGACAGCAATATTGCTGATCTCCCATCCATCACCTTGGACACGGCGTACCACCTCTTCGAGTAGTGCTGACCCTGTGGCCCCAGCCCAGGCAGGATCAGACACACCAAAAACCTCGCCCAGGTCTCCCAAACCAGCAGCAGACAGTAGGGCATCACACATGGCATGACAGGCGACGTCCCCATCGGAATGGCCGTCAAGTCCTTGGGTTTCTTCAGCAAACAACAACCCCGCCATCTTCATTGGGCGCTGGTCAGTTAACTGATGGGCATCCACCCCGATGCCTGTTCTCAGTTTCACGACTCACCTCGGGCAATGACTTCCGCCAGAACCAAATCCATGGGTTCGGTGATCTTGAACGCCAGGGAGTCGCCAGGGACAGTGATCACTGGGATGTCGATTGCTTCACACATGGTGGCATCATCAGTGAACTCCTTGTCACCGACATGAGAGTGGGCTTGACGCAGTCCATCAGCCTCAAAGCCTTGCGGAGTTTGGACCCGCAGAAAGGTGGAACGATCCACAGCCACCGTCCAATTTCGCCTGATTCTGCGCAGAGAATCCACCTGGGCGACAACAGGAATAACCGCTGGGGCTCCATCGCGTACTGCTTCGATCACCCGATCCACGATAAAAGGCGGCACCAAGGGGCGTGCCGCATCATGAACGAGTACGATGTTGGCGTCCTGAATATGGGCAAGCCCGAGACGGACAGAATCCTGGCGGAGAAGACCCCCAGGAATCACGGTGACCCGCTCATGGTAGTCAGCGAAGAAAGCAGCAAACTGCTCGATCCATGCCTCGGGAGCAACAACAATCACACGATCAACACCACCAGCAAACATGGCTTGAACAGCACGGGTAACCATCGGTACGCCAGCGATTTCGATAGCAGCCTTCGGCAGTTCGCGCCCGAGCCTCACACCCGATCCTGCCGCAACAACAATCGCAGCGACTTCGTCTTGGGTTGCGGAGTTCACTTCATTACTGAGGACAATGCCTCATCGAGGATCTCTTCAGCGCGCGCTTCATCAACGTGCTGAGCCAGCGCAAGTTCGGAGACAAGATTCTGGCGAGCCTTGGCAAGCATTCTTTTCTCACCAGCAGACAGTCCGCGATCATGTTCGCGACGCCACAGGTCACGAACGACTTCGGCAACCTTGACAACATTGCCGGAGTGGATCTTTTCCAGGTTCGCCTTGAAACGCCGCGACCAGTTGGTGGGCTCTTCAACATCTGTTGCCTTGAGGACAGTGAAAACGTGGTCGAGATCCTCTCCAGCCACAACACCTCGTACCCCGACGAGATCAAGATTGCAGGCTGGGACTCTCACCACCAGGTCCGATTGTCCAACAATACGAAGAACCAAGTAAAGCTTGTCTTCGCCCTTGATGGAACGGGTTTCGATATCTTCAATGACAGCAGCCCCATGGTTGGGGTAAACAACCGTCTCACCGATCGAGAACGACATACAGACCCTTTCTGCCGACGACCATTCTACCACAATTTTGGATGCCGAAAAACACGCCCTGGCGCCCACCTGTCAAGCGACCCATCCGCAAATCACTTGCGTATGAAGTTACTTCTTTCCCTGGTTTTTAACTGCTTCAATGGCCGCTTCGGCCGCTGCAGGATCTAGGTAGCGCCCACCGGGGATCAGTGGACGGAAATCATCGTTGAGCTCATAGACCAGCGGTATCCCTGTGGGGATATTCAACCCAGAAATCTGCTCATCCGAAATAGAGTCCAGGTGCTTAACCAGCGCCCGCAGGCTGTTGCCATGGGCGGTCACCAGCACATTCTTTCCAGTGATCAAGTCAGGCACGATGGAGTCATACCAGTACGGCAGTGCGCGTACGAGAACATCCTTGAGGCATTCTGTTCGTGGACGGGCTTCGGCAGGCAGATGAGCATAACGCGGATCATTGACCTGAGAGAATTCCGAGGAATCATCCAGCGTGGGTGGTGGAGTGTCATAGGAACGCCTCCACTGCATGAACTGCTCTTCACCGTACTCGTCTCTGATCTGTGTTTTATCTTTACCTTGTAGTGCGCCATAGTGGCGCTCGTTGAGCCTCCAGGATCGTCGAACATCGACCCAATGGCGACCACAACCGTCCAGCGCTAGATAGGAGGTGTGGATCGCACGACGCAAGACCGAAGTGTGCAAAATATCAGGTAGGAGTCTTTCTTTGAGAAGCAATTCACCACCACGTTTGGCCTCACCGACTCCCTTGTCGTTGAGGTCAACATCCACCCAGCCGGTGAACAAGTTGAGGGCATTCCATTCGGATTCGCCATGGCGAAGAAGAATCAGTGTGTACGTCATGACGCTACTCTACTCGCCCTCAGCCCTGCGAGGAATGGGGACTGTGACAAAACACCCCCGTCCCCATGTGACACATTCTCATGATGGGGATGGGGGCAAACTCATGAGGAGATCGGATGTATGATAGAGCTCATTATCACGCGCTCATGTGAGGTTTTTCAGCGCCCAGCCGATGACTCACAGGAGAACCATGGAAAGGATGAGTCGTGACCACTAAAGCGATAACCGCCCTCACTACTTTGGCACTCACCTGTCTTCTTGCCTTGTCGGGATGTTCGATCCCTGGTTTGGGAGCTGGTTCCAAGAAACCAATCATGGACGTCACAATGGATCGAGCCTTTGTTACTGGAAGTGGAGCGTACGACGACTCTGCCCTGCTGGTGATCAATCTCACGGTGAAGAACAACACTGACCACCTCATGTCGGGTTTTACTGTGAGCAGTGACGCTGTGGCAACCTTGGGCGATAAAACCCTCAACCGTGGTTACCTGGGTGAAGACAACCCGAACTCCCTTCCGCGAGATAGCGATATCAGTGCAGGGGATCAGGGGGCTGCTCAGTTGGTCTACGAGATTCCTTCCCTCGACGCTGAAGGCATAGTCGAACTCGTCATCACTGTTGCCAATTTGAATTACACCAACACTGTTGAGATATTGCGTGAAATCATCGACCTGGCAGATGCTGAGCGAGAGGTTTCTATCTCTGAGTTCAAGGTTGAGGTCACCAACACCACTGGTCTGGAGGATAGTGGTAAGTACATTCTTGTTATTGATCTCGAATTCACCAATAACTCCAGTTCGACGACTTCCTACAGCCGTGCAACAAGAACAAAACTCTTCCAGAATGGGACCGAGCTGCAGTGGGGTTTTGTTCCTTGGGATAGCTCTTTGCATGACAGTGCGCTGGAGGCGAATGGACACGCGGATATTCAACCTGGCACCACGATCAAGATCCGTGAGGTCTACACCCTTCTCGACAACACCAATGATGTGGAGATCAAGATCACAGACATGGCCAGCTACGACAACGCTGTGATTTTGAGCGGAACTATTGTCCTGACACCTTAGTCACCGCCACAGAAATAGCCTCGTCGAGGCGGTCCATGTCGCTACGGGTATGGGCCGCTGAGAGGAACCACGCCTCAAAGGCTGAGGGGGGAAGCAAGATCCCCTGGTCGAGCATGGCATGGAAAAACCGTGTGAACATTGTGGTGTCCTGTCTTTGGGCTTGACCATAGTTTTTCACTGGAGCCGCCACCACATCTTCGCCCCAGAACACACTGAGCAGGGAACCTGCACGCTGAAGTCGATGAGGTACGCCAGCGTCTGCCAGATGGGTGGTGGTGATCTGGGCGAGTTGATCGGCGAGGGAATCAATGTGGGAGTAGACTCCCCCATCTGCCAGAGACAAGGTTGCTTTGCCGGCAGCCACCGCTAAAGGATTGCCCGACAAGGTTCCTGCCTGATACACCGGACCAACCGGTGCTAGGTGATCCATGATCTGAGCTGATCCCCCCAGCGCTGCTAGTGGCATTCCCCCACCAGTGACCTTACCGAAACAATAGATATCGGGGGTCCAACCTTCTTCTCGGCCTTCTAAACCCCACCAGCCGGCATCGGAGACACGGAACCCAGTGAGTACCTCATCTTGGATGAGCAAGGCGCCATTGGCCTTCGTGATCCGATGTAACCCCTGGTTGAATCCCGCATCCGGGGGAACCACACCCATGTTGGCGGCAGCAGCTTCGGTGATGACCGCAGCAATGTCGCCACCGCGGGTGTCGAAAACCGCTTGTACGGCTTCAAGATCATTGTAGGGAACAACAATGGTGTCGCCAGCAGCACCGGTGGTCACGCCAGCGGAGCCGGGTAGCCCCGCAGTAGCCACCCCGGAGCCAGCTTGGGCCAGCAAGCCATCAGAATGTCCGTGGTAGCAACCAGCGAACTTGATGATGGCATCACGACCAGTCACCCCGCGTGCCAGTCGAATAGCCGTCATGGTTGCCTCGGTGCCAGTGGATGTGAAACGTACCTTCTCTATGCCTGAAACACGATCAATGATGAGTTGGGCTAACTCGGTTTCACCGGTGGTGGGGGCCCCAAAGGACAACCCTCGCGAAGCAGCCTGCTGGACGGCCTCAACCACCTCAGGATGTCCATGACCAAGCAGGGCCGGCCCCCACGACCCCACGAGGTCGAGGTATTCCCGGCCATCGTGGCCAGTGACATAAGCTCCGGATGCACTAGCAGCAAACACTGGCGTACCACCAACTGCGCCAAAGGCACGAACAGGAGAGGACACCCCACCGGGCATCACTTTTTGCGCGGCAACAAATACATCGTCGGTCATTTCTTCATCTCTTTCGCTAGGTCCATCGCACCATAGGTCAACACCACATCAGCACCCGCCCGCAAGATACACAACACCGATTCCTTCAAGGCCGCTTCAGTGTCAATCCATCCGCGTTCACCAGCCGCTTGGATCATGGAATACTCCCCGGAGACCTGGTAGGCCGCCACAGGAACAGAACTCAGTCCTGCGACATCGGCCACAATATCCAGGTAGTAGCCTGCTGGTTTCACCATGACCATGTCGGCACCCTCGGCGATATCCAGCTCAGTTTCGAAGGAACCCTCGCGACGATTGGCTGGGTCCATTTGGTAGGTTCGCCGGTCCCCACTCAGTGAACAACTCACGGCTTCGCGGAAGGGGCCATAAAAAGCCGAAGCATACTTGGCCGAGTACGCAAGGATCCCCACGTCAGTGAACCCCTCATCATCGAGCCCCTGACGTATCGCAGCGACCTGACCATCCATCATGCCGGAGGGTCCCACCATGTGAGCTCCTGCACGCGCCTGAGCTACGGCTTGTTTGGCATAGAGATCGCACGTAGCATCGTTGTCGACATGCCCAGAACGGTTCACGATCCCACAGTGGCCATGGGTGGTGAACTCGTCGAGGCAGGTGTCAGCCATGATGACTATCTCGTCGCCCACCTCTGCGCGCAGTCTCGCTAAAGCCTGATTGAGTATTCCTTGCTCCGCGTACGCCTGTGTACCGAGATCGTCTTTGTTGTCTTCAGCAGGCACACCAAAAACCATGAGCCCTCCAAGCCCTTGTATCACGGCTTCGTGGGCGAGCTTCACCAGTGAGTCCATCGTGTGACGCTGGACCCCAGGCATGGAGGTGAGCGCTACTGGTGAAGTGATGCCCTCAGCCACAAAAACTGGCAAGACCAACTGGGCTGGGTTAATCCTGGTTTGGGCAACCATCCGACGCATCGCTGGGGTGGTCCTCAAACGCCGAGGACGGTAATAAGCTGTCATAGCACAATCCTATCCATCTTCGAGAATCATCGCGCAGGTAGCAACGAGATCATCGGGGTTCGCCGAGGGGGATTGGAGAACCTTGGGGAATCCCAGCTCCATCGCGCAAGCGTAGGAGGATGGGCCTATAGCCACCGTGGGAACAGTGGGACCCAAGAGATAGGCTGCCGCCTTTGCTGTCGACGGTGAGGTGGCAATAAACACCTCGTAGTCTCCCTCGTCCCAGCGCGTAGAGACCATCTTGTCCATCGTGGTAGCCCCTTGGGTTGCATAGACCGGGAGTGTGGTCACCTTCCATCCTTTGGCTTCAAGCCCAGCTTCGAGGGTTCCTGCGGTTTCGCGGGCCCCGGGGATGAGGACGTGACCAGGTCCTTGGGGGAAAACCTCAGCGAGGGCAGCACCACTGGATCCTTGGGTGGGAACCAGGTCCACCGACAAGGAGAGTTTCCTCAGGGCTCTGTGAGACGATGGCCCCACTGCAGCACGCTTGGGCCCACGACTGAGCACCTCCAGCAGTCCTAGTTCACTCAAGGTATCAACAGTGTACGGGGAGGTCACCGCCACCCAATCCACCTCACCGAGTTCTTTGAGGGCTGTGCGAACAGGACCCACAGGTAGGCCGGTGCGATGAATGAGGTCAACCTCATCCAGGAGACCGCCTCGATCCATGACTGCATCACCGAGGGTGCAATCGCGTTGGGTGTGGACTAAAGCCCTCCATGTGTTCATGAGCGAACAACCCCCTCCACAACCGGGCTTGTTTTCCCCATGGGAGCTGGGCAACAATCACCGAAACAAGACTCCCCACTGCCCGGTGGGCGAAGAGACTCAGACAGATATCTCGCCACCCATCCAGCGAAAGAATCCAAAAACAGTGGGTTTGTTCCCGGTGTTGGAACGCGAGTGAAATCCAACCCGAGATCATCAGCAGTTTCGGCTGCCTGGGTATCCAAGTCCCAGATCACCTCCATATGGTCGGTGAGGAAACTGAGCGGTACACAGATCACATGGGTGATCCCCTGCTTGTGGGCCTCCAAGATAGCATCGGAGATATCGGGCTCAAGCCAGGGTATGTGAGCTGGTCCGCTACGTGACTGAAAGACGATCTCCCAAGGGGGGCATTGGTCAAGGCCGGCATCCTTCCAGGCCCGATCGATGATTCGTTGGGCCAGATCCCTGTGCTGACCGACATAGGCGTTTCCTTGAGGCCCCGAGGTGGCGGCCATCGCCGTGGGCAAAGAATGAACAGCAAACATCACAACTGTTGACTCATCAGCAACCTGTGCCAACGCTGGGGTGAGTCCTTCAACAAAAGCATCCTCCAACCCTGGAACCCGGCACAAACCTGGCAATTTCACCACCTCAATAGACGGATCATCGAGGGATTGAACAGCCTTTCCTAGGTCTTCGCGGTATTGCCGACACGACGAATAACTAGAGAAGGAAGCCAAAGCCACACCCATGACTTTCTTTGCTCCCTGGTCGGCTAGCTGGTGTAGAACATCGGGTATGAAAGGCGCCGAGTTGCGATTGGCGCGTACCACCGGAAGATCAAAACCGAGCTTCTTGAGCCGATCAGCGAGCGCCAAGGTCAAGGCGAGATTCTGCTCATTGACTGGGCTTTTCCCCCCGAAATGAAAATAGTGTTCGCCGACTTCAGCGAGTCTTTCCTCAGGAATACCACGACCGGCCGTCACTGATTGTAAAAAGGGGATCACTTCATCTGGTGACTCAGGTCCCCCGAAGCCGATGACCATGAGGGCATCGGCGTTGGCTAATCCATCTATGTCTGTCATGACTGAAGTCCTTTCCATGACTGGACTATTCTTCGTGCGGACCCGATGCAATCGGGTAAACCCACACCATGAACCGCTGAACCGGCTATGCGCACATGTGTGAGTTCTAAAGCTTTCTCTACCGCCTGGGTGCGAGTCAAGTGTCCCACGGTATAAGTCGGCATAACGTTGGTCCATCTGGTGATCCTCGTCATCGATGGGGCACCACGTACCCCCATCACCTCACCCAAGTGAGATTTCACTGCCGACAGCAGTTCTGCATCTGGGGCCCCAGCAATAGCTCCGAGGCGAGCGGGAACAAAGGCCCGCAGTAAAACCGTACCCTCGGGAGCACGGCCCGGCCATTTGGCACTCGAGACCGTGATCCCGCTGACTGGAGCAACCTGAGCCTCCAGCCATCCATGGGCGGCTGCACCAGTACCCACCTGATCCTGGTCGTACGCCAAACTCACCACAGTTGAGCTACTCAGGGGGGTTTGGGACAAGATAGCGGCTGCTTCGGGGACATGGTCGGCGAGCAGACCCTTCGATGAGCCCACTCCCCCAGCTAGTAGAATATGGTCATACTCCCCAGAATCCAGGATCGATGGTTCCACTTGTTCTCCCAGTACGATCTCCACACCCGCGTTGCGATTAGCTTCAGCAAGGCTATCGATGAGGGTGCCCATCCCCCCGGCCAGTGACCTGAAGGGGCTTGCGCCTTTCTTCTGTGGTCCACGCGGTCGGGTAGCTCGAGCTGCTAGGAGTAGTGACCTGTGGTCATCTTCGTTCTGGCGAAGACTAGGCAGTACGGCATCCAGGCTCAGATCATCCACACTCGCTCCATATATCCCGCCCACCAGTGGATCAGCGAATTTCCGTACCATCGCTGGCCCCAGACGATAAGCCAAGAACTCACCAATGGACTGGTCCTCACCGGACGAGAGCTTTCGGGGAAGAACCAGATCAAACCCGGCACGCAATTTGTCAGGGATCGACAGGATTCCGGTCGTGACAAAAGGCCACAAACGGGCTGGCAAGATGATTCCCATGGATGCCGGAAGGGGTCGAAGTTTCCCCCCTGAACGCATGTAGACCACCCGTGAGGAGGCCACCTCTTCGATAGAGTCACCGAGCCCCAATTCTCGGGCCAATCCCAGCGCCTCGGGCCGATAGTTGATCACCGAGTCGGGGCCATGTTCGATGACCAGGTTATCGGTGGTTTCGGTCCACACCTTGCCACCAAGGCGGTTCTCCGCTTCCACGAGGGTGACTTCCATCCCACCTCGCGCGGCTTCGAGAGCCCCCGCGAGGCCAGTGATGCCTCCCCCAACGACGAGTATTTTCAACGGGTCCCCTGGGCTTGAGGGATAGCATCTGCGTTAGGAACATAGGGACACAGGGGATCAGTCTCCAACAGATCCTGAGTCCATGCCCAGGCTCGTGCTCGCGAACCACCACACCACAGTTGGAAGTCGCAGCGCCCACAACGGCCCTTGAACTGCAAGGGATCACGCAGGGCTTGCATGGTGGGATGGGTTTGATAGACCTCGGCAAGACGGTCGGTCTTCACATTACCAAGGGGTACGGGAAGGAAACCCGAGGGGGTGATATCGCCCTCATGGGAGATGAAGACGACGCCGTTGCCATCGCGGATTCCGAAAGACATCGCAATCGGTGAGGCTTCGATTTCTTCATCACTCATTCCGCGTTTGGCCAGTGCTTGGGCAGCCACACGGCGATAGCTCATCGCCTCAGTGGTACGAACCTGGAAGGAGGCCTCGCGGTTATAGGCCATGAGGTCGATCATGAGTTTTTCACCAGCACCAGGGCTGATCTCGGTTAGCTCCGAGCCACGACCCACCGAGATCAAGAAAAATAGCGACCATCTCATCAGCGTCTTGGTCTTCAGTAACTCATAGATGTCACGGATCTCGTCGGCATTGTTCTCACACACCAAGGTGTTGACCTGGACCCCTAGACCAACCTCAGCAGCAATGTCGAGGGCCTCCATGGTCTGATCGAAGGTGCCTGGCACCCCGCGCAGACCATCATGGGACTGAGCTGTCAAACCATCCAGCGACAAGGAGATAGCCTGCACTCCATGAGCTTTGACCTCAGCAAGTCTTTCTTTGGTCAGCAGTGGTGTGACCGCAGGGGCCAAGGAGACCCCCAAACCACGCTCCGCCGCAGCATCCAACAGTTCCACAAGGTCGGGTCTTTTCAGTGGGTCTCCACCAGTCATGGTGACATGGGGAGTGGGTTCACCAAACTCAACCACCTGGTCCAACACAGCAATCGCTTGGGCAGTGGTGAGTTCATTCGGCCCTGGATCAGGCTGGGCGGTTGCACGACAGTGGCGACAAGCCAAAGCACAAGCATTGGTAAGTTCCCAATAGACGATCATTGGCGCACGGGCATAAACCCAATTGTCGGGTTTCACTGATCCGATGGCACCAGGGTGACCTTGGGGATGTCCCTGGGCTAAATGAGGATGGGGGTTCATATCGTATTCCTAATCGAGTCTAGAGGTCATTGTCGGGAATCGAGTGGATCAATTCCACCACGCGGGTGAGCACATCGGGATCAGTGGTTGGAGGTACGCCATGACCAAGATTCACCACATGTCCTGGCGCTTGTTGACCAGCAATGAGCACCTCTCGTACGTGAGCTTCCAATTCCTCCCACGGGGCAGTCAACATCTCAGGATTGATATTGCCTTGGAGGGGAACCCCACCACCGAGGCGTTCCTCAGCTTCGCCCAAGGAGAGGTTGACATCCACACCCATGACCGTGGCACCAGCGTCGTACATCGCAGGGAGAAGGTGAGCAGTGCCCGTACCGAAGTGAACTCGGGGAACATCGAACCTGGAGGCAATCCCATCAAAGACCAACCCCGAGTAGGGCTGAGCTTGGGTCACATACTCGGAAACACTCAGTGCACCCACCCAAGAGTCGAAAAGCTGAATCGCCTGGGCGCCTGCTTCGATTTGAGCCACCAGAAAGGCTTCAGTAGTCCGCGCCACCCAGCGAGCCAGCTGCTCCCAGGTCGCAGGGTCACTAGCCATGAGCGCCTTCGTGTGAGGGAAACTGCGTGAAGGCTCACCTTCCACCAGATAAGAGGCAACTGTGAAAGGCGCCCCGGCGAAACCAATCAGCGGAGTATCACCCAACAGCGCCATCGTGGCTTGAACACCCTGTGTGATCGGTGTCAGTGCTTCGGGTGTTAACTCCGGCAGGGCAGCGACATCCTGGGCACTACGAATAGGGCGGTCCAAGACCGGTCCACGACCAGGGACGATCTCCACCCCCACTCCCGCACATTTGGCAGGGATCATGATGTCGGAGAAGAAGATTGCTGCATCCACCTGGTGGCGGCGCACCGGTTGGACAGTGATCTCAGCAGCGAGGTCTGGGGTTAGGCAGGCCTCCAGCATGGCTGTTCCCTCGCGGGCAGCACGATACTCCGGCAGGGACCGTCCAGCTTGGCGCATGAACCACACAGGACGAGTGGGAGTACGGTGGCCACGATAGGCCTGAATCAGGGTGGGTTCAGTCATTTCTTCCTTCATGGTTGAGTAAAACCTCAGCGACACGACTCCCCAGATCAGTGACCGCAGGGATGGCCTCATCGGTCACATCTGGGATAACACAGGTGCCGATGGCCAGGGCATGGCAGACATGGAGATGGTCAGACAATTCGGCAGTCAAGGTGAGTGTCCTGGCTTCCCAGGTGGCTAAGGCGGCCACAGCGGTGGTGCATGTGGCCCCCACACCCGCAAGCACAGACCGCTCGCTCGTCACAGCCAACCGAGTCCACAGGTGGTCAAGTTCGCCGAGGGCCCCCATATAGGCAGAGTCCTGTCTGCACTCAACCGCCAAAGCTCCCTGAGCTGGAGCAGGGAGGAGTTCCTCAGGAGAAAACACCTGCCAAGCCTCGTCGCGTACCCCCAAACGCTCCAATCCCGCATAGGCCATGATGACCGCGTCCAGCTCACCAGCAGTCACTTTGCGAAGGCGAGTGTCCACATTTCCGCGTACGGGAAGAATCTGAAGATCACTGCGACATCTGAGCAAGGCACTAGCTCGACGTGGAGATGAGGTGCCAATGCGCGCACCAGGGGGCAACTGATCAAAGGTGAGGGAGGTTCCTGCCAAGACATCAAAAGGGGGCTGACGAGCAGGGATAGCAGGGATCACAAGACCCTCAACACCTGCTGAGGGAAGATCCTTGAAAGAATGAACCACATAGTCCACCTCGCCGGCAAGTAAAGCATCACGCAAAGCAGAAGCAAAGATCCCTGGGCGAGAAGCACCATCCATTGCCAGGGTGTGATCATCACCCTCCACACGGATGGGAACCAGTTCGGATTTCAGCCCTGTCGCCCCCTCAAGATCACGCGCAACGTGGCCAGATTGAGCCATAGCAAGGGGGGAACTGCGAGTCCCAAGACGAAGGAGGCGTGACGTAGTGTCGAAGCCCATTAAACCTCCACTCGTATTCCAAAAATGGTCTGGAGTGCTTGATTATAGTCGTCCATCCGGCCAATACGGGCCAATTCCGCCGCAGCCACACTGGGATGATGCAACATAGCTCCTGTCACACGGTGGAGGGATTTTTGTACCACCTCGACAACCTCCGGTGGATGGGCATTACGGGTACGCTCAACCTCTTCCTCAATGATGGAGGCCACATATCCACGGATCGCTGTGATCGCTGGTGCAGCACCACGTTCAAGTTCGGCGTTCATTAACTCTGCAACAGCATCCGTCAGCATCTGCTCTGCTTGATCAACAGACTCCTGACAAGCCGGAGGAGCATGGCGACCGATTTCACCCAAGCCAATAACCCGAACAGGCAGATCCTCATCCAGATCCACACCACCACTAAGATCAATGATGACTTGGGCTTGAGCACCAGCAAGAAGACCAGCATCGATGCGGGCTATACCATTGCCCGAGGCGGTCACCACGAGATCAGTAGCTTTGAGAGCGAGAACCAAATCCGCAGTGGGAACAACAGCCGGATGGGTTTCAGCAAAAGCCAGAGCATTACCTGAGGCAGAGTAGACCATCATGTCGGTGCAACCTCGCCGCGTCAGATCAGCCACCACCGTACCGGCATATTGTCCGGTTCCCAAGATGAGTACGCGAGTGTGGTCCCAAGAATTCAACAAGGTCTCGTCCGGGTTTTCTAGTGATCTCTCAGCAGCTGCCAGATCCAAACCGACCGACGCCAGGGAACGACGCACCTTACCCAATCCAGTGTTCGTGGTGATAGCTTTTGCTGTAGTCAGTGCACCTTGGAAAGCGCGACGAAGTTTCGGGGATACCATCGTTCCGGCAGCCAAAGCGGAACGTACCTGCCCGATGATCTCATTTTCTCCGACCACCATCGATTCCAAACCAGCGGCAACACGATAGAGGTGGTCCACTGCTCCAGCACCCACATGGGTGTAGACAGAATCAGTCAGCCCTTGAGAATCATCACCCACCACAGTGTTGATCGCGTCCATGACCATGCCCAGTGCACCATGGAAGGTTGTGGCATCGAGATAGAGTTCAACGCGGTTGCAGGTCACCAAAGCAACAAACCCATCGATCAATCCTTCGCTGTGTTGCTCAAGATAATCGACGAGATCATTCTCTGCCCGCCCCAACGCGGCCAACTGCTCGGGTGATGCTTCACGGTGGCACACGCCGACTGATAGCAATGGCATTGCTCCAGCTTATCAAGGGTTGTTACTATGCCCAAATCCTAGAATCCTTGTTTTTACCATATTGTTCTCACCAATTCATGGTGGCCCCACACGATAACCATCAGACAACTTTCCTTGAGAACTCACTGCCCACTAGGATTCATTCCATGACCACAACCGCCCTCGTGACAGGGGCCTCCTCAGGGATCGGCTACCACAGTGCCCTGAGACTTCATGAACGTGGTTTCAAAGTCTATGCCGCTGCTCGACGCCCCATGTCCGACCTGGAACAACGTGGCATCTCCACTGTGCGTTTGGATGTCACAGTTGAAGATTCCATGAGACAAGCAATCGACACTGTCATGGCCCAAGAGTCCAAGATCGATATCCTGGTGAATAACGCCGGTTACGGCTCCTACGGGGCTATCGAAGAGGTGCCCCTCAGTGAGGCGCGCCGCCAATTCGATGTTAATGTTTTCGGAGCCATGAGGCTCATTCAATTAGTTCTACCCCACATGATGACCCAGGACCGCGGGCGCATCATCAATGTATCCTCCATTGGAAGTGGTTTCTCTATGGCACTAGGTGGCTGGTATCACGCCACCAAGTACGCCATCGAAGCTCTCTCAGATGCACTACGCCAGGAAGTACGCCCCTTCGGAATCGACGTTATCCTCGTCCAGCCTGGACTCATCCACACCAATTGGGAATCCATCGCTGCCCAGAACCTGCGATCCGTCTCAGGTCTCGGCAAGTATTCACTCATCGCCAAGAATTTTGCCACAGCCCTCGATGCTGCTGGAGGTGGGTTAGCTTCACAGCCCGAGGTCATCGCAGACGTCATTGCTCATGCCTGCACCACAGCCCACCCCAAGACAAGATATCGCAAAGGAATGGGGGCCTTCCTCACCCGGGGTCTACCCCTGTTACCTGATCGACTCGTCGACACGGCCACCATGTATCTGCTCAACAACATGGAGACGATTATTTCTCGATTGACCAAACGCTAAAGGGACGGTTCCCGTGTGACAGTCGGGCCTGTCCCCTTCTCTGAAACTGTGGTATCTGGATTCCGCGACTTCGCGCGGAATGACCACAATCCACTAAAGAATGACCGGGTTGGGAAGAGATAACACGCCCGTCCTAGGCGGGGTCCTTCTCCAAGACATGATGTCCCCCGGCAATGAGCTTGGTGACTGCCTCCCGTACCTGGGCTGTGACCTCATCCTTCGGATCGCGACCATTGACCACCAGATACTTTCCCGGACCAGTAGAAGCTAAGCCCAGGAAATAGTCCCGTACTCGCTCGTGAAATTCCAACTCTGATTCGTCAGTGTCATCCAGCCATTCCTTGCGGGTCAAGCCCTGAGAGACAGGAACATCCATCAGGACAGTCAAATCGGGGACCAGATGATTGACTGTCCACCAGGCAATATGTTCCACCTCTTCATGGGTGAGAGTCTTGCCAGAACCCTGGTAGGCGATCGTGGAATCCACATAGCGATCACAGATGACAATCATTTCCTTGTCCAGGCAGGGATGGACCACCTCAAAGATGTGTTGGGCCTTGTCCACACAGTAAAGCAGAGCTTCAGCCCGCGGGCACAATTCGATGTCACCATTGAGGACAACCTCACGAATCTTCGCCCCGATCGCAGTATCTCCCGGCTGGAAGGTGGTGTGGACATGGTAACCCTCGGAGGATAACCAGGCAGCCAACCGAGCAGCCTGTGTAGATTTTCCTGCACCATCTCCACCCTCAAAGACGATGAAAAGACCCTTCTTCTTGGCACTCATACCCGCCCTACTTCCTTGTCTTCGTACTTGTTTTAGCCCGACGAGTCCTCTTCGGGGCCGGAGGTTTAGCCCTCTTCTCCGCGAGCAACTCAAAGGCCCGATCAGCAGTGATCTCTTCGACCGTGTCACTGCGACGTAGTGTTGCGTTGGTCACGCCATCGGTGACATAGGGGCCAAAACGACCATCCTTGACTACCACCGGCTTACCTGTGGCGGGATCAGTCCCCAACTCTTTGAGTGGACCAGTGGAGCGCCCACCTCGCAACGCTGGAGCAGCGAAGAGCGCCTGGGCTGCCTCAACAGTGATCTCAAAGATGTCCTCCTCGCTGGCTAGTGGCCGCGAGATGGTTCCCTTCTTGAGGTACGGCCCGTACCTCCCGTTTTGGGCTGTCACCTTGTCACCATCGATCTCGCCCACCACTCGTGGAAGACCCATGAGTTTCTCGGCCTGCTCCAAGGTGACAGTGTCCAAGCTCATCGATTTGAATAAAGAGCCTGTTCGTGGTTTGGCACTCTTGGGTGCATCCTCGGGAAGAACCTCAGTGACATAGGGGCCATAGCGACCATCCTTGGTGACGACCATGTATCCCAATGACGAAACCCCCAATTCCCTGGCCTCAACCTGGGGCGCCTGGAGCAGGGCAAGTGCCACTTCCTCGGTGAGCTCATCAGGGGGAAGGTCACCATCCAAGGTTGCTTTCTTACCCAGGGGGTCTTCCACATAGGGGCCATATCGCCCCACGCGTAGATTGATTCCTTCGTCACCGGGGATCGGGAATGTCGCCAGGCTGCGCGGGTCAATATCTGACAATTCGCTCACGAGCTGACTGAGCCCTGGGGAGTGTTCGGCCCCAAAATAGAAGTGGTTGAGAACGTCGAGTCTTTTGGCTGTCCCTGTAGCAATGTCGTCGAGATCGTCTTCCATGGTGGCTGTGAAAGTGTAGTCCACCAACTGGGTGAACTGTTCTTCAAGAAGGCGAGTCACTGAGAAAGCAAGCCAGGTGGGAACAAGCTGGGAGCCACGCTTGAACACATAGTCCCGGCTGGTGATGGTTCGGATAATCGAGGCATAGGTGCTCGGGCGTCCGATCTCCAGTTCTTCAAGTTTGGCGACCAGACTGGGTTCTGTATACCGCGCTGGCGGCTTGGTTTCATGCCCAGTAGGTGTCAGGCTCACAGGTGTGAGTGACTGATTCTTCGTCAACTGTGGAAGGCGTGTGGTTTCTTCGTCACCATCTGGATCACCAACTGACTCCACATAGGCTTTGAGAAACCCAGGGAAAGTCACCGTACGACCTGAGGAGATAAATCGACAGTGATCGACTTCTTGGTCGCCGAGGGGGAGGGAAGAATGGGTGGCAAGAATCTTGACCGAGACTGACTCACCCTTGGCGTCTTCCATCTGTGAGGCGAGAGTTCTCTTCCAGATCAGTTCATAGAGTTTGCGCCGATCCGCGCTGAGCCCGGATTCTTCCGGGGTACGAAACACATCACCAGCTGGGCGAATAGCCTCATGGGCCTCCTGGGCATTCTTCACTTTTGAGGTGTAAACCCGAGGTTTGGCTGGGAGATACTTCTCACCAAAGAGCTTAGAGATCTGGGTTCGGGTGGCTGCAATAGCCTGGTTGGACAGCGTCACCGAGTCAGTTCTCATGTAGGTGATCCACCCTGCTTCATAGAGTTCTTGGGCAATGCTCATGGTTCTTTGCGCAGTGAAACCTAGTTTGTTTCCAGCCTCCTGCTGGAGGGTGGTGGTACGGAAGGGGGCTGGTGGGCGTCGAGTATAGGGGCGGGATTCGACATCATCGACCACATAGCTGGCGTCTTCGAGCCCGGTCGCAAGTGTGGTGGCTGCTTGTTCGCTGAGAGCCAGCAGACCAGATTTGAGTGTCCCACTTGAGGAGAAGTCTTTGCCTTGGGCGATGCGAGTATCACCAACGTGGGTGAGCCTCGATGTGAACTGAGGGGGATCAGCCGGTGAACCAGCGTCAAAGGTCGCGACAATATCCCAGTAGGAGGCGCGGCGAAAAGCTATGCGCTCTTTTTCGCGATCCACCACCAGGCGAGTGGCCACTGATTGGACTCGGCCCGCTGAGAGCCTCGGCATGACTTTCTTCCACAAGACCGGTGACACCTCGTACCCGTAGAGGCGATCCAGGATTCGTCTGGTTTCTTGTGCATCCACCAAGTCGGTGTCCACTTCGCGCGGATTGGCGACAGCTGCTTGGATCGCCGATGATGTGATCTCGTGGAAGACCATGCGCTTGACCGGCACCTTGGGTTTGAGTTCTTCAAGCAGATGCCAGGCGATGGCTTCCCCTTCGCGGTCCTCGTCAGTGGCCAGCAGCAGTTCATCAACGTCTTTGAGTTTCTTTTTCAATTCCGAGATGACTTTTTTCTTGTCTGAGTTCACCACATATAGCGGGCGAAATTCATTGTCGATATCGACCCCTGTGCGAGCCCATTTTTCTTTCTTGTATTTCTCTGGGATCTCCGCCGCAGTATTCGGCAGGTCTCTGACATGGCCCACACTCGATTCGACAATATAGTCGGACCCCAGGAAGGAGGAAATCTTCGACGCCTTCGTCGGTGACTCCACAATCACTAAACTTCTGTGACCCATTCCTGCTCCCTTACGCAACTGCTAACGACACACCACCTTAGCCCGATCAAGCAAAACTAGGAAACCTGCAGGTTTCATTTCTCTTTGGAGCTTGAGACACGTGAGGCGAGATGGTCGATAGGAGTGCCTGAACTTCGTCGATTCCACACCCTCGTGCTTCATCGACTGTGTTATCCAACATGTTGGCGAAAAGCGATCCAATAGCTTCAAGGTGTTGTCCGCTCAGGTGAGAATAAAATGACAACACTCATCCGTCATACGCTGGCGCCTGCCGACTGGCGGCTACTACCCGAACAATGGCTACCAACTTGTTGGGGTGCCGGCGTACGAGGTGGAGGTCATCTTGGTGGGGAAGCCGGGCACATTCCAGGGGAGGTCAACACTGACCTCAACATGGGAGGCAACCTCTGCTCCAGCGCGAACCACCTCGCAGTTGGTGAGGGTTGCGCCATTGGCTTCAGCCACTAAGCGAGCTGAGGAGCAACAATGGGTGTCGTCCAGGGATTCCATGGCTTCACTGGCTGCAGCTAAGGCAGCAAGATCGGAGGAGGTCTGTGCCTGGTGATAGGTGGAGATACACATCACCACCACACAGCTCACCAGTGCGGTGATCCCCAACCCACAGGTCAGGGCCACTGCTGATAGGGTTCCCGATCCTCGCTGAGACAATAGCCCTGTGTGGCTATACTGGCTCATGGGCAGTCCCTTCCGCAAGGGCAGAAACAGCACTGTGAACCACCAGGGAGGGCAAGGCTGGCCCCCAGGGGCTCACCTCTATCGACACCTCCACCACAACACGGTTGTCCACTCGGTTGATGGCCACCACAGCATCATCAGGCAACCGGGAGGTGATCTGGCGTACTGCGGCAAGATCATCGCGAGATGCTTGTCGGGCTATCTGAGAGGCAGCCTCATAGACCCGAATCTGGGTGAGTCCCGCACTGAAGAGGCCTGCCCCAAAAATAATGGCCAACCCGAGCCCCACAGCAGCGAAAGCCATCTCCACGGAGACCCAGCCTCGCTGAGTCTTTGGTGAATGATCTCTAGTCATCTACTCATTCCCATCAGTTACGGGAAGCCAGACCCGCAGGTCTGGCTTCCCGTAGCAACTCAGCCCATGGTTCCCATGATGATCTTGATAATCCACAAAATGAACTCCCAGATGGTCTTCTGGAATTCGGGATCAGTGATGATCTTGTAGAGGATTCCACCAATACTCACCACAGCCACCGTACCCACGGCATATTCAGCGGTTGCCATTCCTGCTTCGCGATGTCCAGCCAATCGACTCATCACCTTGGCGAGAATAACCTTCATTAACTACTCCTTTGTTATGGCCACGACAAATCCGTGACATCTCAGACAATGGGGTGTTTGGGCCCAGAAATGCGCTCTGATTGGAAACCTGTGGAGAACTATCAGCGAAAAAAGTTTTTCTGTGGATAACAACACCTAGGACAGGAAGCCCGCCACCCCTGCCGCGATGACAGGAACCACCCCCAGCAGGAGAAAAGCTGGCAAATAACACAAGCCCAGGGGAAGGACACTCTTGACACCGACCTGTTTGGCCCGATTGATTCGACACTGGGCTGCTGCTCTGCGCAGAGCCCGACTATGATGGGCCAGGACTTCCACCGTGGTCGTACCCCAGGAGGCACAGCGGGCAATATCCCGAGCAACCTCCCCGAGCACCGGGTCATCCCCAAGCACCTTCCATGCCTGCTCATCCGACATTCCCACCGAGATGGCGTGATTGACCGAATTGAACAGTACGCCCATAGGTGGACCCATGGCTTGGCCAACAGTGATGGAAGCTGTTCTCAAAGGTTGACCAGCACGAAGACAGGCTCCCATGAGATCGAGAGCCTCGGGAAGCACATTCAGGGTTACTTCTCGACGGTGGCGTGCAGAAGAAGGCTCAAGTTTTCCCAAGGCAATCCACACCGCTGGAACAACACCAACAGCTAGGGGGATAACAACTGGAAAGAGATCCCACAAGACAATAGCCACACCCACCCCTGCACCAGCACCCACCATCCACCGAGTCTTCGACGGCAAGCCGTCCACCCGAGACTCAGCCCAGGGCGGAAGAGTGCGGGCAATCACAGGGGTCAACCTCGTGATCGCAGCAGGGGGAAGAAGAAACCACAGACACATCACTGCCGCCCCACTAGCTATCCACACAAGACCACTCATTGTGACCTCCGCGGCTCGGACAGTTCACTAGCTGCCACAGACTCACTCCAGATCATCCCGACACACCCCAAGAAAATCCCGGCGAGGAAACAGAGTCTGCCCACGACAGTAGAAGTGAAGAAAACCAAGGGGTTTGCCCCTAACCCTGATGCCATAGCCATACCCAGAAAAGGAAAAACAGCCAACATTTGAGCTGTTGCACGCGGGCCAGCGAGTTCCCCTCTCACCACATCACCAGCCGCGGATGCTTCCTCCAGGTTGATGCGCACCTGTTCCAAAGGATCACACATGGAAGAACCCGAGATCTGGGACACTCTCCAGGCGTGCCCGATCTGAGCCAGACCCTCCTGTCCAGGAGCCATGGAGAGCTGCTCCATGACCTCCCAGGGTTGGCCACCCATGGACACCAACTGGGATGCGGGTTCAAGAAGAGGGCATTCCTGGGCGGCAAGTTTCAATGCAGTTGTGGGAATATGTCCCAACCCCACTAGAGACTCCACCACCTGTGTAGCCCGTGCCACCTGGAGCGAACCCAAGCGCGCACGTTTGAGGCGAAGCCGAAGAGAAACCACCCACCCAACAGTGAGGCCAATCGCACACACTGCTGCCATGATGAGCATTCCAGGGAAAAAGAAACCCAGAACCCCACAGAACACCACACCAACACCCAGCAGAACCCAGGTATTTCTTCGACGAGGATGCGTTGGTTCACCAGGGGTCAACCGGGCAACCGGCACAGATGAATCAGGAAAAAGAAACCACGCAGCCAAACCAGCGCAACCAGCAGCCAATCCGATCATGATAGGAGCCCACCCAACAGATCCCACCCTGGTCCTCGCTGGGTTTCTTGGCCACACCTACTCCATGCAAGGACAGATTCAAGGCGATCGGAGGAACCTCGAACAAGGACACCGATCTGGCTGACCTCTCGTACTGGTCCGCGGCGAACCACATGGATCACCACACGAATCGCAGACACCACCTGGGCATGGGTAGCTGCCGGTGACAATCCACTCAAGGCTCCCAGTGCCTCCAGTCGAGCAGGAATATCCCCAATAGAGTTGGCATGAATCGTTCCACATCCACCCTCGTGACCAGTGTTGAGAGCCTGAAGAAGATCCCGAAGCTCTGCCCCACGAACCTCCCCCACCACCAAGCGATCCGGACGCATTCTCAAAGCCTGTCTGACCAGATCGGTCATCGTTACCCGACCAGCCTCCTCCCCATTAGCTGGGCGGGACTCCAAAGAAACAAGGTGCGGATGGGAAGGATCAAGTTCACGAGAATCCTCAACAACCACCAAACGCTCACTCGGAGGGACCAAAGAAAGAAGGCTACCCAGCAGTGTGGTCTTGCCTGATCCTGTTCCACCAGAAATAAGGAAAGCCACCTTCAGGTCTACGATCCGGCGAAGAATCATGCCCGCTTGCCGGTCAACGCCGCCACCAGATTCCCAGTCCTCCAAACTGAGACAAGTTTTCGCCGGGATGCGCAAAGACAAACAGGTTCCGGGGTGAGAGATTCCAGCCAACACCCCATGGAAGCGAACACCATTGTGGAGTCGGGCATCCACAAAAGGAGAGCCATCATCGAGACGCCGCCCCACCGATGCAGCCAAACGTACCCCCAACTGGCGTACCTCATCATCAGAAGAAAAACTGATCAAAGCGGGTTCCAAACCTTGCCCACAATCGAAGAAAACCTGGTTGGGGCCATTGACAACAATGTCTGTCACCCCATCGATGTCCAAGAGTTGATCAAGCACCCCCAACCCAAGAGAGTCCCGAGAGATGCCCTCAAAGATGTCGAGAATCTGTCGCTGGGACACTACCTGACCTGTTTCCCGCAGAGCATCAGCAATATTGGTCAAGGTGGGCCGGTGACCAAAAACCGCCAGGTGGCGGCGAACCGTTTCGAGGGTCTGTCCGCTCACCATCGCAAACCCCTTTTCGGTGTCGCTCCCACACACCAATCAAGGACCTGTGTGCAGGTTTTTCTCCATTTCCCCCCCAGGTACGGTGGAATCCCCCGATCAGCTAAACGCGGAAGATCCACCTGGGTTGGCACCACTGCCAGTAAAGGAAGACCCACCACCCGTGCTGCCTGAGAGGCGGTTACTGTCCCACCTCGTCGCACCACCAAACCTGTGTCTGTCTGGCCAGAAATAAGTCCCGCCTTGGTGGAAGCAAGAGCCCGGACAGTGGCGGCAGCCACCACCACTGTTTTCTTCACAACGGCTGGCACACCACCATCTCGCCCTGAGTCGATAATCACCAGGTCGTGGCATCTCATTAAAGAATCCACCACCGATTCGAAGGCTTCCATCGGCGCGGGAAGCTGCTCGGTTCTCTCCATAGACACCAACGTGATGCCTTCACTCGTAGGAAGCATCGAAGTGATATCTGCAATGTGTCCATGGGCATTTCTCAACTTGTCCCACCGCCACCCTGGGGTGTTCTCAGCCCCCATGAGCAGGTCTATTCCGCCCCCACACCAATCCCCATCAACCAGGGCAACCTTGAGCGAAGAACGAGCTGCCACCAAAGCCACACCAGCACTCAAGGTCGAGGTGCCCACTCCACCAGCTCCACCGCGGAAACCCACCACCGATGCTGAACGCTGGGTGCTGGGGTGGCCCGAAACTATTCGAGTCAGCAACGATGACGCCTCGGGAAGACGAATCACTGGGGCTGCTAGTGGAGCTGACCATCGGCACATTGCCTCCTGGTCATGATCCTCACCCACCAAATAGACCTGGTCTCGCTGGGGCAAAGCCCACCTGCTCACCTCATCGAGTTGGTCGGCACCAATGAGGACAGCTGATGATGAATGCCACTGTGAGCGTAGTTCCTCGCTCGTAGACACCACCACAACCGAGCTACCACTGGTGGCAGCTGATGCTTGAACAAGGTTGATGAACCTGGACTCTGTGCTGACCAGTATGGCTGGAGATAGTTGCATACTTAAGCAATAACAAGCAGAAGGATGGAAATGCTGCCCACTTCACAATCTGTGGATAAATTCTGATGATGACACCACAGATGTGGATAACTCACTTCGCCACAGATGCGAAATCATGGTTTCTTCACGGTTTATTCTGTACAGTTCACACATGGCGTCCACCACAATGATTCAGCCCTCAGCCTTGGAGTGGCTTGTCGGGTCTGAGCCGACAACCACGCTGCTGGTGGGGGCTTCCAGTGGATATGCCTCCCTGCTTGTCCGCGCCGGGCATGCGGTCACGGTCATGGACCCCGACACCGAAGCATTGAAAGAAGTAGCCTTTCAGGTTCCTGGTGTTCATATTGTTGCTGGCAAAGCGGAGTCACTTCCCTTTGATCCTGGCTGCTTCTCATCGGTGCTGTCGATCCAAAACTTCCACACCTTCGCCTCCGGGATGGCCCTGGGGGAATGGGCTCGTGTCTTGAAATATCAGGGCACAGTGGGGCTGGCTTATATGACCAGAGATGACACAGTCCCCTGGGTGAACAAACTCAAGAGAATCGTTCAGTATTACCTGCCCCATGCGATGTCCAGCGACTACGGCTCCTATTCTGTGGCGGCATTCACTGCTGCTGCCTATTTCCCGCAGGTGGAGAAGATATCCTTCCGCCACTGGATTCCCTCCACGAAAACAGAGCTCCAGGAGAGCGCCTGCAACACCACCGGAGCATCCGAGCTCGGGGAGGAAAGAAGAGCCGCCATGCTGGAGGAGATTGGGGAGTTGTACGATCAGTACGCCCGGATTCCTAATCCGTTACTGTTGCCGTACACCATCCAATGCTGGAAGGCAGTTGTTGATCAATCAAGTTTGACGATGCCACTGATCCCGGGCGATGATGGGTTATCCATCCCACTGTGACCGGTTAGGACATCCACGACTCCCCGAGAAGCTCAAAGTCGATATCGTCGCCCAGTGCCTCATCCCAAGCCCCCTTGCGTGATCGTGGGACCGCTGGTGGGGCACCCACCTCAGCTCTGACCTCATTGTTTCCATCTTCTAACCCGCGAGCCAGGGCTGTCAGGGACATCTCCACCGACTCTGGTGATTTCTCGGGGGCCCGGATGCCTGAGAAGCTCTTACCACCCAAAAGAATGAAAATCACAGCGACCACCAGCAGGAGGAAGAAAGCCCCGAGCGTACCGAAAAAGACAGCGCCCCACGAACTGAGCGATGTGTGAGCGGCGTACAACCATCCCAGACCGGCAGCGGTGACAAACCACAAAATGATGGTGGCCGAGATCACAAAATACACTCCGCCGGCTATCAAACCTGAACCAACACCCACTTTCCTGAACGTGGGTTTGATTTCTGCTTTGACCAGTGCGATCTCATCGGAGATGAGGGTTCGAACGTCTGCAGTGATCGAATTCACCAAATCAGAGATCTCAGTTGGGCTTGCCATATTTCCTCCTTGGGCTGCCTCCATAATACGCCTCACCTCACAATTGCGGTACGCGTACGAGTGCTTGAGCCTGGTCTGGGTCCACCTCACCCTCACCAAAAGAGGGACACATCTCGGCAATCGGGCAGGCCCCACAAGCCGCACGACGAGCATGGCATCGTGCGCGTCCGTGCCAGATCAAGGATCGTGACAAGGAAATCCATGATTCTTCAGCAAACAAATCAGCGAGGTCCTGCTCGACCTTGGGTGGGTCCTTATGCTGGGAGAACCCCAATCGTCGCGACAGCCGCAAGACATGGGTGTCGGTGGTGATCCCTGGAACACCAAACCACTCCCCGAGGACAACATTCGCTGTCTTTCGACCCACCCCAGGAAGGACCATGAGTTCCTCCAGTGAACAAGGAACCTGCCCGTCGTACTGCTCTAGAAGCATCTGGCTCATGCGAAGAATCTTGTCCGCCTTGGCACGGAAGAACCCGGTGGAGTGAATGATCTTCTCGACATCATCCGGGTTTGCTTCCGCCAGGTCGTCTGCCGTGGGATACCGCGAGAACAACTCGGGTGTGACCGCGTTCACTCCCCGATCCGTACACTGCGCCGACAGGATTGTTGCTGTCAACAGTTGAAACGCCGAATCATGGCGCAGGGCACAGGTTGCCTCAGGGTAGGTGTTCTGCAGAATCACCAGGATGGCGGAGGCCCTTTCTCTGCGGGTACGAGAGGGTTTCGTCACTTAGGAACCCTCCACTGGCCTCTTGAGGAACCCCACCGGGTTTCCACCCTCCGGCGGACTCCACACAGTCACCAGTTCCCACCCATCCTGCCCCCAGGTATCAAGGATCTGCTTCATCGAGTGAACGAGCAAAGGCACTGTGGCATATTCCCAACGAGTCATAGAACAACTCTAGCTTCTCCAGGCCACCACATCCGGTAAACTTGATGGCTGAACTATTTCCGAGGTGGACAGGAGAGGATTTCTGAGTACAGAAACCACAACCGAAAGGTACGATGAGAACAAGTCGTACCGGGGTTTTCGTACCCCTTCGCGTGCGACGCTACCACTCATAGTGGTGGGGGGGATTGTTGTGGCGATCATGGTGAGTATCGGACTTGGGTTCCTCATGGATGGGGTTTATGACAACCGGGCACTGCCGGGAATGAATGTTGCTGGGTACGATATCTCGGGGATGGACCTGATGGAATTGCCCACCTTTCTCGATGAAACCCAAGGCGATATCTCGCTGTCTATCGAAGTGGGCAACCAGTCACGACCCGCCAACGCCAGTGATCTGGGCATCTCCATTGATCGCGACCGCGTACTGATGAATATTCACGAAAAGTCCACCCAGAAGTTCTGGATCTACCGCGGGATCCAGTCAACACCGATCCGGTTGGATGTCGACATTGATCGAACCCAATTCGACTCCTGGCTCGCCGACACCTTCCCCGATAGTTACGACCAGCCCATCAATGCCGGCTTGAGCTTCAATTCGACCACTGGGGTTTTTGATCTCACTGAGCCATCTGCGGGTACGGGTGTGGCTGATCAGGAGCTCGACCAGATTCGCGACACCCTTGGCCTTGAGCCACGTGGAGCCACCTTTGGCTTGAAACCAACACCAGTGGACCCCACGGTGGGATCACAGGAGGCCACCGATATTCAGCTGTGGGTCAATGAGCGCCTCGCCACCACCTGCTCTTTCACCGAGACTGCAGCAACCACCACCAACAACGAGACTATCTATACCCTCACCCCACTGGATATCGCCTCCCTGGTGACGATGAATACCACTGCTGAGGGTGGACTGAACGCCACCTTCACCTTGGAGAAGGTCACAGAGTATGTCAGTGAGTCCTTCCCGGAAAAGGTTAACCGTGAGCCACAGAATCGGCGGGTCGTGCTCAACCATAAACAAGAAGAGGTACGGGTCCTCACGCAGGGAGCTGTGGGTCGTACCTTGACTCAAACAGAGTCTCTTCCCCACCACATCCTCTCTTGTTTGATGAATGCTGAGGACACTGTCATTGCCCTGTCTTTCACTGAAGCTGCCTTCAGCGTCGAGGAGGCCCAGCCCACGATCGCTGATCCCCCACCGGGATGGGCAGCTCGACATTGGGTGAATGTGGATTTGACCACACAAACAGTGACCTTGATGAATGGTTCCAAGGTGGGAGACACGTTCATTCTCAGTTCAGGCAAACCAGGAATGGACACCCCGACCGGAACCTTTTCAGTGTATGCGAAAACTCGCTCGCAGACTGTGAGCGGTTGTGGTGGCGGGGAATGCTATTCCTTCCCCGGGGTGCGCTGGCTGGTGTGGTTTAAGGGCAACTACGGTTTCCACACCGCGTACTGGCATGATGATTTCGGCACACCGGTGTCCCATGGGTGCCTCAATATGCGTGAGGCTGAAGCGAAAAAGGTTTTTGACTGGTTGGCCCGAGGGGATAAAGTGGTCATTCACCTTTGATCACGGAAGGACGTCCATGAAGTCGGCAGCTCTCCTGGGTGGTGTGGGGGCCCTGGGCCTCACTGCTGCTGGATGCCTTGCATATGGGATTCTGATCGAGCAGCATGATTTCCGTTTGCGTGAGATCCGGGTGCCTGTTTTGCCGCAGGGCCACCAACCGTTCACTATTCTTCACCTGTCGGATTTTCATCTTCTGCCCACCCATGTCAAGAAGATTGAATGGGTACGCCAATTGGCTACTCTTCAGCCGGATTTTGTGATCAACACCGGGGACAATCTTTCCTCGGCTGATGGGCTTGATGCTCTGGCAACCATGGTGGAGCCTTTCCGGGGAATTCCCGGGGTCTATGTTTTTGGGTCGAATGACATCCACGCTCCTCGCCCGATCAATCCACTGAAATATTTGTTCACATCCTCACGCAACCCAACCTTGTTCAAGGCGAATCCTGAAACAAAGACCCATCTTCCTACTCGCGACATCGCCGAGATCCTGGATGGGGTGGGGTGGGTTTTCGTTGAGCAGGTTCGCCACCAGGTAACCCTCGGTGATACCGCTGTGGAGGTACGTGGTTGTGGGGATGCCCACTGGAATATCGACCATTATGACCGTGTGATGGGCCCCACAGATGCTGAGCTGCTCATCGGGGTCACCCATGCTCCCTATAGCTGGGTGCTGAATCAGATGGTGGATGATGGGGCGGGAATCATGTTCACTGGTCACACCCACGGTGGACAAGTGTGTCTTCCTGGTGGTCGAGCTTTGACCACGAATTGTGATCTGCCCCCAGGTAGAGCAAAGGGGCTTTCACTGCACAACCATGGCGATTCCTCAGCATGGCTTCATGTGTCTGCTGGCTTGGGCACCTCACCGAAGGCCCCCTACCGATTCTTCTGCCGCCCCGAAGCGACATTGCTCACTGTCAGCTCAGCAACGTACGATCAGACAGAACGCCCTTCTCACGACTGAAAAATTCGAGAAGATCAGAGACCTGTGCTTTAGCCTTTTCTTCAGCGTCCAGTGAACGCAGGATGCGGCCTTCGTGCATCATGATCAGACCATTACCCAAGCGCAGGGCATGATCCATGTTGTGGGTGACCATAAGTGCGGTGAGTCCCTGTTCGGCTATCTTGGAGGCGGTCAACCTCAACACAAGCTCAGCACGTTCAGGGTCGAGAGCAGCAGTGTGTTCGTCAAGCAGCAGGAGCTGGGGATGGGTGAAGGAAGCCATGAGAAGGCTGAGCGCTTGGCGTTGACCACCGGAGAGTAGACCCACCCGGTGGCGCATCCGGTTTTCCAAACCCTGTTCAAGTGTGGCGAGTTGTTCACGGAATTCTTCACGGCGTGCCTTGGTCAATCCGCGAGCGAGGGTGTGGGGTTTTCCACGATCCAAAGCGACCGCAAGGTTTTCTTCGATGCTGAGGTGTGGTGAGGTTCCGGCTGCGGGGTCTTGGAAAACCCGAGCTATACCTTGGGCTCGGCGGTATTCCTTGAGGCGGGTGACATCTCTTCCATTGATGATCACAGAACCAGTGTCTACTGACAGCGATCCACCAATGATGTTGAGCAGGGTGGATTTCCCTGCGCCATTCGATCCGATGATGGTGATGAAGTCCCCCTCATCGAGGTGGAGGGAAACATCGTTGAGTGCGACACGCTCATTGGCGGTGCCAGGATAGAAAGTCTTGGAGACCTGTTCGATTCTCAGCATCATGGTGCCTTGTCGGTCTCATTGGTCTCCACAGTTTCAACAGTCTCCACCGTCTCGGCAACGTCGTGGTGGATGTGAGCTGGGCGCAAAACTGGTTGATGGGCTGTGTCGACCTCAGCAAAGGGAGAGAACTGATTAGGTACGCTCGCCATAGGTTCCGGGGTATCTTCCTTGGGTTTCCAGGGGCTGATCTTGGTCACCAGTGCATGGGCTCCCTGCCACTGCGACAAGACTAGGGCAATGATCACCAGAACAGCGGAGATGAGTTTCATATCGGCGCTCTTCAAGAAATCCCATCTCAGTGCCCAGAAGATGGCGATGCGATAGAGAACCGATCCTGCCACGACACCGATGGTCATCAGCCAGACATATCGCGTACCAAAAATCGCATTGCCCAGGATAACCGACGCTAAACCAACCAGGATCATGCCTCGCCCATCCTCCAGGGAGGAGGCAAAGACATATTGGGCAGTGATCGCTCCAGACAGACCCGCCAGACCATTGGACACCATCAGGGTGATGATCTTGGTGAAATCCGTACTCACGCCCATCGCTGAAGCCATGGTGGGGTTGTCCCCGGTGGCCATGATCGCCAAGCCAAATTTGGTGGACAGGAACCAGTTGAGGAAGAGAACAAAGACCACGACGATCCCACCCAGGACTGCGATGGAGGTCAACGATCCTCGAAGTGAGAGGGCTCTCATCCAGGTGAAGAGGGTTTCGATAGGTTGGCCCTTGTGGGAGACCAGGCCAATATTGGATCTCTCCACTCCATCGTATCCAGCCGACAAGATACGGCTATTAATCGAATAGAGGGCCAGCATCACCAAGATGGAGGCCAAGAGAGGGTCGATGTGTGCTTTGGTGTGGAGCAAACCGGTCAAACAACCGGCGAGAGCTCCGACGATGATTCCTGCCACTGTAGCCAGCCACGGCCACCACCATTCGCCTTGTCCATTCAGACTTCCATTAAAGACGATGATGGCAGCCGTGGCCGACCCAGTGGTAAAAGAACCGTCTACTGTCAGGTCCGCAAAGTTAAGGATGCGGAAGGTGAGGAAGATCCCCAGGGCCAGCAATGCTGTAATGAGCCCTTGATCTATCGCACCGAGCATGACAGTAGCTTACCGGCATTAACCTGCGAAATCGCTCACCGCAGAGTCGATGAACTCTGGCGACAAGGTGAGACCAAACTTGGCTGCAGCAGCTGAGTTGATCATCAGTTCTGTTCCTGTGGTCGCCTCAGGAGCGATCTCAGAAACTGGCTTGCCGTCGCGAAGGATTTCCACAGCCATTTCACCAGTACGACGACCCAGGTCCTTGTAGCTCAAGCCACGGGTGGCCACAGTGCCGTACTCAATGGTGGAGTTGTCTGCACAGAACACAGGGATCTGCTTGTCTTCACCGAAAGCAACCACGGTAGAGATCGCAGCAACAACAGTGTTGTCGGTCGGGATCAAGATAGCGTCAACCTCACCGAGGGCTTCCAGTCCTGTGGTGACCTCGTTGGCGGAGGTAATACCCTGCTCCTTGATGGTGATACCCAATTCAGCCGCTTCAGCTTTGTACTGCTCCAGCTGGGTCAGCGAGTTGGCTTCGGAGGTGGAGTAGAGAACACCAACAGTGGTGGCATCAGGCATAGCTTCCTTCACCAAGGCAACAGGCTTGGCACCAGGATTCAAGTCAGATGTTCCAGTGATGTTGGCTCCTGCCTGCTCCCAGGAGGGAACAAGACCAGCATCAACAGGATCAGTCACGGCCGAGAAGAGAATCGGGCGTTCGGTTTCAGCGCCAGAGATAGCCTGGGCGATTGGTGTTGAGATAGCCAACATGAGGTCGATCTTCTCATTGTCGGCGAAAGAGGAAGCGATCGTCACAGCATTAGCGGGATCACCTTGAGCGTTCTCGACCACAAGAGTGTAGTTAACTCCCTGCTCTTTGAGAACTTCTTCAAACCCATCCTGAACAGCCTGGAGGGCTGGATGTGCGACAATCACAGCAACACCAATGGTGTATTGGGTGCCATCGTCAACGGGGGTTTCTGTTTCCGCTGGGGTACAGGCGGTCATGGCCAAACTGAGTGCACCCACAGTCAGTAGTGTGGGCAACAGGCGGCGTAGTTTCATTGCGTCTCCTTGATAATAATGATGGACACCTCCAGGCGCCCAACTGCACGTACACCTTACCGTAATCTCACGTTACGAGAATAATCTGCTCACAGTGTGACCCTAACACCGCGTCACCCTGCCACCCCAACACCCCGTCTCCCCGTCAGCCCAACACCCCGTCACCCTGTCAGCCCAACACCCCGTCACCCTGCGCGAAGTCGCAGGGTCCAGATATCACACTCAGCACAATGATGAGTCTGGCAAACTCGACCGTTCCCCACAGACCCCACAGTAGTCCGACTGTGAAGTCTGGATTCTGCGACTTCGCGCAGAATGACCGGGTTGGGTGCGCAGAATGACCGGGTTGGGTGCGCAGAATGACCGGGTTGGGTGCGCAGAATGACCGGGTTGGGTGCGCAGAATGACCGGGTTGGGTGCGCAGAATGACCGGGTTGGGTGCGCAGAAAGACCGGGGAGGGTGCGCAGGTGAGAGATGCGGGCGGGGTTTCCAGTAAGCTTGGGGGGTTCACCACACAGAAGCGAGCTTATGTCTACACGCCCTGATTTGAGAAACCTTGCCATCATTGCCCACGTTGATCACGGGAAAACCACACTCGTTGATGCCATGCTGTGGCAGTCGGGAGCTTTTCGCGCCAACCAGGATGTCGAGATCCGTGTCATGGATTCCATGGATCTGGAACGCGAAAAAGGCATTACTATCCTGGCGAAAAACACCTCAGTGGACTCCCACGACGCCGATGGTAACCCGATCACCATCAACATCATTGACACCCCCGGTCACGCTGATTTCGGTGGGGAGGTTGAGCGTGGACTCGCCATGGTGGACGGCGTACTGCTACTCGTGGATGCCAGCGAAGGGCCACTCCCGCAAACCCGTTTCGTGCTGAGCAAGGCCCTGGCACTCCACCTGCCGATCATTGTGGTCATCAACAAGGTGGACCGCTCCGACGCTCGAATCTCCGAGGTGATCGAAGAAACCTACTCCCTCTTCCTTGATCTGATCAGCGACGATGAAGCAGAGAAACTCGACTTCCCAATCCTTTATTGCGCAGCCAAAGCAGGACGCGCCTCACTGACCCAACCCGCGGATGGGCAGATGCCCGACAGTGAGGATCTGCGACCACTGTTCGACACGATCTTCACCCACATTCCAGCCCCCACCTATGTGGAAGGTCATCCGCTTCAAGCCCATGTCACCAACCTTGATGCCTCCCCCTATTTGGGACGCCTCGCCCTGTGTCGAGTAGTCAACGGGACCCTCACCAAAGGGCAGATGGTGGCCTGGTGTCGACGCGATGGAACCATCACGCAGGTACGATTGTCCGAGTTGCTGCGTACCCAAGCTTTAGAACGGGTGCCTGCCGAATCAGCGGGTCCCGGCGACATTGTCGCTATTGCTGGAATCCCCGAGATCACCATCGGGGAAACCCTCTCCGATGTGGACGACCCCCGGCCCTTGCCCCTCATCCACGTGGATGAGCCCTCCATCTCAGCCACCATCGGCATCAACACCTCACCCATGGCGGGACGCTCAGGCAAGAACCTGACCGCTCGATTGGTGAAAGCCCGCCTCGACCAGGAACTCGTCGGCAACGTATCCATTCGCGTCCTGCCTACTGATCGCCCTGATGCCTGGGAGGTCCAAGGCCGTGGTGAACTCCAGCTCGCTATCCTCGTCGAAATCATGCGACGGGAATCCTTCGAGCTCACCGTGGGCAAACCCCAAGTCGTCACCAAGATCATTGACGGCAAAGTTCATGAACCCACCGAGCGTCTCACCATTGACGTACCCGAGGATTACATCGGCGCGGTCACCCAGCTACTCGGGTTACGAAAAGCCACCTTGGAACAGATGGTGAACCACGGCACAGGATGGGTACGCATCGAGTACGTTGTTCCAGCACGAGGTCTGATCGGTTTCCGTACCGAATTCCTGACCGAAACCAGGGGGACAGGAATCCTGCACCACGTCTTCGAAGGATACCAACCCTGGGCGGGGGAAATGAAACTACGCCCCACCGGCTCCCTCGTGGCCGACCGCATGGGCAGCGTTACGTCGTACGCACTGTTCAACCTCCAAGAACGCGGGACCCTGTTCATCTCGCCTGGTGATGAGGTCTATGAGGGAATGGTCGTGGGGGAAAACTCCCGCCAAGACGACATGGATGTCAATCCCACCAAAGAAAAGAAACTCACCAACGTACGCTCGTCGACCGGGGAAGAACTCGAGCGCCTCATCCCAGCCAAGATCCTGAGCCTCGAAGCTGCCCTAGAGTTCTGTCGCGAAGATGAATGTGTGGAAATCACCCCGGATGATATTCGCATCCGCAAAGTAGACCTCGACGCCAATATCCGCGCCCGAAGCCGAGCCAAGGCCAAGAATGCTGGCTAAACGCCTCGCCCCACTGTCCCTCATGATCCTCGCTATCGTGTGGGGGTCAACCTTCTTCTCCACCAAAAGAATACTCACCGTTCTGCCGGAAACAGATTTCCTCTTCGTGCGGTTTTTGATTTCCACTGTGGTGCTTGCGATCATCTTCGCTCGATCATGGAAGATGAGCCGGCGCACCCTCATCCATGGGATCCTGCTCGGTTTGATCTATGGAACAGCACAACTCGTGCAAACCTTCGGTTTGGCGCGTACCTCCGCCTCAATTTCCGGGTTTCTCACCGGGCTCTATGTCGTGTTCACACCCGTACTTGGACTGATCATTTTCCGTATCAAAGTCCATCGCTGGGTGTGGGTGGCTGTCGGATTGGCCACCATCGGTTTGGCTGTGTTAACTATCCGACCCAGTGCAGACACCATCATCGGAACAGGGGAGCTACTCACCATAGTCTGCGCTGTGATCTATGCACTGCACATCGTGTTACTCGGCTTATGGTCAACCCCACAAGAGGCAGGAGCTCTCACCCTGGCACAATCGCTGTCGATGACTGCACTCTTCTTTCTGTTTGCCCTACCGGGAGGGATCACCCTTCCGCCCACCACCACCGATTGGGTGTGGATGATCTATCTTGCGGTCATCTGTGGTGGACTGGCCCTGCTCATTCAAACCTGGGCTCAAAGCCACATCGAAGCGCCCAAAGCCGCGGTCATCATGTGTTCAGAACCCCTCTGGGCGACCTTCTTTGCCATCCTATTCGGAGGGGAACACCCCACCTGGTTGTTTGCTTTCGGGGCCGCTACGATCCTCGTGGCCATGTATCTGGTGGTACGGCCTCCGCCAACTAAGCCATCTCCTGAGGGTATCTCACCCCCAGCTGTCGACGTACCTCATCCATGATCTGCAACACCTCTACCGTGTGAGTCCACGGCATGATAGCCGACATGGGTGCACCTGCGGTGATACAGCGGGCAGCCTCCGCGACCTGGTATTGGAAACCACCATCAACACGGGTAGGAATCACCTGCTGAACCCCCTGAGCTGAGGTGAAAATCAAATCTTGGGGAGTGAAAAACCAATCATCGACCTCCAAGCGGGCTTTGGTCCCCACAATCTGCAAGGAACTCTTGCCCGCGGAACCCATGTCGGCGTAAGCCATCGCAAGTCGATCGGCGTACCACAAAGAAATAGACTCCCTCAGATCAACACCCGTCGCACTGAGCGAGCCTGTTGCTTTGATCCGCTGCGGCATCCCCCACAACCAGTGGATGAGCGACAGCGGATAAACCCCAAGGTCGAGAAGAGCCCCACCACCCAAGAGTGGGTTCATCAACCGGAAACTTGGGTCCATGTTCAGCGACTGCGAATGGACACCCACAATCGAGGTCACCTCGCCCAGTTCACCGGATTCCACCAGGGCTTTGATCGCCTGATAGTGGGGCAGGAAGCGACTCCACATGGCTTCCATAACAAACAGTTTCCTCTCCGAGGCCAGGTTGAAAATCTCGGTGGCCTGGTGTGCATTCAAAGCGAAAGCTTTCTCCACCAGAATCGGTTTACCCACCTGGAGGGCAAGAGTCGCATGAGCGAGATGCTCCGAATGGGGACTAGCGATATAGACAGCCTCCACCCACTGATCGGTAATCATCTCGGCGTAAGACCCATAGGCGCGTACACCCATGCCTGGCAACTCCTGGTCAATGAAACTGCGCGCCCGATCAATATCTCGAGACCCGACAGCGACAATCTGTGACGCGGTATGTTTGGTGACCTCCTGGGCGAAACGATGAGCGATACCGCCCGGTCCAAGAATCCCCCAGCGAATAGGCGGGGCGGTCATAGGATCAGGTATGTTCATCATGCCTCCTTAGATGACTCCACTGCTTCGTCGATGAGTTGTCCACGCTCTGAAAGATCGGCGAGGATTTGGGCGTGGAAAGCTTCATCAATTCTATACTTCCAGCGATAGATTCCGTATCCCACTAGTGTGAGAACCAACGGCAAGCCCATCATGATGAGTTTGAAGGTGAGTTGATCCGAAGCACCCAGGATGTATCCATCGAGTTGATCATCGGTGAGCTGGTTGAGGCCGGTGGCTATAGCGGTCATCGCCACAATCATCGTACCGAGGGCAGCGCCGACCTTTGAGATGAAGGGTTGCAGAGCGAAGGTGAGGGCGGTGTTGCGTCTACCGAGTTTCCAATGACCGTAGTCGATGGTGTCAGAGATGAACACCAACATGAGTACGATGATGACCGCGGTTCCAAAGAAGAGCAACAATGCGGCCACACCGACGATGAGGATGTTGGGTGGGGCAAAAAAGAAGATCACGTACCCTGTGACCACGAGGGCTGTTGCCAGCGTGTAGAGGGTACGGCGTGACATCCGCGCCCGCAGGACAGGGAACAGCACGTACCCTAAAATCATGCCCACACCCATGACCGCGCCAAAGGGAGAAAACATGTCCTTGTTGCCATAGATGTGTTCGAAATATTTCACCCCAAAACTCGACAAGGTGAGATACCCGGTCATGAAACAAACCATGGCGACGGCTGTCCACAGAAGTTGATCGTTTTTCGCCACCACCTGGAAGACTTCCCTGGCGCTGACTTTGTCCTGCTCGACAACGAGATCTGGTTCCTTGGTTCCTAGGAGGGTGACCGACTGGAAGAAAGTCATAACCGCGACAACAATCACTGCGAACAGCAACCAGGATCTGCTCATTCCAACTCGTGGGGTGAGAGCCTCGACGAAGGGCACGATAGCCACCACCACAGCGAAGGTACCAATAGTGGCGAAGATTTTGGCACGCGCACTGATTCTTTCGCGTTCCTTTTGGTCGAGGGTGAGGGCTGGCATGAGAGACCAGTACGGGATGTCGTTCATCGTCCAGCTCAACCCCCACATCAGGTAGATGCCAGCGAAGACGATCACAAAACCTGCACCCGATAACCCCAGATCAGTGAAGAGCAGGATCGTGAAAACCCCCGAAGCGAGCATGCCAGCGAAAATCCACGGTTTGTAGTGCCCCCACCGCGAGCGGGTGTTATCCACAATCGACCCCATCACGAAATCCATGACCGCATCAAAGAGCCGGGCCGCGAGGATCAGCGTTGACACCGCAGCAAAAACCTTGGAGTCGAGTTGAAGATCAATCAGATAATTCACCAAAAACATCGAGATCAGGATGTACACCATGTCGCGCCCCAGAGTCCCCACCGAAAAAGTCCATCTGTTCTTCCGATCAAGGTTGCTACTCATACCCCCTACTCTACGCCTGTAGGACAAACAGGGGGCGTGCCAAATGCCGACGGTTGGGGTGTCTTTCGTCCGCGGAGCAAAGCGACTTGGCAGGAATCCAGAACCCACAGTCGAACAACTAGGTAGTCTGGACCCTGCGAGTCGCTCCGCTCCGCAGGGTGACGCGAGAGTTGTTGCGAGTCGCTCCGCTCCGCAGGGTGACGCGGGAGTTGTTGCGAGTCGCAGGGTCTAACTCGGTCACCCTGCGCGAAGTCACACGGTCTAACCCGGTCACCCTGCGCGAAGTCACACGGTCTAACCCGGTCACCCTGCGCGAAGTCGCAGGGTCTAACTCGGTCACCCTGCGCGAAGTCGCAGGGTCCAGAATCCACATTTTTACGACTGTGGAGTCTGGATTCCGTGACTACACACGGAATGACCGGAGTGGGACTATGGAGTCTGGATTCCGTGACTACGCACGGAATGACGGGGGTGGGACTGTGGAGTCTGGATTCCGTGACTACACACGGAATGACCGGAGCGGGACTATGGAATCTGGATTCCGTGACTACACACGGAATGACCGCAGTGGGACTATGGAATCTGGATTCCGTGACTACACACGGAATGACCGCAGTGGGACTATGGAATCTGGATTCCGTGACAACGCACGGAATGACCGCAGTGGGACTATGGAGTCTGGATTCCGTGACTACGCACGGAATGACGGGGGTGGGGCAAACACACCTGCGTCCCGGTTTGTCATGCTAAGCAAAGAACCCCGCACCCAGGGAGGTGCGAGGTTCTTTGTATTGGAGGTGGTTAGTTACTTATTAATCTTGGTGACACGACCCGCGCCGACGGTACGACCGCCTTCACGGATAGCAAACTTGAGACCCTCTTCCATGGCGATGGGCTTGTTCAGCACAACCGACATGTCTGTGGTGTCCCCAGGCATCACCATTTCCGTACCCTCCGGAAGTTGAACCATGCCGGTCACATCCGTGGTGCGGAAATAGAACTGAGGTGAATAGTTGGTGAAGAAGGGCTTGTGACGGCCACCCTCTTCCTTGGTGAGCACGTAGACGTTACCCTCAAACTCGGTGTGAGGGGTCACGGAACCAGGCTTGCACACGACCATGCCGCGCTCAACCTCGTCCTTCTTCGTTCCACGCAGCAACAGTCCAACGTTCTCGCCTGCACGACCCTCGTCGAGGATCTTGCGGAACATTTCCACACCAGTGATGGTGGTGGACTGCTTCTGGTCACGGATACCGATGATGTCAACGGTTTCACCAGTGTTGATGATCCCGCGCTCGATACGACCGGTGACAACAGTGCCACGGCCTGTGATCGTGAAGACATCCTCGATAGGCATCAGGAAGGGCTTCTCGGTGTCGCGAGGGGGTTGTGGAATGTAATCGTCAACGGCCTGCATGAGCTCCAGGACGGTTTCTTTCCACTTCGCGTCGCCTTCCATGGCGGGGTACGCAGCGGTACGAACCACTGGGCAGCTGTCGCCATCAAATTCCTGGGAGGACAGAAGTTCACGTACTTCCATCTCCACTAGTTCAATGAGATCCTCATCGTCCACCATGTCGCACTTGTTGAGTGCCACCACCATGGCGGGCACACCCACCTGGCGGGCCAACAGAACATGCTCGCGGGTTTGTGGCATCGGGCCATCAGTGGCAGCCACCACCAGGATTGCGCCGTCCATCTGTGCGGCACCGGTGATCATGTTTTTCACATAGTCAGCGTGTCCTGGGCAGTCAACGTGGGCATAGTGACGCGCTTCCGTCTGGTATTCGACGTGAGCGATCGAGATGGTAATACCCCGCTGGCGCTCTTCGGGCGCCTTATCAATCTGATCGAACGCAGAGACAGCATTCAATTCGGGATACTTATCATGAAGCGCCATGGTAATCGCCGCGGTGAGCGTGGTCTTGCCGTGGTCGATATGCCCGATGGTGCCGATATTGCAGTGCGGCTTAGTCCGCTCGAACTTGGCCTTTGCCACTTGGGCTCCTCTTCGGTATTGCCACGCATATGCGGGGCTGGTGGACGCAGGTGAGGGTTCTCACGCGCGCTAATGAGTTGTGTGCGAGCTCAAGGTCGAGCGCACACTCCCCTAGTCTTTCCCACACAAGGTAGGTAAGTCAAATAACCAGGGGTTTTCTCCCAGTTTTCTGGGACAAACCTTGTCTATTCGCCACCGCGGGACTTCGCGATGACCTCCTCAGCCACAGACTTGGGAGCCTCGTGGTAGGAGTCGAATTCCATGGAGTACGAGGCTTGGCCCGAGGTTTTGGAGCGCAGATCACCGACGTATCCGAACATTTCCGATAGGGGTACGAGGGCACACACCACGCGGTTGCCGTGCATCTCATCCATGGACATGATGTGACCGCGACGTGAATTCAGGTCGCCCACAACCGTACCCAAGAAATCCTCCGGGGTGGTGACCTCAACCCTCATCATCGGTTCCAGCAAAGCCGGATCAGCACGACGAGCAGCCTCCTTGAACGCCATCGAACCAGCGATACGGAAGGCAAGCTCCGAGGAGTCAACATCGTGAGACTTACCATCGGTCAACGTGACCTTCACATCTTCGACAGGATAACCAGCGAGAACACCAAACTGCAGAGCATCCTGGATACCCTGGTCGACTGCGGGAATATATTCGCGCGGAACACGCCCACCGGTGACAGCGTTGACGAATTCATAACCGGTACCAGCTTCCTTGGGTTCCAGCTCAATGATGACGGATGCGTACTGGCCTGAACCACCGGACTGCTTCTTGTGGGTGTATTCGACCTTCTCGACCTTCTTGCGCAAGGTTTCGTGGTACGCCACCTGGGGTTTGCCCACATTCGCTTCGACCTTGAACTCACGCTTCATGCGATCAATGAGGATCTCCAAGTGAAGCTCACCCATACCAGCGATAATCGTCTGGCCGGTTTCCTCATCGGTGTGAACACGGAAAGTCGGGTCCTCTTCAGCGAGCTTTTGGATAGCTGTCATGAGTTTCTCCTGATCAGCCTTGGTCTTCGGCTCGATAGCCTGCTCGATCACCGGAGAAGGGAAATCCAGGGATTCGAGTTGAATCGGATGGGCTGGGTCACACAGGGTCTCACCGGTGGTGGTGTCCTTCAACCCCATCACCGCGCAAATCATGCCCGTACCCATTGCTTCGACCTCTTCACGCTTGTTAGCATGCATCTGGTAAATCTTGCCGATGCGTTCCTTGCGTCCCTTCGTCGAGTTCAGCAGGGCCTGGCCCGCCTTGAGCACACCAGAATAAACGCGTACGAAAGTCAGGCGACCCAGGTGAGGATCAGCAGCAATCTTGAAAGCCAGTACGGACAAAGGCTCGTCATTACTGGGCTGACGTTCCATCACTGTGGTCTCATCACCAGGCTTGAAACCCTTGATAGCAGGCACATCCAGTGGTGAAGGAAGATAATCATTGACAGCATCCAACAGCGGTTGAACACCCTTATTCATCTTCGAGGTGCCACACACCACAACGTTTGCTGCGTTAGCCAGTACGGCGCGACGAAGACCAGCTTTGATCTCCTCGATCGTGTAATCCTCACCGGTCTCTTCACGTTCCAACCAGATTTCCGCGAACTCATCATCCACATCCGCCAGAGTATGAATCAACTCGCCACGAGCCTCTTTAGCCCGATCCACCATGTCAGCGGGGATCTCTTCAATCGCGTAATCCTCACCGATCTTGGTTTCCCCACGCCAAGTCAAAGCCCGCATCTCCAACAGGTCAACCACACCGAGGAAACTCGCCTCAGCGCCAATAGGAAGTTGGATCACCAAAGGGGTTGCCTGGAGGCGTTCCTTGATGGTTTTCAAACAGAAATCGAAGCTAGCGCCCGTACGGTCAAGCTTGTTGATATAGCAAATACGGGGAACCTCGTAGCGTACTGCTTGACGCCACACAGTCTGCGACTGGGGCTCCACACCCGCAACACCATCAAAAACCGCCACAGCCCCATCGAGGATACGCAAAGAGCGTTCCACCTCCATGGTGAAGTCCACGTGACCGGGGGTGTCAATGATGTTGATCTGGTGGTTTTTCCAGAAACAGGTGGTCGCAGCTGAGGTGATCGTGATGCCACGCTCCTGCTCCTGCTCCATCCAGTCCATGGTGGCCGCGCCATCGTGGACCTCACCGATCTTGTAGTTGATGCCCGTGTAGAACAGGATGCGTTCCGTGGTTGTTGTCTTGCCAGCATCAATGTGCGCCATGATGCCGATATTGCGTACCTTCGTCAGGTCCGTTGTCAGTTCTATAGCCACGATCTTCCTCTTCTTGCTATACGTGTGTGAGGAAATCCTCACCTGCGGGGTGTTTGCCCCTGACCGCACAGATACCCCGGATGTTTTCCACCCGAGGTATCGTCGTTGATCCTGGAAAGCAGGGCGAAGGCCCTATTCTTACCAGCGATAATGGGCAAAGGCGCGGTTAGCCTCAGCCATTTTGTGGGTGTCTTCGCGACGCTTCACGGAAGCACCCAAGCCATTAGCGGCGTCAAGAATCTCGTTGCGGAGTCTCTCAGCCATTGTTTTCTCACGGCGTGCACGAGAAAACGACACCAGCCATCTCATCGCCAGAGTATTAGCGCGAGCGGGCTTCACCTCGACCGGCACCTGATAGGTCGCACCACCCACACGGCGGGACTTAACCTCGATGCCGGGGCGTACGTTATCAAGAGCGCGCTTGAGGGTTTGTACGGGGTCAGCTCCACCAGTCTTTTCGCGTGTCCCCTCCAAAGCGGTGTAGACGATGTTTTGTGCAACAGTCTTCTTGCCCTTGAGCAGGATCTTGGAGACGAGCTGGGAGACCAGGGGTGACCCGTAGACGGGATCAATGACGATGGGACGCTTTTGCGCTGGACCCTTACGAGGCATTACTTCTCCTTCTTCGCACCATAGCGGCTGCGGGCCTGCTTACGGTTCTTGACAGCTTGGGTGTCGAGTGCGCCGCGGATGATCTTGTAGCGAACACCAGGAAGATCCTTCACACGACCACCGCGAACGAGCACCATGGAGTGCTCTTGGAGGTTGTGGCCAACCCCAGGAATATACGCGGTGACTTCCACACCCGAGGACAGGCGCACACGGGCGACCTTCCGCAGGGCAGAGTTTGGTTTCTTGGGGGTGGTGGTGTACACACGTGTGCACACACCACGACGCTGAGGCGAGCCCTTCAGGGCAGGCGTCTTCGTCTTAGAGACTTTGTCGGCCCTGCCTTTGCGGACCAACTGCTGAATAGTAGGCACCTAGGATTCCCTTTTCTGTGCAATCATGATTAGTTCTGGCGAACCGTCAGAAGTTGAGCGGGTCGATCCCACTCACGGACACGCGCCCATGAGGCTGGTAGGACCAAACCAACAAGCAACTTTAGTCCCAGTATGCCAACTCGGTCAACTTGACCAAGTCACAAGGGAGCAGGCACCTTGTCACACAGTTACTTGCTGCGGGCGAGCATCTGGCGAATGTGGAGGGACAACTCCTTGAATGCGCTACGAGGATTGATCTCATCGAGGGTTTCAATCAAACCTTCGATCTCCTGGGGGGACAATGACTCTTTGCGGCCCGACAGGTTGATCGCACGACTACCCACCACATAGTAGAGAATCTCTTTGTCGCTTGCGCGCTCACCGATCATCTGCCCCACCATCGTGGACCGTGAAGCAAACTGAATGAAATCCTTGTTCATGACAAGATAATTGAGCTTGCCCTCATCAGAGAGGAACTCTTGAAGGATCGCGTCGTACTCGGGGCTATGAACCATATCGACCTTGTCGACTTCGGCCTCAGTCACATCCTCGTCATGGAAGATGTCATCGGCAGGATCATTCTTCTCTGCCGGCTTCTTGGTGATCTTGACTTTAATCTTGCCACGGGAAGTATAGGGAAGCCCGAGGGTCAGATCCTTGGCTTCGGTGACAGCTTCAGCTGGGAAGAGAGATTCGTCATATTTTCCATACGGAACACCTTCCCCACTGCGGCGATCGAGAGTAAACATCGCCATCGCATCAGTGTCCATGCGCTGGATCTTCAACCCCGCACCACCAGTGGATAGTTTCTGCTTGTAAGCAATCGCAGGAATCGTGGTCAACTCGACCGCTGTCGTACGGATAATATTCATAATCATGCCCTCTCAAGGTTCACAGTTGATCCTAGTGGATGTTGGTTCCCTGGCTGAAAATGGAGGCGACCCTGGTGCACTCCCGAGCCAGACCATCCGTCTGATCCCGAAAAAGACCAGGGCCACTTCCGACACTATTTCTAGTGACACGCTTGCACATCCCCCCGAGGTGCCAAGCGCACTCGCCAAGGATCTCCGCGTCGCGCGATCGGAAACCACGACGAAGATCGTCTTTGACGGCTTCACTCTATACCCTCCAGTACACAATGTGGGGGGGTCCACTATTTTTGGGACGCACCACTTCGTACCCAGGACCACCAAGGTGTGGCAAGCTAGGGGATGTGCGCGCCTATCTACGAGTTTTGAGGGTTCCCGGGGCACTAGCTTTCTGTGCTGCCGGGCTCATGGCGCGCTTCGGTGGGACCATGGTGGGCATCGGGATCGTCATGATGGCTTCCGGCCTCTATGGGCAGTACGGGTTGGCTGGAGGTCTCACCGCGTCTAACGCGATCGCCTGGGCTATTGGCACCGCAATCCTCTCCAACATGGTTGACCGTTTCGGCCAACGCAGAATCATGCTGCCTGCTGCCCTGATTTCTTCAGCCGCCCTAGCGATGGTGGTCATCTTGGCCCTGGTTCAAGCGCCGCTACCGTGGTTGTTTGTTTTCACGATCCTCGCCGGCTTCTTCCAAGGCTCCCCCGGGGCAATGGTGCGTGCCCGCTGGAACAATGTTTTGTCTTCCCCCCACGACCTGCACACCGCGTATTCTTTGGAATCCACCTTGGACGAGTTGGGGTTCATTGTCGGTCCGGTTCTGGCTACCCTGCTTGCCACGAGTCTTCATCCTGTGGCAGGTCTGGTCGCCCCGGTCATCTTTTTCACCGGTGGGGCACTGATTTTCTATTCTCTTCGTGCGACTGAACCGAAGGTTACTCCTCGCCAGGATAGGCCCCACACCCACAATCAGTTCATTGTTTTGTATGCGGGTTTCTTTCCTGTCCTTGCGGTTGGATTCCTTATGGGCAGCGTCTTCGGTTCTATTGATGTCACGACGGTGGCGGCTACGAGCCAGTGGGGGGCGCGCTCCATGGCTGGAATAGTCTTGGGGGTTTTTTCTTTGGGCTCTGCGGTGGGTGGTTTTCTCTATGGTACGCGCGGATGGGCGAGTCCCTTATGGAAGAGGTACGTCCTGGGTGTCTGCCTGCTGGGGGCAACGATTTGGACTTTGATGATCGCACCGAATCCTCTCATCTTGGGGGCTTTCGGGGTTCTCGTCGGTTTCTCGGTGGCACCAACTTTCATCAACGCCAATGGGTTGATTGGGAAACTTGTTCCCGGTTCACGGTTGACTGAGGGCTTGGCCTGGTTGGGGACAGCCATTGGTATCGGAGTGTCGGTGGGTTCGACTGTGTCGGGGCTGTTAATTGACCACATTTCTCCCCGCGCGGGTTTCGCCTGTTCCACAGTGAGTGGTTTGCTGGCGCTGTTGGTGGCTCTTCTTTCTGCCGGGCAACTCAGGGATCTCACCAGTTCACCGATCGAGGGTGATCCCTCGGGCAAGGAAACCAGCAATGAAACCCCACTTGGTGAGCAGGACACTCCTGGATAGAATGATGGGTCGAAAAAACCACGGGCGTTGACAACGAGGAGATGTATGCCGATCTACCAGTACCACTGCACCTCATGTGAGGCCGATCACGAGATCTTCCAACGCATGACCGATGAGGCTTTGACTGCGTGCCCTGATTGTGGTGGGGTTTTGAAGAAGATTTTCTCAGCGGTGGGTATCGTGTTCAAGGGTTCCGGTTTTTACGCTACTGATTCGAAGAAGTCCTCTAGTACGAGCCGTACTTCCTCCTCCTCGGCGTCGGCAACCTCATCGTCGGCTAGTAGCTCGTCGGAAAAATCTGCGGATTCCTCCGGATCTGATTCCTCGAAATCAACCTCAACATCGTCGTCCACGTCCTCAGATTCATCAGCGAAGACCACCAAGTCCACAACCTCTTCAACGTCGTCAGACTAGGCCCTGGGGATAACTCGCTGAGAGAACTTTTTTCTGTGGATAACCGCAATCGCTGACGTGTGTTCACCATAGTTAAGGTATGACCTTTCTTGCTTCTGTTTTGCGCAGGGTTCTGCTGCATCGTCGCCTGTTGGCGAGCCTGTCTGCTGGGATCTGTGTTTTGGCTCTGTGTCTGATTTTCACCCAGGATCAGGGGCCCACCACCCAGGTGTACGTCACCACAAGCCGTATCCCCTCAGGGACTATAGTGTCGGACAACCAGGTTCACCTGGTTCAGGTTCCTCGTAGCTTGGTTCCTCTTGGCGCCATCTCAACCACTGAGGATCTGAGCGACCAGATGACTTCCGCCCCCATTGCTCAAGGCGCCATCCTCACATCCGATAACTTTGTTGCTTCCTCCCAAGCTACCCCAGGACATGTCATCATTCCTCTGAGCGTTTCCTCCCAGGTTTTGACTCTTCTCCAACCCGGGGACCGGGTGTCGGTGTTCCAGTCACATTCCTCCACCTCCGATGTCACGATCACTCGTGGTATCCGCGTAGTCACCATCCCTTCCTCGAGTTCCTCCGGACTGTTTTCTGATTCTGCTGACGTCATCCTCGTGGAGGTCCCTGAACGCCTGGCCACCCAGATCACCTCCTCCGGTGGCATGGGCACGACCACCATCGCCATCGAGTGAGGTGGTCGAATAAAGGCACTCTCGTCTCATGCAACGAAGCCCACTCACCAAGTCATTCTGCGCAGCGTTGCGACTCGCAGAATCCAGACTCCACAGTCGAACAACTAGGTATTCTGGACCCTGCGACGTAGCCTGTGCTGCGGAGCGCGCCAGCGCGACTCGCAGTGCGCAGGGAGACGGGGGTTCGGGGCGGCCCCGATAGGAGTCGAACCTACGACGCAAGGTTTAGGAAACCTTCGCTCTATCCACTGAGCTACGGGGCCCGTGATAATCTACGATACCGGAGAAATGATCAAGGGTGGAAATGACGGAGCTGTACGCGCTGGTGGCCTATGGGCTCACTGGTCACGAGTTTTATGTCGATTCAGATGATCAGCAGGCCGACAATTCAACCTCTCTGCTTCAACAACTTGATGCAGTGGGGTGGTCGCGCGAGATGATTCGCGACTTTGCTCATTCTCGGTGGGCAGCAGAAGAGCCCTGGCCACTGCCGATCACCAGTAAAAACTTGCAGGATGTTGGTCCAGCCCAGTGGTACGCCACTCTTCTGGAGGTACGAGCCATACTGGGTTTGGACAGCGAACCACAACAACCCTCCCAGCGCACACAACTCACGCCAGCTGAGCAGCGCTACATGGATGATCGGCCACCCCATCACCTTGGCTAACATCGGGCAACAAACAACTGCTCAGCCCAATCAGCATCCATACTGCACTCATGACTCGGTGTCATCAGAGTCAAACAGGTGGGATCACAGGTCACCTGAACCTCCACCCCAGGAAGAATCCCTGCCTGATGAAGAGCAGACAGTGCCTCAGTATCCCGTTGCAGGAATTCCCCAATGCGAACCACCCTCACCGTCAGTGGGCCGCCCGAAGAAACCACTAAGGAGAGAACCTCAGCACCATCGAGGAAGCGAGTAAGGCAGTCCCCCACGGGTTCATCAAGCCCCGGAATAGGGTTACCGAACACTGATTCTTGAGGGTCTCCGAGCAAAGACACCAGATGGGATTCCACCCGTTCACCGATCACATGCTCCCAACGGCAAGCCTCCTCATGGGCCAATGGCCACTCCAAACCAATCACATCCACCAGCAGTCTTTCCGCGAGACGGTGACGGCGTATCACCCGTGCTGCCCGCTGTTCACCTTCCGCAGAAAGAAGGATCCGACGATCCTCGCGTACGGCTAACAGCCCATCACGTTCCATCCTTGACACGGTCTGGGAGACTGTTGGTCCGCTGTGGTGCATCCTCTCCGCAATACGGGCACGCAGTGGAGTAACCCCCTCTTCCAGCAGTTCATAAATCGTACGCAAATACATCTCAGTTGTGTCTATCACCGTGCTCATCATGGCCTCCTGGGTTCAACAATAACGTGCCCCACCAGTGGGCGTGACAAAAACACCCCCGTCCCCATTTTGTCACCGGGTGCGGTGTTCTATTCCCACCAGCACATCTGTGCGCTAATGTGGTGTCATGGATGAAGAACTGCGACTGTGGGCGATCAATGTTGATCTTGTCCGTCAGTGTTTTTCGCCCCCACCAACACTGGCTGGGACCCTTCGCGAGGTGACACTAAAACTCGCCCCACCAGTTCCACCGCCAACCAAGACCGGCTTACTTTCTAAACTTGGTCCGCTCATGCGTACCCCCGTTGATGCCCCCAGAATCCCTGTCAACCAACCCACTGTTGTTGATGGCGAATCATTGATGACCTCCCGGTATATCGCCTCTGAGCGACGAGCCGCATGTTGGACGATCACACAAGCATGGTTGGATGAACTAGCCTGCGGCCACACAGTGATTCCTCTGCCAGCCTCGCAGCTCAATGATCTGGAGTTTGATTTGGTACGCGCAGAGGTGCCGACCCAGTTGTCGATCCGTCACCTGTGGTACGAGAATCTTGACATCCCTCTTCACGAAACCGAGGACATGTCGATTGGTTTCATGCCACATGACAGGGTGTTGCGTCTGCAGCAGGAGTGGACGAGAGCCCTTCCTCAGTTCGACGAAACGACCACACCCATGGCCACAGCCCTGCTGGAGTTCATCGACTCCCACTTTGGCGACCCAGCAATTGAGGCCCAGGACCAAGGGCTGGACCTCATTGCATGGTGGACTTCTAGGTGACGGTGAGGAATCCCAGAATCAGTCCTTGTAGGAAATAAATCAGGAAAAGCAGTCCGATAATCCACAACAGTGGACTGACCTTACCTGCCTTGCCTTTCACCAGCTTGATGACGAGGTAAACAATGAACCCGAGTCCCATGCCAACGGTGATGGAATAGGTGAATGCCATCATGGTGATCATAAAGAAGGCCGGGATGGCCACTTCGAGGTCTTTCCAGTCAATATCGGTAACTTGTTGGAGCATGAGGAAGCCGACCACCACGAGTACGGGGGCGACTGCTTCTGCAGGAACAAGGTTGACTAGTGGTGTGATGAACACAGCGACCAGGAAAGCCAAACCTGTGACAATGTTGGCCATACCTGTTCGCGCACCCTCGGAAACACCAGCTGCCGATTCGATATAGGAGGTGTTTGATGAAGTCGAGAACAAACCACCGGTGATGGCACCAATGGAATCAACGAGCAGGATTTGCTGGGTACGTGGAGGGTTGCCATCTTCTTGGAGAATGCCACCTGTCTTCCCCACTGCAACAATCGTTCCAATGGTGTCAAAGAAGTCAGCCAACATGAGCGCAAGAATCGTGAGCAAGATGATCAGCCAACCGCGAATATCGGTGCTGAAGGCGCCAATCATGTCAACATGCTCCCAGAATTTCATGAGTTCAAGGTTGGGAAGCCACTGGATGTCGTGACTGAGTCGAGGAACATTACTCATCCAATTGGTCTCTTCGGGTGCAAGTTTGCCAATATGGAGTATCTGCTCCAAGGCGACAGCGAGAATCGTACCTCCCAAGATGGCAATCAACATCGCACCCTTGACACGGTGAACCCACATGATGATGAGCCCGATCAGCACAACCACAAACACCAGCAAGGGCCAGCCCATGATCGTACCGCTCAAGCCCAGCTCCCCCATCAGCGCACCCTTGCGGATGAACCCAGCATTAACCAAACCAATGAGTGCAATGAATAATCCGATGCCCACAGATATCCCTGTGCGCAGGGATTTGGGCACAGCATTCATGACTGCTCTGCGGAACTTGGTGAGCACCAGAATGGAGATGATGATGCCCTCCCAGACCACCAAACCCATGGCTTGTGGCCAGGTCATCATCGGGGCAATGTTGTAGGCAACCATAGCGTTGATGCCGAGACCCGCCGCCAAAGCAACAGGGAAGCGACCCGCGAGACCCATCAGCAGTGTCATCACCCCAGCGATGATCGCTGTCGCTGCCGCCACCATCGCCATGGTCAGTGCAATGTTGGCATCGATCGGAACAGCATCAGCAGCCGCCGGCCACTGTTCGTACTTGGGCAACCCGGAAACAAGGTTGCCTTCCTTGTCTGCCACTAATCCGAGAATGATGGGGTTGAGTGCAATGATGTACGCCATCGAAAAGAAGGTCACCAACCCTCCACGGATTTCGCGGGACACGGTGGAACCACGCGAAGAGATTTTGAAGAAACGATCCATCCCGGTGGGGGCTGGTGTGGTGGAGGCTACAGCTGTGGAAGCTGAGCGCGGAGATTTCTGTACCATGTGCCCAGACTAGTCACCTCACCGAGTCAGTGGAAACCATGCACGCTATCTGAACACTTTTACTCTTTTCTCACGGTAGTCTTTGTCTATGACCAGCCCTTCGACCGCCCCAGAGAAGAAACCACTTCTTCAGCAAGCTCCCGTGGCGCCACGGGATGCTTCGGGTCTGATCGCTTCTGTCATTGGTTTTGCCCTGTTTGCTACCTGCACAGGGATACTCTCGATGATTGATGGGGCCACCGAATGGTTTTATGTGGTGGCCACTGGCACGGTCATTGGGCTCATTCTCATCCTGATCACCGCTGTTCACCGCTACCGTCGCCTCCACAAGTAGACGCACCCCACCTAGTCGCACCACACCCAGTCACCCTGCGCACTGCGAGTCGCGCTGGCGCGCTCCGCAGCACAGGCTACGTCGCAGGGCCCAGACTACCCAGTGGTGCAACTGTGGAGTCTGGATTCCGTGACTTCGCACGGAATGACGGGACATGAGCCAACCCGGGGGTCAGTGGGTAGCGTCCCCACTGACCTGCGAGTCGCAAGCGGCTGGGAGCAGTCGTACAGAGAGACGGAATGGTGACCAGTCAGTCAAACAGGCAGGTTTCTCCACTGGTCATTCGTGCTGAGTCATCCCACATCACTTCGGGCAGGTGTATTCCCCGGCGTTCTTCCACCACATCTGAGTGGGCACCACAACCATATTCGATGCTGACCACACCCGCGTCCGTACTGGAGAAGGAATTGCTACACACCCCAAAGACGGCGCCGAGTTCTCCGCGCAAGCGAAGGAAGTAACCACAGGTTGAGCAGGGGGCAGGTGCTTGACGGGCTTCACTTGCCTCAGGTCCACGTGTTTTCAACCAGCGTTCAGCAGTGGAATCCCGCCCCTCTTTGCTGAGTACGCGCGTACGTCCTAAACCTAGTTCGCGCACTACTGCGCGGATTTCCATGGCTTCTTCTTCCGTGGTTGTGGAAGAACCCGCCGTATACCCAGGCACAAGTCGGGGATCCTCAGGGGGGGTTGCCATGAGCATTCCTGGGCCCACATCACCTGGAGCTATCCTTTCCGCCCACGGCACCCACCGTGGCGCGAGAAGGGCATCCTCACCAGGCAGGAGAACCACTTCGTCGACGGTGACTGTTCGCGCCCGTGGGGCGCGAGTCAGTGTGACAGCCCAATGCCACCCCTGGTAACCAGGATGGAGACATTCGAAAACATGGGTGACTTGGCGTTCTGCTTCAGCGTAGACACCAACATGATCACCGACATGGCCTTCACCAGCTTCGGAGAGAACAGCCAGCAGGGCTTCATCGACTCCTGCTGCTGCGACAGCGTCCACTTTGATGGTCATGTCTACAACTCTAGTTCAGCGGCAAAGCCTCGAAGCATCTGCGCAACCTTCTCCGCTAGGCGAGGATCAGGATAACGCCCGCGACGATAACCGTTGGACATGGAATCAAGCAGTTTGATGAGATCCTCGGTGATGATGGTCATCTGCTCTGTTGATTTTCGTTGAGCTTGTGAGAGGGATTCGGGAACTTCGAGAAGGGTGAGGGACAGAGCCTGCTCTCCACGGCGACCATCGGCAACACCGAATTCGACTCTCTGCCCAGGCCTCAGGGTGGCCACTCCAGCAGGCAAAACCGAGGCACGAACGTAAACATCGCCACCTTCGTCCTTGGCAATGAACCCGAAACCTTTGTCGGGATCATAAAAGCGTACCTTGCCTGTGGGCATGACCACCTCTTTCCTTGATTGGTCTAGTTTAGCGCTTGTAGAAACCATTCTATCCTCCCAGCCACGGTAGAATGTGTCCATGGCAACGTGGAGGGATGGTCCGAGGTACGCTCCGGTCGAGCGACCTTTCGGTTTTGCCGAGCCTTTGCCTAGTGTTTCTTTGGCTGGCGAACCCCCTGCTCCTAGTGTCGCCCCCGCCCCTGAGCAACCCCCCGTAGCCTATGGTCTTGACGCGAGTGCTACCCCTTTGGATGCGATCGCTCCGGCTGTTGGTGAGGTACGGGACCCTCGCCAGCCTTTCGCTAACCATGGTGCCGCCTTAACTGCGGGAACCCCTGGAATGGCGACACTCAGCTCTTCTTCCCCAGCAGATCGTCAACCGACGACACCTTTTGCTATCGCGACCTCTGCTCATCCGCAGCTCCAAACCACCTGGGCACCTCCTGCAGCCTCAGCTACGCCAGTACGCTCAACCCAGCCGGTTGCCTGGCGTGACGTGCTCAACGCAGCGTACCCTCCCTTGCTGATTGCTCTGGTTCTTGCTGGCATCATTGCCTCGGTTTCTACCCTGATGGCTCTGCTCACCTACTCTGTGGCTGCGATGTTTCTCATGTCGCGGGTACGATTTAGGTTCACCCAACTTCGGACAGCAAACTACATCATTGTGGGTGTTCTGGTGGTGATCATTATTGCTTCTGCTGTGATGAACACCACCATGTACAACATCAGTTTGGGTCTTCCCTGGTGGATATTTTTGGGAAGCTGGGGGCTTGGTGGAATCGATCTTTTCCTCCAATATCAGGGCCTTCGGTTTGGGGAAAGACCTGATGTTCACCAGTGATTAGGGTTGAGGATCCAAAGCGAACTCATCGACAAATTCACCGGAGTCTTCTTCTTCTATTTCTTTGGTGAAAACCAGCTTCACTGGTTTGCCGACCACCTCGCCAGCATCCCCCAGCCAGGCCCGACAAAGGTGGCTTTTGAGGAAGGGGTTCAATTCCACAATTCGCTGGGTGGAACGCAATTCTTCGAGGGACCCATTGATCATGCCCACATGGAGCCGGCACACCACTTCTGGGGCTTCACGAGCGGATTCCATGAAGGGGCAATTGTGTAAGAGCATGTGGGGTTTGGGTTGGCTGACCGCCTCTGGGGCAAACCAGAGGGCATCGAGTTTGTCCATGACCCGCTGGTCGATGGCTTCCTCATCAAGGGTCTCGAAAGGCGCAGGGCGACTGGTCAGGTAGCTTCCCCATTGCTGGCCCACTTCGTACATATCTTCACCAACCTCGGGGAATCTTGATGCGATTGTTCCAGTGAGAATCTGGGCGAGCAGGCGATATCCTTGCGCTCGTTCATGGGTCTGGTTGGGCAGAGTGCCGGTGTAGAGGATTCTGCGGCGTCCTGGTTGCCCTGATGCTTCGGTTTCACGCAGAGCCATCCCAGCATCCACCAGGGATTCCAGGTGGAACCGTGCAGTATTGGCGTGAATCCCCACCATTTCTGAGATGTCCACCACCGACAGTGGCTCCTTGGCATCGCGCAGTATTTGGATGATATGGGTACGCCGCCCCCCGTGTGGTGTTCCTCCTGTGGTCCCATCGTATATCCGTGGCGTCGATCGGGCAGGCATCATGACTCCCATTCATTAACAAGGACGTTTGTGTCACTAGAAAAGATCATAATGCTTTCGCTATCAATTGTCACAATGGATATGGGTTGCTACAAATCAATGGTCTTTGATTCTTCTTTAATCCCGTACGCAACGCCCCCACTCTTTCATTGTTGACCACTGAACAATTGTTCTTGCGTCGCGGTAGTCCTCGGGATGTGAACAGGACTTGCAGACCTATTCCCCCAGGGGTTAGCATCAGCTACGCGCTGAGATGAAGGGCATCACTGTGAGTGAACAATCACCGTCCACCACAGGTTTGGTCTTTCACCCAGGTCGCTGGATTGAGAGGTGGGACCCCGAAGACAACACCCAGTGGTCATCCCAGGGGGCAAAAATCGCCCGGCGTAACCTCAGCTTTTCTATCTATGCTGAGTTTCTAGGCTTTGTCGTTTGGCAATTGTGGAGTGTTGTCGTGGTCTACCTCAACGGATGGTACGGCTTCACCTTCACTGACTCTCAGCAGTTCTGGCTCATCTCAGCACCGGCACTAGTGGGGGCAACCCTCCGTTTCCCCTACACCTTCATGGTCTCTGCTCTTGGTGGGCGCAATTGGACGATTATTTCCGCAGGGTTGCTTCTCATTCCCACCACGGCGATGGCCCTTGCCATCAACAACCACCCCACCATAGATCCACTGACTGGTGTGACAACAGGAGGAACCTCCTACACCATCATGCTCCTGGTTGCTGCTTTGGCGGGGTTCGGGGGTGGCAACTTCGCCAGTTCCATGGCAAACATCACTTTCTTCTATCCCCAGAGGACCAAAGGATGGGCACTGGGTCTCAACGCTGCTGGAGGAAATATCGGAGCAGCTGTCGCCCAATTCACCGTACCCATTCTTGTCACCTTGACCGCTGCTGTGCTCACCACCCCCGGCGAAGGGGCCACACGAATCATCAACCTTCCGATTGCTGGCTGGTTCTGGGTTCCCTTCATTCTCGTCGGCATCGCTGGCGCCATTTGGGGAATGGACAACCTCACCAGCGCCAAAGCGGATTCATCCGCATACATTGCTGCCCTCAAAGAACCACACATGTGGGTGCTCTCCTTCCTCTATATCGGCACCTTTGGTTCTTTCATCGGTTTGGCTGGGGCTTTCCCAAAACTCATCGCCGACCAATTCTCCAGCCACTCCCAGATCAACCTCGGTATCGTTGGTGTGGGCCTTGCCTTCCTCGGCCCGCTCACAGGGTCGCTCGTGCGTCCCCTAGGCGGGCGACTAGCAGACAAAGTCGGGGGAGCCTACGTCACGTTGGCTGCCTTCCTAGTGATGATTCTGGCGACTTTTGCTTCCATCCAGGTTCTCGCAGCAGCCCATCTGTCGGGACACTCAAACGACTTCTTCTTCGGATTCCTTGTGTGCTTCCTGGTCCTGTTTGCTGCCACCGGGATAGGCAACGGATCAATGTACAAGATGATTCCCACAGTTTTTGCCTATAAAGCCGGGCAGCTTCAGGCCCACACCAAGTCTGCTGGAATATCAACAGTACGTAAAACCTCAGCCAGCCTGGGGATCGTGTCAGCTTTTGGGGCCTATGGAGGATTCCTCATTCCGCAGGTGTTTAATCGAGCAATCGGAATCAAGAAAGCAGAACTATCAGTCGAGGGCCCCTGGGTGGTGGAAGGCTATCAACTCGGGTTGTCGTGGCTGATGGGTGCCTACATTGTGTTCGTTCTGGTTCTTGTTGGCTTCTACATCATTCCCTATGCCCGCAAAGGAACAAGGGTTTAGGTAGACAACAAGGGCGGCCCAGCAGGACCGCCCTTGATTGGTCTGTTGTTTAGTAATCCATTCCCATACCGTCGCCACCGGCAGGCATCGGCGGAGCCTTTTCGGGCTTGTCGGCCACCACAGCCTCAGTGGTGAGGAAGAGTGCGGCAATCGATGCCGCATTCTGCAGGGCTGAACGGGTCACCTTGGCAGGATCAATGATGCCTGCCTTGATCATGTCCACGTACTCGCCAGTGGCAGCATTGAGGCCTTCGCCAGGTTTCAAACCAGAAACCTTCTCAGCGATGACGCCACCCTCGTACCCAGCATTGATAGCGATCTGCTTGAGAGGAGCAGAGCAAGCAGCGGTCACGATCTGAACACCCGTAGCTTCATCACCATCAAGCTTCGGCATCTTCGCATTCTGAGCGGCCTGGAGTAGTGCGACACCACCACCGGCGACGATGCCCTCTTCGATGGCTGCTTTCGCATTGCGTACGGCATCCTCGACGCGGTGCTTGCGCTCCTTGAGTTCCACCTCAGTAGCGGCACCCACCTTGATCACAGCGACACCACCAGCGAGTTTCGCTAGACGCTCCTGGAGTTTTTCGCGGTCATAGTCGGAGTCAGAGTTCTCGATCTCCTTGCGGATCTGAGCAACACGACCCTCGATCTGTGCCTTCTCACCGGCGCCATCAACGATCGTGCATTCGTCCTTAGTCACTTTCACTGCACGGGCCTTGCCCAGCAGGTCGGTGGTGACTGCGTCCAGTTTGAGGCCAACCTCCTCGGAGATCACCTGTCCACCAGTGAGGATAGCGATGTCAGCGAGCATTGCTTTGCGACGATCACCAAAACCGGGTGCCTTGACAGCAACAGACTTGAAGGTGCCGCGCAACTTGTTGACGATCAACCCAGCCAGGGCCTCACCCTCGACGTCTTCGGCAATGATCAACAGGGACTTGGAGGCTTGAACAACCTTCTCCAAGATGGGCAACAGGTCTTTCAGTGAAGAAATCTTCGAGTTGACGATCAAGATATAGGGGTCGTCGAGGATGGCTTCCATACGCTCCATGTCGGTGGCGAAATAAGCTGAGATGTAACCCTTGTCGAAGCGCATACCCTCAGTGAGTTCCAATTCCAGACCGAACGTGTTCGACTCTTCGACAGTGATGACACCCTCTTTGCCGACCTTCTCCATCGCCTCAGCAATGATGTCACCCACTGAGGTGTCACCAGCGGAGATCGAAGCTGTGGCTGCGATCTGCTCGCGAGTCTCAATATCGGTGGCCTTGTTGGCGAGTTCCTCGACAATGGCTGCCACTGCTTTTTCGATGCCCTTCTTCAGCGACATTGGGTTCGCACCAGCAGTCACATTGCGCAACCCCTCGCGTACAAGCGCTTGAGCGAGAACCGTTGCTGTGGTCGTACCGTCGCCAGCGACATCATCGGTCTTCTTGGCGACCTCTTTGACCAGTTCCGCACCGATCTTCTCATAGGGGTCTTCAAGTTCAATCTCTTTAGCGATCGAGACACCATCGTTGGTGATCGTGGGGGAACCCCATTTTTTCTCCAATACGACGTTGCGTCCCTTGGGTCCCAAGGTGACCTTGACAGCATCAGCGAGGGTGTTCATTCCCGCCTCCAATGCGCGACGCGCATCAGTATCAAATGAAATAAGCTTTGCCATGTTCTCTCCGGTTAAGCGGGCCAACCCCGCGCTGGTCTATTTTCGTCTCGCGTTTCCACCAGACGTAGCACTCTCACACCAAGAGTGCTAAGTCATTTCTAGCACTCTCACCCCGAGAGTGCAAATGCAGACCCCCTGTTCACATACCCCACCGCCCGCAACTGGTGACCTTCACACTCCACAAAACCTTGCGTAGTTACTGATGGACCCTGCACCCCAGCCCCGTCATTCTGCGCGCAGACGGACAGCGCGCGAAGGGCACTAACTGCCCCGCGTCATTCTGCCGCGCGCAGACGGACAGCACGCAAAGAGCACCAACTGCCCCGCGTCATTCTGCCGCGCGCAGACGGACAGCACGCAAAGGGCACCAACTGCCCCGCGTCATTCTGCCGCGCGCAGACGGACAGCACGCAAAGGGCACCAACTGCCCTGCGTCATTCTGCGCGAAGTCGCAGAATCCAGAATCCACATCAACCATGTTATTGAGTCTAGTAAATATGCTCACCACTAACAGACTCACCATCCGTGGCAATCACTATCTGGATTCCGCGACTTCGCGCGGAATGACGTATGCGAGTTACACTCCGCAGAACAAAAACCCACTCAACCAGTTATCCTTCGGAACCAACCCACCTCGGTCATTCTGCGGAGCACTGCGAGTCGCGCTGGCGCGCTCCGCAGCACAGGCTCCGCGACTCGCAGAATCCAGAAATCACATCAGGAACCTAGTAGAGTCTGCCCCAAGGAGACTCCTATGGCTCACTATCGCAAGATGCTCAGTGACATGGATGCGCCGTACATCAAGTCGCTCATGGCACTCATCGAGACTCAAAGCAAGCAGACCTTAGCGTACTGGTGCCTGGATTATGCAACCGATCACATCCTAGCCATCGACGACGAGCCCAACCCAGCTAAGATCAACTGGAGGTGCTAACGATCGACGGAGCCAAGAGCAAGTCAATTGGGGTCGGTATTAACTGTCACAAACCTCAGACCCCACCTGGCACGGTGGAGTGGAAGTTAATACCGTCACCTAACGTACGGGGAAATTCTGGGCACCTTGGGTACGAGCATTCGAGTGATTGAAATGCCACCACTCGTTCGAGTACGGCGTAAATCCCTGAGCTTGCATGGCTTGTCGAAGTCGAGTACGGTTCGCTGATTGCGTACTGGTCAACCCTGAGGTTTGGTAGTGGGAACGGTTGTCAAACAAATCGAAATCACTACCCATGTCGAGGGGTTCTCCCGATGCGAGAATGACCAAGGTAACATCCACAGCTGTGCCGAGGCTGTGATTCGAATGTTCAGCGATATAACCCAGTCTCAACAGATCAGATTTCGCGAGATTCGGGTAAAACTCCTGCTTCGTACTAGTGTCAGAATTCTTCGACCATGCAACAAAGTGAGCGACAGCTCGGGTTGGCCGATAGGCGTCGAAGATCAACAAACCCAACCCCTCCTGCTTCAAGTCAGCCTGAACCCTAGCCAGGGCTGTGGCCACATCTGCCAGTACGATAGCCGCCGTCTCGGATTCATAGCCATCCACCACGGCACCAGTGAAATTGCTGGTCGTTGCGTACCGTAACTCCACCGCAATTGATGGTTCAACACTGTTCACGCAAGTGAAACCACTGGGTAACGCACCCTGATCACAGCGGGGTGATTCTGGCAATTCGTTGAGGGTGGGTGGTGGTGAGGCAGTGTCGGCCGTTTCTGTTGAACTGGGCGAGGAAGTCACCATGCTGGATTGGTCGGACGGTTCATGGTTCGGCCCCTGGCACCCAACAGTGAGCAACACGAGACCAGTAATCGTGATGGACATCATTCGTCTCATTGTTGTTGCCATGGCGCAGGGAGCTCACTCACGTGATGGTAGGGATGCGGACATACCTAGCATAGTGCCTGGTCAGCACAGTACCCCCTCACCCGGGTGCCAGGGGGTGCCAGGGGGACGGTACTTGCTGAACGCTTCTCTGTGGTCTTTCAGATGGTCAAAATGCACGTGTTTGTGCATAGAAAGCAGTCATGCGGACTGTTTTCTATGCGTAAACGATTGATAGAGACTGTGATGGTGGTAGGAAGCCCGACACCACAAGGGGACGTACCTTTTGTGCTATAAACACAAAGGGACACCCCACAATTCGAACTATTAACACAAAGGTACGTCCCGTTGTGTTCCCCCTGTGTTCTCCTAGTCTACGAGCTCAGGGCATCGGGGATGACGGATTGCCAAGCAACGCGTACGTCCTCGAGGTTGAGGGTGAACTGATCGGTGACAACCAGCTGTGGTTCTTCGATGACCTTGCCCAGGTGCGTGAGAGGCAGGGCGCACTTCTCGGCTAGGGCTTGGAGGTGGGGCAGGTTGGAGTCCTCACACGTGATGAGTACGCGACCGGTTGACTCAGAGAACAAGGCCACGAAAGGATCGCCTTCCAGGGTGATCTGCGCCCCCAAACCCGAAGCGAAACAGGATTCCAACAGTGCAACCCCCAGACCACCATCAGCAAGATCGTGGGAGGAACACACCAAGTGGGTTTTGGACACCACCTGGAAGAACTCGGTGAGTCGCTTGTGAAAACTGAAGTCCACCTTGGGCGGGACACCACCCAGATGTCCATGAACGACCTCAGCCCAGGAAGAACCAGAGAGTTCTTCAAAAGTCTCACCCAGCAACAACACGTGATCCCCCACACAAGGCGACTGGAAACCAATACGGTCAGCAATGTTGTCGATCACCCCGAGCATTCCAATGGTGGGTGTGGGCAGGATCGCGGTCTCACCAGTCTTGTTGTAGAACGACACATTGCCACCGGTGACCGGCGTACCCAAGGCTTGGCAGCCCTCGACCAAACCCTTGATGGCCTCCACAAACTGCCACATGATCTCTGGGTCTTCCGGGGAACCAAAGTTCAGACAATCAGTGATCGCCACCGGTTCAGCTCCAGTGATCGCCACATTACGGTACGCCTCGGCGAGAGAAATCTGGGCGCCCAAGAAAGGATCAAGATAGGTGAACCGGGAATTGCAATCTGTCGACAAAGCGACACCCAACCCGGTTTCCTCATCGATCCTCAGCATCCCAGCATTCTCCGGTTGCGCCATTGCCGAGTTCCCGCGAACCACATGGTCGTACTGCCTGGTCACCCAGGAAACGTCGGCAAGATTCGGGGAAGTCATAACCGCCACCAGGTCGCGGGCCAACTCTTCACCAGTGGTAGGGCGAGGCAGATCCTCTCCTCGATTGGCATTCACACCATCAATCCACGCGGGGCGAGCTACGGGACGATCATAGGTGGGGCCCTCATGGGCGACCGTTTTCGGGTCCACATCCACCACGCGCTCACCATTCCAGTCGATGAGCAGACGATCACCCTCAATGACTTCGCCCACGACTGTGGCGAGAACCTCCCATTTCGCACAGATAGCCATAAACCGATCCACATCAGCGGGTGTGACCACAGCCATCATGCGTTCCTGGGATTCACTCATCAGAATCTCTTCAGGCGCCAGTGAAGGATCACGCAGGGGTACGGCGTTGAGGTTGACATGCATCCCACCGGACCCAGCTGATGCCAGTTCCGAGGTGGCGCATGACAGGCCCGCGGCCCCGAAATCCTGGATTCCCTGGATGACCCCGGCTTCGAAGAGTTCCAGCGTACATTCGATCAGGAGCTTCTCCATGAACGGGTCACCCACCTGAACACTGGGCCTCTTCGTGGGCCCACCCTCGGTAAAAGTCTCCGAGGCAAGAATCGATGCTCCACCGATCCCGTCACCACCGGTGGCTGCCCCATAGAGAATGACCTTGTTGCCGACCCCCTCAGCTACAGCTCTCTTCATATCCTCATGGCGCAACACCCCGATACACAGCGCATTGACCAGCGGATTCCCGGCGTACGTCGAATCGAAAACAACCTCTCCACCAATCGTGGGAAGACCTAAACAGTTGCCGTACCCGCCGATTCCCGCAACCACACCTGGCAGCACCCTGGCAGTATCCGGCGCATCCAAAGGGCCAAAGCGCAAAGGATCCATGACCCCAATCGGGCGGGCCCCCATGGCGAGAATGTCGCGCACAATCCCACCCACACCGGTGGCGGCCCCCTGATAGGGCTCCACATAACTCGGGTGATTATGGGATTCGATTTTGAAGGTCACCGCCCAACCGTCACCAATGTCCACCACACCAGCTTGTTCACCGATGCCAGCCAATAGTGGACCACGAGGTGTCGTGGGTTCCAGCACACCAAAGCGCTTGAGATGAATCTTGGAGGATTTGTACGAGCAGTGCTCACTCCACATCACCGAATACATCGCCAGTTCACAGGAGGTGGGTCTGCGCCCCAAAATCTCGCGAATGAGCTGGTATTCGTCCTCTTTGAGCCCCAACTCAGCCCACGGCTGGATAGTGTCCGGAGTTTGCTCAGCTTGTGTCACAGTATCAACCACAGTCCTACTCTATCGGACGTGACAATTTGGGGGACGGTACTGTTTTGTCCCACCGCCTCATTTCCCTGCCGTCTCCCTCCCGTTTCCCTGCCGTCTCCCCGCCGTCTCCCTGCCGCCTCCCCGCCGTATCCCTGCCGTATCCCTGCCGTCTCCCCGCCGTCTCCCTGCCGTCTCCCTGCGCGAAGTCGCAGGGTCCAGACTACCCAGTTGTATGACTGTGGAGTCTGGATTCCGCGACTACGCGCGGAATGACGGGAAAGAGGAGCGCGGAATGACGGGAAAGAGGAGCGCGAAATGACGGGGAAGAGGGGCACGGACAGGGAAAGAGGAGCGCGGAATGACGAGGCAAGCGTGTCAAAAAGGAACCGTCCCCGTTTGACACGTTAGAGCACCTTGGAGAGGAAAAGTTGGGTGCGGGGGTGTTGGGGGTTGCCGAGGACCTCGGAGGGGAGGCCTTCCTCGACGATGAGGCCCTCGTCCATGAAGATCACTCGGGAGCCGACCTCGCGGGCGAAACCCATTTCGTGGGTGACCACCATCATGGTCATTCCCTCGGCTGCGAGACCCCTCATGACCTCCAGAACCTCACCAACCAGCTCAGGGTCTAGAGCCGAAGTGGGTTCATCGAACAGCATCATGTCCGGGTTCATCGCCAAGCTACGAGCGATCGCCACCCGCTGCTGCTGACCACCCGACAACTGCGAAGGATGGGCATCAACCTTATCCTCCAGCCCCACCCGTACCAACATATCGTGGGCTATCTTGTTGGCCTCCACGCTCGAACGGCGTAGAACCTTCTGCTGAGCCATCGCCACATTACGCAGGACAGTCATATGGGGGAAAAGGTTGAACGATTGGAAAACCATGCCAATGCGCGTACGAATCAAATCGAGGTTCACATCCGGGTCAAGGACGTCAATCCCCTCGATGAAAACCTTGCCCTGCGTGGGGCGCTCCAACAGGTTCACTGAACGCAGCAGGGTCGACTTCCCTGAACCGGAGGGTCCCACCACGCACACAACCTCACCCTTGTTCACGGTGAGATCGATTCCTTTGAGTACGTGCAGGTCACCAAAATGCTTGTGGAGCCCGAGAATCTGGATTGGTGGGGCCTGAGGGTCAGGGGTGTCTCGCGGATGCAGTACGCCGGTGGTGGTCATTGTTTCACCGCCATTTTCTTCTCCAGGCGCGCCACCAGATAGGTCAGTGGAATAGTGATGATGAGATAGAACACGGCCACCACGAGCAAGGGTGTCGAGTTGAAATGGGAGGACATTCCGTCTCGACCGAACTGGGTGAGCTCCTTGTTTGCCTTGGTTGCCCCGGCGATGAACAAAAGCGAGGTGTCTTTCAGGAGCATGACGAGCTCATTGGTTAAAGGGGGAATCACAATGCGGATGGCTTGCGGTAGAATAACAGTGATCATTGTTCTCATCTGGGACATGCCCAGGGATCGAGCTGCCTCATGTTGCCCGCGGGGAACAGCCTGGATTCCTGCTCGAATGATCTCTGCGGTGTAGGCACCTGTGACGAAAACCAGCCCGATCAGACCATAGTAGACCCCCTCAATGCGCAAGGCCCTCAATGATTCGAAAGCCATGGGCACAGCAAACGCCATGATGAAAATAGTCAACAACGCCGGCAGCCCGCGGAACAGTTCAATAAACCCCACAGCAAACCATTTGAATGGGCCTGAGGATAATTTCATCAGAGCCAGTACGATCGCAAGGACCAGTCCGATAACGAAAGCAATCAGGGTGTAGAGGATCGTGTTGAGTGCTGCCCGAAACACCCCAGGGAACATTCCTAGAGCAATATCTTTGTTGAGGAAGACTTTGGTGATCAAAGCCCAATCCGCTGTGAAAGCCAGTGCAACAATGAGCCCCAGGAAAATGAGATAAGACAACATGCGTGATATCCGCCGCCTGACGGTTGGACGGATATCACGCATGTCCATAGTTTTCCTTAAGAAGAGATTCCGTGTGGAATCACTGCTTGGTTAGCCGAAATACCTATCGTAGATCTCCTGATAGGTGCCATTGGCGCGCAACTCGCCAAGAGCGGAGTTAATGGCTGCCAGTAGGGCAGGATTACCACCCTTGAGCATGGCAAAGCCGTACTGCTCATCTGTTTCATAGCGCTCAACAATCTTGTAACCCGCATCATCCTTGACGTGCTGATTGTTCACCGGGTAGTCCTGCAAGATTGCATCAATCTGGCCGGCCTGGATGGCAGGCCACATCACGCCGTCATCAGGGAAGCTGACAATGTCGGCACCCTCAGGGGCGTTTTCTTCGGTGTAGTTTTCGCCTGTTGTTCCAGCTTGGACACCAACCCGCTTTCCTGCAAGATCAGCAATCGAGGTGATCTCGGAGTTTGCCGGGACCATCAGTGACTGCAAAGAGTCATAGTAGGCATCAGAGAAGTCAATGTTTTCTTTGCGCTTCTCTGTGATCGTCATCGCCGAGGCAGCGAGATCACATTGGCCGTTGGCGAGGGTCACACCAGACTGCAAGGCATCGAAGTCGGACACCACCACAACAAGCTCCAGCTCCAGGATGCCAGCGATAGCGTTCATGAGGTCCACATCAAAACCGGAGTAACCCAGTGGGGCGGCGGAATCCTCAACCTCGAAGGGGGGGAAGGGGATGTCTGAGCACATGGTCAGTTTCCCGTCAACCACGGTGGTGATTGCATCGGGATCTGCTGGTGTCGTATCGTCTTCAACTTTTGTGCCGCACCCGCTCAGCAGGAGGGCTGCACCGGCAATACCTGCCATGATCTTCATCATTCGTGTCATGTATTTATCCTTTCGGGATGTTTATTTTGGTGACTCACCAGAACCACCGGAAAACAACCCTAGAGCATCGCAGGCCGTGGCTGTGCACACGTCCAGAGGCCGGGACTACACTGAACCCCATGGATTACCGCATCAAAGACATTGATCTCGCTGATTTTGGTCGCAAGGAGATCACCCTTGCCGAAGGCGAGATGCCCGGCTTGATGGCAATGCGCACTCGTTACGCCGACACCCAGCCTTTGGCTGGGGCGCGAATCTCGGGCTCTTTGCACATGACGATTCAAACAGCCGTACTCATTGAAACCCTGGTTGCTCTAGGTGCACAAGTACGGTGGGCGTCCTGCAATATTTTCTCCACCCAAGACCATGCTGCTGCAGCAGTGGTGGTGGGGCCCACTGGGACAGCCCAGGATCCTCAGGGTGTTCCCGTGTTTGCGTGGAAGGGCGAAACCTTACAGGAGTATTGGTGGTGTACGGCGCAGATCTTCGATTTCTCGAAGGCAGGCAACGACCCGTACCCCACCATGATTTTGGATGACGGTGGGGATGCCACCTTGTTCGTTCATCAGGGTCTGGATGCCCAGAAGGCTGGGATTCCTGGTCATGGCGGTGAGCTTTCTGCTGAGGTGGCGGCCCTCATGGGTGAACTGAAGACAGCGTTGGACAAGAAAACCCTCGATTTCGCCGCTCTTGCTTCGTCGATTCGTGGTGTCTCTGAGGAAACCACCACCGGGGTCCACCGACTAGTCGAGATGGCCAGCCATGGAACCCTGCTCTTCCCGGCGATCAATGTCAACGACTGCGTGACGAAATCCAAGTTCGATAATAAGTACGGATGTCGCCATTCGCTGATTGATGGCATCAACCGGGCCACCGACATTCTCATTGGTGGAAAGATCGCTGTGGTGTGCGGGTACGGCGATGTGGGCAAGGGATGTGCAGAGTCTTTCCGTGGTCAAGGAGCCCGGGTGATCGTCACCGAAATCGATCCGATTTGTGCCCTTCAGGCAGCCATGGATGGTTTCGAGGTACGTACCCTGGATGAGGTGGTGGGCCAAGCTGACTTTGTGATCACCGCCACTGGGAATACTTCCGTGGTGACCGCAGAGCAGATGTCGAAAATGAAGGATCGTGCGGTTCTCGGCAATATTGGTCATTTCGATGATGAGATCGACATGGCTGGTTTGTCCACGTGGAAGGGTATCACAGCCACAAACATCAAACCCCAGGTGGATCTGTGGACCTTCCCCCAGGGGCCATCCATCCTGATCCTGTCCGAGGGACGCCTCCTCAATTTGGGCAACGCCACTGGTCATCCTTCTTTTGTGATGAGCAACTCGTTCACCAACCAGGTTCTGGCGCAGATCGAATTGTTCACTGCCGAGCTGGAGTTGGGTGTCCATGTTCTGCCCAAGACTCTCGACGAAGAGGTCGCACGCCTACATCTGGATTCCTTGGGTGTGAGCCTGACCACACTCACCCAGGAGCAAGCCACCTACATCGGTGTCCCCATCAACGGCCCGTACAAACCCGACAGCTACCGCTACTAACTGGTGGGGACAGGACCCATTTGTCACATTGCCTTCACCCTGCGGAGCGGAGCGACTCCACCCACCCCCGTCACCCTGCGGAGCGGAGCGACTCCACCCACCCCCGTCACCCTGCGGAGCGGAGCGACTCGCAGGGTCCAGAAACTACAGTTGTTTGACTGTGGAGTCTGGATTCTGCGACTTCGCGCAGAATGACGGGGTTGGGTTGGCGCATAATAACCGGTGGGGCACTGGTGCTCGTACTAACCGGTGGGGCCGCGGAGAATCGCTAAAGCAAGAATCGAGATTCCTAGGCCGAAATAGAAACACAGGTCTATCCAGCGTTGGGGTCGGATTTCTAGGATCCCTGGTTCTTTGAGGGTGGCTCGAAGGGCTCCTGCACTGACCATTGCTAGACCAATCACTCCTGCGCCGATACGCCAGAAACCCACAGCGATCATGACAAGCCCTGTAGCCACTAAGACAAGGACCACCGTCCACGGCCACTGGCGCCGTACCCTGCCCATCAGGCCGGGATGATCAACAAGGCGATCCCACAGGCGGGTGTCTTTGTCCGCGGAGGAGCTCATGAGGTGACCTGTCGCTGTGCGGCCTCCACGACGTTAGTCAGCAACATCGCCCTGGTCATGGGCCCGACACCCCCCGGATTGGGGGTCACCAGCGAAGCAACCTCCCAGACGTCATCGGCAAAGTCCCCTTGAGGTTTACCATCGACCCTCGTCACACCCACATCAACCAGTACGGCCCCTGGTTTAATCATGTCAGCGGTGATCAAACCCGCCTGGCCCGCAGCCCCGATCACGATGTCAGCTCGGCGGGTGTGAGCTGCCAGATCACGGGTGCCGGTGTGACAGAGTGTCACTGTGGAGTTTTCGCTGCGCCTGGTGAGCAACAAACCGAGCGGGCGCCCCACGGTCGTACCTCTTCCCACGACACAAACCTCGGCACCGGCTAGCGGAACCTCATAGCGTCGAAGCAACTCCACTATCCCGCGTGGAGTGCATGGCAGTGGACCAGGAACCCCAAGTACGAGGTTGCCCAAGCTGATGGGATGGAGCCCGTCGGCGTCCTTAGCTGGGTCTATCAAACTGAGAGCCTCATTCTCATCGATATGCCGAGGAAGTGGAAGTTGAACAATGAATCCTGTACAGCGGGGGTTCTCGTTGAGCTCCGCTATGGCTTCCGCCACATGTTGAGCTGAGGCTTGAGCAGACATATCCACGCGAAGAGAGCTAATCCCCACCTCAGCGCAATCACGGTGTTTCCCGCGCACATAGAGCTGGCTTGCCGGGTCATCACCCACCAGGAGTGTCCCTAACCCTGGTGTGATTCCTTGGGAAACCAGCGCCGACACCCGAACCCGAAGGTCATCCTTAATCGCTTTCGCTTCGGCTTTTCCATCAATTTTTCGCGCAACCATGGTCCCATCCTAGTGGTCACGGCTGTTCAACTGTTGCGCTTCAGTACTGCGCCACAGGGCAAGGACCAAGAGATTGTCTCATATTCGATACACCAGTATCTCTCGTGGTGATAGACTCCAGAGGAGTTCGCGTGAACATGCTCACACGGGTGTGTGCTGGCGCGCGGATTCATCAGCCCCGAAGAGATTGACACGTAGGAGAACCTCATGGAGGATCCTGGCATCACTGGTCCTGCGAAAGACGAGCGCACCAACGGTGAGTTTGACCTTGAAATAGTGAAAGCATCAGACAGCCAACTGGTGGACTACACTCGCCAAGGCTCCAAAGCTGCCTATGAGGAACTCTGGCATCGCCACAGTTCACTCGGTCTCATTGCTGCACAGTCCGATGCTGGGCTTCATGCTGAAGAGGTCAACGAAGAAGCCTGGCAGCGAATCCTGACCGAGATTCGTGCCAATCGAGCCCCCAAAGGCCCCTTCCGCCCCTATCTATATGCAACGATTCGCAGTGTTGCACTCGGTGACACGAAACCAGCGAAAACACTCAACTCGAAAATGGCCCGAGCCCTGTTCACCTTGCCACCCCGCTGGCAAGAAGTTTTGTGGTACCGCGATGTCGAGCGGATGAGCCCCGAAGAAATCTCTGTCATCACCGGCATGACCCCCGTACAAATCGAAACCATCCAACCGCGAGCACGTCGCCAACTCACCTCCGCGTGGGCGCGCGTCAACGCTATAGCCGCGCGGTCTCCCCAGTGCCGTTGGGTACGCGAACACAGTCGAGCTTTCTCTAAAAAAGCCCTGCCCCACCGCGACATGGAACGCATCGACAACCACCTTCTCGGATGTGCCGAATGTCGCTCCGTGTTGACTACCTCGCGTTCCATGGGCCAGCAAGCCTCCAAGCTACTCCTGGGTTCTATCGCAGGTGTGGGCGCAAGCGAAGCCCTCAATGCTTCCATCAATGCCAATGGCGCTATTCTCATCAACGATGATCCACTGCCCACCGGTGTCGCTGAACAATTCAAGGGCATGGAATTTGTTGCACCAGTCACAGTTGCAGCGCTGGCACCCGTTGCTGCCGAAGTCGCCGACACGGTGGCAACAGTTGAGGCACCCGGATTCGACACCATCGAGGAGCCAACCCTGGAAACCCTCTTAGCTGGGGAGCCTGTGGGGCAGACCACAATCGCCGAGGTGCCTGAGGAAGAATTCCTGGCACCACCGCCCAGCGACCCCGATGAGGATGAGGACAAGAGAAAGCGCGGTCTCATCTGGTGGCTCATTCCCTTGCTCATCTTGTGTGGCCTGATTCTTGGGCTGCTGTGGTTGGCTTCCGGAGCTCCCGAAAAACCAGCGTCCACCAGCCCCACCACACAGGTCACCACCACTGAACCAGTGGTATCTGAGACACCTACAGTTGAGCCGACAACTGCCACACCAATACCGGAGCCAAGCGAAACCGCGAGTCCAACACCGACACCGACACCTACGCCCACACCGACACCCACCACAACGCGGCCACCCTCAACCACGCCACCACCGCCAGCTACGAGCAAAGCAGCCTCGATCGGATCAGTGGACACCCTGGGTGGTTTGGTTTATCCCGTGATTAGAGGTACGAGCGAACCCGGCGATACGGTCACCCTCACCCTGGGTGGAACCACGGTCACTGTCACCGCCGACGCCAAAGGCTCATGGATGGCCTCCGGACCGTACTCTGATCTGCGCGCTGGAAACCACAAAGTTGTGGCCAAAGGTAAAAAGAATCCCGCCCCCTCAGAGTCACATTTTGTTCTCTACAGCCCACCATCGATGAGCGCGGTCAGCTCACCTGGTGGCGCTAATTTGCACATCAGTGGAACCTCAAACAAGGTCGCCCAGATTCTTGTCGATGGGACAGTCGTGCAAACCACTCACCTCAACAGCTCAGGAAAGAGCGATACTAATATTTCCCTTCCCGGCGGAACACATAGGGTGGGTGTGAGGTACGCTGACGGGAGCCGGTACGGTCCCAGTTATGAGATCCCCGGGGTCCAACCCAAGTGAGCCAGGCAGAGCCCCAAGGCTAGGACTTGTTTTCTGACTCCCAGGCAGACAGTTGCTGTTCGAGTGCTTTCATGAGTTCGAAAACCTGGGACGGTGGTACGCGTACTCGTGACACAACAGAGGCCTGCTGAATCACATCATCGGCTTCCTCATCACGCATCGGCGGATCGGTGTATCCCGAAAAATCGAGAATGAAACAATCCTTGGTGTGCCAGGCTCGAACAAAATCAGCGAACACTCCCGCTACCTTGTCGGGGGAAAGACCAAGTTTAATCTGTGGCATGAGTACTCCTTTAGTTCTAGCTTATCTTCTTGAAGCAAAGATATGCCTCCAGTGAACTGGGATGTTCCTGACTTTGACCTGGGTTGAGGTGGTACGGTGGACCCATTCCCATGTGGGACCAATCTTAAAGGAGCCAACTATGACCAAAACCCCAGTGAAAGTTGCTGTGACCGGTGCTGCCGGCCAAATCTGCTATAGCCTGCTATTCCGTCTTGCCAGCGGTTCCCTGCTCGGCCCTGATCAGCCCATTGAACTGCGTCTACTCGAGATCACCCCCGCCCTCAAGGCCCTCGAAGGTGTCGTCATGGAACTCGATGATTGTGCCTCCCCACTTTTGGCAGGTGTCGAGATCGGTGATGATCCGTTGAAGGTTTTCGATGGTGCGAATGTTGCCCTGCTCGTGGGCGCTCGTCCGCGTACCGCTGGAATGGAGCGCAACGATCTGCTCTCGGCCAATGGCGAAATTTTCACCAAACAAGGCAAGGCGTTGAATGAGGTGGCTGCCTCCGATATCCGCATCTGTGTGACCGGAAACCCGGCGAACACGAACGCTCTGATTGCGATGAACAACGCACCCGATATTCCCGCCACCCAATTCTCTGCCCTGACGAGATTGGACCATAATCGCGCTATCTCACAGTTGGCTGCGAAACTTGGTGTGGCTGTATCCGACATCACGAAGATGACGATCTGGGGTAACCACTCCGCGACACAATTCCCTGACCTCTATCACACTGAGGTCGGTGGCAAGAATGCTGCTGAACTGGTCGGTGACCAGGAGTGGATCGCTTCCACGTTTATTCCGACGGTCGCTCAACGCGGTGCTGCCATCATTGAGGCTCGTGGGGCATCCTCGGCCGCTTCGGCAGCTAACGCCACCATCGAGCACGTTCGCGATTGGTTGTTGGGTACGCCCGCAGGCGACTGGACTTCGATGGCTGTGGTCTCCGATGGGTCGTACGGGGTGCCTGAGGGTTTGATCTCCTCCTTCCCGGTGACCACCTCCGGCGGAAACTACACCATTGTCCAGGGCCTCGACCTCGACGAGTTCTCCCGCGGAAAGATCGACGCCTCCGTTGCCGAGCTCCAAGGCGAGAAGGACGCCGTCACTGCCCTCGGTCTCATCTAAACAATGTGACCGCCCGCGACGGAGCCTGTGCTGCGGAGCGCGCCAGCGCGACTTCGCGCAGAATGACAGTGGTGGTGTGCACACCAGTAGGATTGGTGGATGAGTTCTTCCTGGGTTGTGGCGGGTGTTCCTGTGGTTTACTGTGCTACCCGAGTTCCGGTTGGACTCGACAGTTTGTGGCCGAGCGAGGTCGAGGTCGTTCGTACTGCAAGTGCCAAGAGACAGCGTGAATATGCTGGGGTTCGGTGGTGTGCCCGTGAGGCCCTAGTCGAGCTTGGGGTTGGACCAGCTGCCGTACTCAATGATTCCGCTGGATGCCCGCTGTGGCCTGAAGGGATCGTGGGGTCGATGACCCACTGCGACGGATTTCAGGCGGCCGCACTCGCCTGGGAGAAGGACATCACTGCCTTGGGTATTGACGCTGAACCCACTCAAGGCCTACCACCGGGGGTCCTTGATCGCATCAGTTCCACTGCTGAGCGCGAGGTCGTGAGCTCCCTGTTCGCCACTGATAGGGAAATCCCCTGGGATCGACTGTTGTTCTGCGTCAAAGAAAGCATTTTCAAAGCCTGGTATCCAGTGGCGCGGGTGGGTTTGGGGTTCCTCGATGTGGAGGTACGGCTGTCCCCCTCCTTCACCGCTCACATTGAGTTCCACCACGAGGTTCCTGCAGGACTTGGCCCATGGAACTGCACCTGGAGCGTTAACGACACAATCCTGCTGGCCACAACCTGGTGCGCGTGACAAACGGAACCGTCACATACCCGCCGTCACCCTGCGGAGCGGAGCGACTCGCAGGGTCCAGAAACCACATTCTACGACTGTGGAGTCTGGATTCCGTGACTTCGCACGGAATGACGAGGGGGTGACTGTGGAGTCTGGGGTGCGTGACAAGGGGACGGGGCGTTTGTCACGCTACGCGACAAGGGGACGGGGCGTTTGTCACGCTACAAGTGACAAGGGGACGGGGCGTTTGTCACAAGGGGACGGGGCGTTTGTCACAAGGGGACGGGGCGTTTGTCACAAGGGGACGGGGCGTTTGTCACGCTAGGGCGAAGGACATCTCGGCGATCGCACAGACCTCACCGGCAACACTGGCCGTACCACTCAAGAAAAAGAAGGGGCCCTTGGCGGCGGTGAGCTGGCAGCGAAACTCGATGGTGTCACCGGGGATCACCTTGCGTTTGAACCGGACCTTGTCGAGACCCGAAAAGTAGGGGGTTTTGCCCGCGACCTGATCAGCCATGAGTACGCAACCTGATTGTGCCATCATCTCGCAAAGGATCACACCGGGAACCACCGGGTTGTCGGGGAAATGGCCCTGGAGGAAAAACTCGTCCCCGCGTACGGTGTAGACACCAACAGACTCCTTACCGTCCACCCAAGCTTCGTCCACCAGCAGCATTGGTTCGCGGTGAGGGAGAACAGCCTTCAGTTCTTCACGATTCATGGTGCCACCGACCTCATGAGGAGCCCCGCATTGTGCCCGCCGAAACCCAAGGAAATCGTCAAAGCAGTCCGGGGGTGAGCCTCACGAGCCACACTGGGAACATAATCCAGGTCACAATCCGGATCAGGGTTAGCCAAACCCACAGTCGGGGGGATGATTCCTGTTCGCAGAGCCTGAATACACGCAATCGCCTCCACACCGCCAGCAGCCCCCAACATGTGCCCGGTCATCGATTTGGTTGAGCTGATCACCACCTGGTGAGCGACCTCGCCGAGGGCCTTCTTGATAGCCAGGGTTTCTGTTTTGTCGTTGAGCGGGGTTGATGTGCCATGGGCATTGATATAGAGGTGTTCATCGGGTGCGATCCCCGCATCCTGGAAGGCGCCACGAATCATCGCTGCGCTCCCCTCCGCATCCGGGTGTGGGGCAGTCATGTGATAGGCGTCACAGGTGTTGGCGTACCCAACGATCTCCCCATAGACCTCCGCACCACGGTTCTGGGCATGGGTGAGTTCTTCGAGTACGAGGATTCCTGCACCCTCACTGATCACGAAACCCGATCGGTCAGCGTCGAAAGGGATCGAGGCCCGATCCGGATCGGTGGTGGTGGTCAGTGCCATGCAGTTGGCGAACCCACCCATGGCCAGTGGGTTGATGGATGCCTCGGCACCACCAGCGATGATTGCGTCGGCTGCCCCGGCTTTGATCGCGCGGTACGCTTCGCCGAGTGCGTTGGTTCCCGTACTGCAGGCGGTTACCACAGGCAGATTCGGACCCTGGGCGCCGTACCTCATGGCGATGAGCGCGGAAGCCATGTTGGCGATCATCATGGGTACGAAGAAGGGAGAGATCCGGGTAGGCCCTTTATCCAGCAGTACGGTGGTCTCGTTGATCATGGTGCCTAATCCACCAATGCCCGAGCCCACGTAGCACCCGAAACGCTCCGGAGCAATCGAACCGGTGAGACCGGAGTCCTCCATGGCTTGAACCGCCGCAGCGATTGCGTACTGAGCATAAAGATCAGTCTTGCGAACATCCGAGGATTCCATCACCGTCAAAGGGTCGAACCCTTTCACCTCCGCCGCCAACGCCACCTTAGAGGTGGAGGTATCAAACCTCGTCACCTGTCCAATCCCATGACGCCCCGCCACCAGCGAATCCCAGAACTCGCCAACACTATTCCCCACAGGGGTCACACACCCCATTCCAGTAACAACAACTCTTTTCATGATCACATCCTCATTCCGCCGTCGACTTGGATGACTTGGCCGGTGATATAGCTTGCTTGATCGCAGGCGAGGAACGCGGCAACACCAGCGATATCCTCGGGGGTTCCCACTCTTTTCAGTGGTACGAGCGAAGTGAGCTTCTCCGCAGCTGAGTCCGGCAATGCAGAGGTCATGTCTGTGTCAATGAAACCCGGGGCAATGACGTTACAGGTCACCGAGCGTGGGGCGAATTCTCGGGCAATCGACTTCGTGAAACCGATCAATCCTGCTTTGGCTGCCGCATAGTTGGCTTGACCCGGATTACCCATGAGACCCACCACCGAGGAGATGTTGATTACCCGCCCGTCAGGGGACTTCAGCAGTGTCGGTGTCAGGTGGCGAGTCATCGCCATGGCTCCTTTGAGGTTCACCGCTAGCACCTCATCGATGTCCTGCTCCCTCATCCTCATCAGCAGATTGTCATGGACGATCCCCGCATTGTTGACCAAGATGTCGACCGTATCAAAGTCCGAGAGGATAGTCCCACAGGTGGCTTCAACAGACTTCCAGTCGGAGACATCACACTGATACCCCTGAGCTCGTACTCCACAATCCTGCGCTGCAGCAACAACCTGCACAGCGGCTTGCTCGTTGCCGTGATAGATCAGCGCTAGGTTGCATCCCTGGCGGGCATATTCTTCAGCGATAGCGCGCCCAATCCCGCGCGAACCACCCGTGATCACAGCTGTTCTGCCTTGAAGCATCAGTGTCCTTTTCTTTCTTTGAGCCACGCTGCGACCTGGTGAGCAGACTCAGTGTCGTTCACCTGAAAGGTCGTCAGGGTCTCGTCGATCTGGCGGATGAAGTTCGACAGGGTACGCCCTGGTCCGACTTCAATGAACGTGTCGAATCCATCCGCTGCCATGGTACGGATGGTCTGCTCCCAGCGCACCGGATGGTTGACTTGGGTGGCGAGTTGTTCTTGCGGATTGTCATAGGGTTGGGTGGTCATCGCTGAATACAGTGGAATCACCGGTTCAGTGAAGTTCATCGAACAGGTGAGGTCAGCGAGTTTCTCAGCGGCTAAGTCCATCAGTGGGGAATGAAACCCACCACTGACCGGGAGTTTCAATGCCTTGCCACCCTGTTCGGCAACCCGCTGGGCGAACTTCTCTGCTTGCTCGGTTTGGCAGGCCACCACGACTTGGGCTGGTGAGTTGTAGTTCACGGGATAAACACCAGTCACATTCCCCGCGATCTGCTCAACCTCATTCGCACCCAGTTTCACTACCGCGAACATCACACCCGGATTGTCCACTCCAGCTTCGTGCATAGCAACGGCGCGCTGACACACAAAGTCGAACCCGGTGGCGAAATCCATGAGCCCCGCAAAGGTGGCCGCCGCCACCTCCCCCAGGGAGAACCCTGCAACACCATGAATGTGGTCGCCACACAACTTCTCACCCAGGGCTTCTTCAAGTGCGATCGCACACCCGTAGTCAACGGTGAACAAACAAGGTTGGGTGTTGACCGTGAGATTCAATTCCGAAGCTGGTCCTTCGAAACACAGCTGAGTCACCCCTGGTTGAAATGACTCGACCTGGTCGAACACCCGCCGTACTGCATCCGAAGACTCATAGAGGTTACGACCCATCCCTGGAGTCTGGGCTCCTTGCCCAGCAAACACTAAAGCTACACGACCCACGCGCTCGCCTTTCTCAGCAACTCTTCTGCTTCACCCATGACCTCGGTGATAATCTCTTCAGCGCTCTGCTCAGCGTGAACCAGTCCAGAAATCTGACCGGCCATGAAGCACCCTGCTTCTTCATCACCATCGTGGGCGGCCAAACGAAGTGCGCCTTCCCCGAGTTTTTCGAGCTCCTCGTTGGTGATCGACGAGTCGTACTCACGATCAAAGAACCCTTTCGAGAAGGGAGTTTTCAACGAGCGTACGGGATGCCCCAACCGTTTACCGGTGGCAATCGTGTCAATGTCTTTGGCAGCGATGATCTTCGCCTTATAGCTCGGATGAATAGAGCACTCTTCGGCAACCAGGAACCTGGTCCCCATCTGAACACCGCAAGCACCCAACATCAAAGCGGCAGCAACACCGCGACCATCGCCGATCCCACCTGCAGCGAGAACAGGAATCGACACCGCATCACACACCTGGGGGATGAGAGACATCGTGGTGAGGTCACCGATGTGTCCACCGGATTCCCCACCCTCAGCGACAACTGCGGTTGCACCGAGGCGCTCAACCACTTTGGCGATCCCTGACGATGGTACGACAGGGATGACCGCACACCCAGCCTCACGCCACGTAGCCATATAGGGGGCAGGACTGCCCGCACCCGTGGTGACCACAGGCACCTTCTCTTGGGCAACCACCTCAGCAACCTCGGCAGCAAACGGGCTCATGAGCATCACGTTCACCCCCAAGGGCCTGTCAGTTAACTGGCGGGCTTGGTGTATCTGTTCGCGTACGTAAGCCGCTGGCGCGCTCCCTCCTGCAATGATGCCAAGACCACCTGCATTCGATACAGCAGCCGCAAGTTGAGCGTCCGAGATCCACGCCATGGCGCCTTGAAAGATGGGGTACGTGATTCCCAGCAGATCACAGATCTTGGAGTTGATCATGACTAGTTGGCGCCAGCCAGAGCGAGCACGTCACCAATCGAGTTGACTTCACCATTCATGTCGATGGTGGTGCCGAGTTCTTCTTCGATCTTCATCACGAGTTCCACCGATTCGAGGGAATCGAGATCCAGTGAGGCGAATGTCGTCTCGGCTGTGATCGTGAGGTCGTCCTTATTCATGTATTCCTTGATCACTGTTTCAATTGTTTCCAGCATTTTCTTTCCTTTGTTTTGGGGTCATCTGGTGGGTGTTTCCCACCGGATCACCGAACTACCGCAGGTCATTCCTGCACCGAACGCACACAAAAGAAGTGTGTCCCCCGGCTGGATTGTGTTGTTTTGTCGCATCTCGTGGAGCAGAGCGGGAATGGAGACCGCCGACATATTCCCGTACTGGTCGATATTCATCGGGAACTTCTCGGGGCTCAACCCCAGGCGTTCAATAGCGAAATCGATGATGCGACGATTCGCCTGATGGATGAGATAGTGGTCGATGTCCTCGGCTTGGAGGTTTAGTGTCTCTAGTGCGGTGGTGATCTCTTGCTCCATCAGCGACACCGCGTACTTGAAAACCTTCTGACCCTCCAAGTGCATGGGGGTTTCCTCGTCGGGGGTTGCCAGGGGGCTGTTTCCGCACATGCGACGATATTGGTAAATCACCTCGGTGTCGGGTCGGGTTTGGAGATTGAGGTACGTCAAACCGCTTCCCGCGGTGGCCACCACCCCAGCAGCACCATCACCGAACAAAATACAGGTACGCCGATCTGTCCAATCAATGTGGGCGGACATTCGTTCACCGGTAATGATGAGAATCGTACTGGCCCGTCCGCGCTGGATCAGCCCAGCGGCATAGTCGAGGGCGTAGAGGAAACCCACACAAGCTGCATTGAGATCCACCGCAGGGCACTGAACACCAATGTGCTCGGCGATATGGCAAGCCAGGGAGGGGGTGGACGTTTCACATCCCATGGTGGCGGCGATGATGTAGTCAACGTCACTGGGGTCGATCTGAGCGTCTGCGAGCGCGTCGACGGCTGCTTTCTCAGCGAGCTCCACCAGCGTTTCTGTGGTGATCATGTATCGACTCGAAATCCCGGTCATCGTTTGAATCCACTCATCGGTGGTCTCAATCCCGGTGATCTGGGCGAGCTCATCATTGGACACTCGTCGGCTGGGCAGGCTCAAACCTGTCCCTGCTATAGATAGGGTCACGCTGAGGCCTTTGTTTCGCGGGCAAAGAACTGGTTGAGTTGGTTGATCGCCCTCAGCAGTACGCCACGCTCTTCGGGGGCAAACTGGCTCGACACATCGCGTACCATCTTTTGATGGAAGATCGTGTGAGCCCGATCAATGACCTTGCCTTGGTCGGTGAGTTGAATCCACACACTGCGCCCATCACTATCTGAGGGCACCTTCGTGACGTACCCTTTCTGTTCCATCTTCTTGATGGCAATAGTGGCGGTGGGTACGGCAACCTGGGTGTAGGCGGCGATCTGAGAGACGGTGGCTTTTGCTTTCTCCCCCAAGCGGGCAATGGCGTCAATCATGTGCGCCTCACCGATCGTCAGCGACATCCCCATAAAGGAGGTGAGCGCAGCTGCCTCATACTTCAAGATCGTCGAAAAGGTGTCCACCAGCAGATCATTGAGCTGGGTTTCAAAGTCAGCTTCCACTACTACCGCCGTTGTCACTAGGTTCACCTCCGTGTATCACTCACTTGCTTCTATAGTTAGTTTGTCTAACTATCTAAAGAAGACGATACTTGACCCCACAGCCAAAGTCAAGAACCCCCCTTCCCCGTATCCCTGAACAAAAGGGGACGGGGCGTTTGTCACATTCCCCACAGACTCGACTGTGGAGTCTGGATTCCGCGACTACGCACGGAATGACCGGACCACCGGTGGTCAATGCGTCCCGTGACAAACGCCCCGTCCCCTAGTTGACGGTTGTGGGGTAAAGTTGGCGGGTGCTTGCTTTGCTGATGACCCCGTTGCTGCTTCCTACCTGGCTTGATCCTGAATACATTATTACTGCGCTGGGAAACTGGGCGCTGTGGGGGGTGGCACTCATCATTTTTATCGAGTGTGCGATCTTCCCGGTTCTGCCAGGGGACTCCCTGCTGTTCGCGGTGGGGATGTTCACCGCGATGGGGACGATCGCTTTCGGGGGAACCGCCTCCACCTTCCTGACACTCTTCGTCGTACTCATTCTTGCTGCCGTGGGTGGAAACCTCACCGGCTATTGGGTGGGTCGTCTCATCGGTCCACCGCTGTTCAAAGAACGAACCGGGTTTTGGGGGAAAGTATTCAACCCGAAGTACATCGACAAAACCCATGAGTTTTTCGAGAAGTACGGCGCGCGCGCACTCATCCTGGCCCGCTTCGTCCCTCTGGTACGTACGTTTGTCACCCTCATTGCTGGCATGGCCAAAATGAGTTTCCGCACCTTCATCGCCTACACCGCCATTGGTGGTGTGCTGTGGGTGATTCTCATCACCACAGCCGGTTTCTTCCTGGGAGGGGTTCCCTTCATCAAGAACAACTTCGAACTCGCCTGTATCATCATCGTGCTCATCTCCATGATGCCGATGGCGTGGGAAGCCATGAAAGCTAGAAGGCGTCAGACTTCCTGAGAAATGGTCGTATTCTTGCGTTCCAACCGTGCGCGATGGATCGCCCCATCCACTCCGATTGATCCACCACCCAGGCCAACAAACATCAGGCCTGCCATCACCAGGAACACCTCAACCTCGCCACGGAATCCCGACACTTTGTCGACAAAAAATGGTTCAGCGCCCCACTGGAGGAAGCACAAAACAATGATGAAGGCCACCATGATCCCGATCCCCACACCGCGTACTCCTAAGCCAAGGACCAGCAACACAGCGGCAAGATATTGCACAATGATCATGGTGATCGTCCATACTTCACCACCAGGAAGCAGTGAGTTTTCCCACAAGGCTGTGGTCCCGGCCAGATTGAGAACCTGCTGGGTGGCATGGATAGCCAAAATAGCTGCAACAAGGAAACGCAGGAGAATCAGCACAAAACTCGGCCAAGGCTGATACATAGTGGGCGGCTCATAAGCCACGGGCGCGATCACCACATCGGCACCACGGTCCACCTCCCCCAGTGCCCGTGCACGCGAACGTCGCCTTTCCTCTTCCTCGTCAATGATCACTGCCGAAGATGTCTCAAAGGAAGACTCATAACTGTCCACCGTGGGTTCTTGAACAACAGGTGAAGGTACGACCGGTTGATCCCACATCGCAGGCATGGCATTGTCCCCGGTGAGATCAACCACACCTTCGGGGTACGCCATGGGTGGACTCGGTGGGGCTACGGGAACCTGGGGCGCCCCCTCACCGATCACCGGTGGGGGAAGTGGGGACCCATCTGCTCCAGTGATGGGAGCGCCCATCGGTGGGAGTGGGGGAACCGGTGGGCTCATCGGTGGTTCCGGGGCGGGAGGCACCAGTGGTTGCGCAGTTGGTGGCATCGGGGGCTGCGCAACTGGGGGAATCAGTGGCTCGGTGGCGGGAAGATCCATGGCGTCCGCTGTGGGTTGTTCATCAACTGGTGGCATGTGGGCAGCAAGGTAGTGGTCACCGAGCGGTTGGTACGCACCAATCGGGTCCACACCAGAAGCGATGGGGTCGACATCAGGAGGGGTCGGGTCCACATCTGCGGGGGCACCAGCCACCTCAGCAGCAGTCAACCACCGTGGGCGCGTAGCCTGGAGAGGATCGGCGTACGGTTGCGTCGGTGGCTCACCTGCTCGATCCTCATCAAAGTCAGGTATCTCATCACTGCGATAATCCTGATCGCGACGGTTGGGCCAGTTGCCCAGCATATCCTCACTCATGGTCATCCTTCATCCTTGTGGAAATAAGCTTCTCCCATCCTCCATCGTGTCACGTGAGCGGGTATGGATCCGGGCGACACGCCCGAATTACAGTGAACCCAGGCTCACCAGCATTGCTTCAACAGCGAGTTGAGGCAGAACATTTCCTCTCAAGGCTTGGCGACATTCGCCGATAGCATCGATGTGGTGAATAGAGGATTCCGCAGTAGAGGTGTCGGCTGTTTTGGTCAAAGCCGGGCGAATATCAGTGTTCACTACTTTGGTTTCGTTGCCTGTTTGGATCATGAGAACATCACGGTAATAGCCGGTGAACTCCACAAGAACCGAATCCAACCGGTCACGAACAAACCTTTTAGCTCGAAGCCCCTGCTGCTCTTCGAGGTCTTTGAGTGGTCCTGCTGCCCCACGTGGAATAGATTTTCCTGCCTGTATCCCCAAGGCGGCCCGCAGCTGCTCTGTCTCGGTGGCATCGAGCTCCTTGGTGGCAGCACTGGCCTCCTCTTGGGCTGTTGACACCACCCAGGAGGCAGCTTCGAGACAGGCGCCAATGTTGCCGAGGCGCGAGGGAATAGCCAGGATTTCTTTCCGACGGGCAGCGACGGTGGTGTCTGTCGCGAGGGCTCGTGCTCGACCAATGTGTCCGTGGCAAACTTGGGCAGCAAAACTCGCTTTCTTGGTGGTGATCCCCTCCGATTCGAGCAGGGTGGTGATGGCGGCAAGGCTGGGCGTGACGAGGCTGACTTGTCGACACCTTGATCTGATGGTGGCCAGGACATCATTGGCTGTTGGCGTACACAACATCCATACGGTACGCGGGGAGGGTTCCTCGATTCCTTTGAGCAGGGCGTTGGCCCCCTGATCGGTGATCCGATCGGCATCCTCCACGATGATGACCTGCCATTTCCCCAGTGAAGGAATCATCGCGGCTTTGCGTACGAATTCACGGATCGCCTCAACCCCGATGCTCAATTTTTCGGTACGGACAACAGTCACATCACCATGGGTTCCTGCCAGGACTGTGCTGCAACTGCGACAGGTCCCACAGCCGTGTGTATCGCACTGTAACCCAGCAGCAAAAGCCCTCGCTGCCACTGATCTTCCCGACCCAGGCGGACCAGTGAACAACCAGGCATGGGTCATGGAATGAGTGGAACTGGCGACAGCTCGTTGCAGAGCCGACTGGGCTTGTGGTTGCCCCACCAGTGCGTCCCAAACAGTCATCTAGAGGATTTCGATCATGGGGTCTCCGCCTTGGAGGTTTGAACCCGCCTCGACATAGACCTTAGCAATCTTTCCATCCACAGGTGCAGTGATCTCTGTCTCCATTTTCATGGCTTCCAACAGGGCAACCACATCACCGGCTTCGACCACATCATCGACCTCCACCAGGATTCTGCGAACAGAACCACTCAGTGGAGCTTCGATCACTGTGCCCTTCTCGACCTTGGGTGCCTTTGGTGGTGGAGGGGCAACCCCCATTTCCGCCATGTTGATGATCGGCAACTGCTGATAGTTTTCCTCAGTCTCGACAGCTACCTCGTAGGGGACATCGTTGACAGTCACTTTGAGTTTCATTTTCTTCTCCTATTACCGCAGAGGTAGATGGTTGAGTTGGGCGATCCGGGTACCGCGTACCCACATGTGATTGGGCGCGAAGCGAACCTGATGGACCACTTCCTTGCCTTGATTGACATAGTCAACGACTGCGCCAGCGATAGCGTGAAGGATTTCCTCCTCCACCGGCTCATCGCCGAGCACCTTGACCGACTTCACTGTCGAACCAGCCTTAGCCGTGGGTGCCTTCTTCGAGTTTGTCGTGATCTTCACTTCGTTACTCATCGTAAAACTCCTAGCTCGGGAAGACGCCATGCTTCTTCGGCGGACGCTGTTTGCGCTTGCCAGCAAGCTGTTCGAGAGCGAAAGCCACCTTGCGACGGGTGTCAGCAGGATCAATGATGTCATCAATGAGTCCACGGGAGGCCGCCATGAAAGGTGTCGAGAAGGTCTCGCGATAGGACTCGATCATCTCGGCCTTCTTTGCATCCGGGTCCTCTGCTTCTTTGATCTCACGTGCGAAGACCACAGCCGCAGCACCCTCGGCACCCATCACTGCAATTTCAGCGGTTGGCCACGCGAAGCACACATCGGCGCCCAGGTCGCGGGCAGCCATTGCTAGATACGCGCCACCATAGGCTTTACGCAAGACCACAGTGATCAGCGGTACGGTCGCAGCAGAGTAAGCAAACAGCATCTTGGCACCATGGCGAATGATTCCACCATGCTCCTGGGCGACACCAGGCAGGAAGCCAGGAACATCAACCAGGGTCACGATCGGCACATTAAACGAGTTGCAGAAGCGGATAAACCGTGAAGCCTTATCGGAGGCATCGATATCCAACACACCCGCCATCACAGAAGGCTGGTTGGCGACGATACCGACCGTACGACCACACACACGGGCAAAACCCACCACAATATTCATCGAATACTGGGCTTGAACCTCCAGGAAGTCACCACGGTCAACAATCTTGGCGATCACATCACGTACGTCATAGGCTTTTGTTGCCTCCAAGGGAACAATGTCCCTGATCGACTCATCGGGTGACACATCCATGTCTGGATCAACGATCGGCGGATCCTCGGAATTGTTCTGGGGAAGGAAGCTGAGCAGCTTCTGTGCCACCAGGATCGCCTCGTCATCATCATTGGTGACAAAGTGGATCACACCCGACTTGGCCATATGGGCATCCGGCCCACCCAGTTCCTCCTGGGTGACATCCTCACCGGTGACCTGCTTGATCACACCAGGACCAGTGATAAACATGTTGGCTTTGCGGGTCTGAATGATGAAGTCAGTCAAAGCCGGCGCGTACGCTGCGCCACCAGCACACGGACCACAGATCAACGAAATCTGGGGAACCACACCCGACAACTTCACATTCGCATAGAAGACCTGACCGTACCCAGACAAGGAATCAATCCCCTCCTGTACGCGAGCGCCACCCGAATCGTTGATGAACACGAAAGGATTACCGCTGGTCAGTGCGGCCTCCATCATCGAGACCACTTTCATCGAGTGGACCTCACCAGCGGAACCACCCATGACCGTGAAGTCCTGGCTAGCCACATTCACTGGGCGCCCAAGAACCGTACCCGCTCCGGTGACCACACCATCGGCGGGAGGGTCAGCCTTATCCATACCAAACGTCACTGTTCGGTTTTTGCGGAAGAGCCCCACCTCCTGGAAAGACCCCTGATCGAGAAACAGATCGAGGCGTTCCCGGGCAGTTTTCTTACCACCGGCACGTTGTTTATCCAGGCGCGCTTCACCGCCACCTGCTTCCATCGTCGAGCGCTTTTCAGCGAGCTCCTCGACGAGCTCGGACATATTCTTACCTGTCATAATACTGAGGTCCTTTCGACCTTGACGGCGAGCGTACGCCCGCCCATGGTCACATTGTAGGTGATAGGGGCGACAGGTGTTAGGTCTCCCGACAATCGGGCTTCTTCTTCTGCGTCAACTTGGGCCTGGGTCTTGCCCACATTGATCGGCCCGCGGGGTCTTTCGGTGAAGAATTGCGGGGCAACCGTCGGGAACATGGCATAAGTCAACACGTCTTCATCGCTGCCATCGTTGCCGTCAAGTTTCTTTGTTTCTTCCACTAATCCGTCCCATTCAGGTGGAAGGTGGTCGGCTGGACGGTCGTGAATAGGTTGTTTGCCGGTTTGTTCCTCAGCGATCTTGACCACCTCAGGGTTGATTTCACCATGGGTACGGCCGTAGTAACCCAAGACCAGATCCGCGAATTCTGCTGTCATCGTCTTGTAGCGTCCAAAGAGCACATTAAAGACAGCCTGGGTGCCCACAATCTGAGATGTCGGGGTCACCAGGGGTGGATGGCCGGCGTCCGCTTTCACAATCGGCACCTCTGCCATCACCTCGGCGCGCTTATCGGCAGCCCCTTGTTGTCTGAGTTGGGACTCCATGTTGGACAACATTCCACCGGGGATCTGGGAGCGGAAAATGGCTGACTCGACCAGGGTTGGGGATTCGAATTCGGAATACTTCAGGCGTACCTTCGCGAAATGCTCGCGTACGTGACCTAAGCGTTCCATATCCAAATCGGCGTGATATCCCGTCCCCTCCAGCATGTGGAAAAGCGAACCCGTGGGGTTATGGCCAGGGCCAAGAGACATCGAGGAGATCGCGGTATCCACCACATCGGCGCCCGCTTGGATCGCCGTGTAGAGGGTGGCCATGGTCACCCCGGTGGTGGAATGGCAGTGGACATTGATCTGGGTGTCCTCGCCATAGGTTTCCTTGATGGCGCGAATGATGTCATGGGCTGGTTGGGGGTTGAGAATCGAGGCCATGTCTTTGATGGCGATTGACTGGGCGCCCATGTCGAGCAGCTGACCGGCGAGTTTGAGATAACCCTCCACGGTGTGCACCGGGGAGATCGTGTAGCAGATTGTTCCCTGGGCGTGTTTACCGGTTTTGATCACCGCTTTCATGGCGCGTTCCAGGTTGCGTGGATCATTGAGGGCGTCGAAAACCCTGAAAACATCCATGCCATTTTCGGCTGATTTCTCAACAAACTTGTCGACCACCATATCCTCATAGTGGCGGTAGCCGAGCAGGTTTTGTCCGCGCAGGAGCATCTGAAGACGCGAGTTGGGCATGAGTTTCCTGAAGGTACGAAGGCGCTCCCAGGGGTCCTCGTTGAGGAAGCGGATACAGGCATCGAAGGTGGCACCACCCCAACATTCGACCGACCAGAAACCGGCTTTGTCGATGTTCTCGCAGGCCTCCACCATATCTTCGAGTGCCATCCGTGTGGCGAGCAGGGACTGGTGGGCATCCCGGAGAACCACCTCGGTCACACCAATGATCTTGGGGTTGTCTGGGGTCGTTGGTTGGGAGGACCGTTTGCCAGTTGGTTTGTGTGGTGTCGTCCCTGTTGTTTTGCTTGTTGATGTTGATTGATTGGTAGTGGGGTTCATACCTTCATCTTTCCACTAATTACACCTGCAGGAAGTTTCTTGTCCCTCCCACCCGTGCACGTTCTCGCACCATGTTGCTCCCCCCTGCACGAATGTGCACAAGGGGACGGGGCGTTTGTCACCTCCACCCCCGTCACCCTGCGCGAAGTCGCAGGGCCCAGACTACCCAGTTGACAAACTGTGGAGTCTGGATTCCGCGACTACGCGCGGAATGACCGGGAGGAAATGTGACAAAACAATACCGTCCCCTTTTGTCACGCGCGGAATGACCGGGAGGAAATGTGACAAAACAGTACCGTCCCCTTTTGTCACTTTTGTCACCGCGAGTCGTGACTAGGGCACTGGGTTCTCGGAATCGTACTGGTTGAAACTTGGGGTGGACTTGGACAGCCACGTTGCGCTCAGCACACACAGTCCCCCACCGATGAGGGCGGTCAAACCGAGAGGGACAGCACTCACCGCGCCCAAACCGCGAGCTAGCCCTCCAGAGACGGTACGACCCAGGTTGGGTCCACCAGCAACAGTCACCGTGAAAATCCCCTGCAAGCGACCGCGGAGCTCATCGGGAACAGCAGCCTGAAGAATGACATTGCGGAACACCGAGGACACCGCATCGAAAGCCCCGGCAAGAAACAGAAACACACCAGAAGCTGCGAAAGCCCACCAGATCACAGACTCCGGGTTGGTGGCTCCCACCAGGACAAGAACACCACCAAATCCAGCAATCGAGGCCCCCCATCCAATAACAGTCACAGTCACAGCCAAACCCTGCCGGCGTACCCTGCCCAAAGGCCCAGACAAAATCAGCGTCACCACCATACCCATCGCGATAAAAGACGTCAGCCACCCTGTGGTCATCTTTCCACCCCCGATCATGGTTTCCGCGATCGCGGGGAACAAGGCGACAGGGAAAGCAAGAACCATCGCAGCCAGGTCAAGATAGAAGGTCATACGCAGATTCTTCTTGGTGGCGAGGAACCTGAAACCGTCGATCACCGACGCCCACCCGCGCAGAGGCGCCTTCTGGTCGCTGCGGATAGGCAAAACTGCGGGGAGCTTGAAGATCGCATAGAGGGCGGCGGTGAACGTCAAGGCATCCACACTATAGGTAACCTTGTAGCCGAACATGGCCACCAACCACGCCCCGATGAGTGGGCCCACCATCATTGCTGAGGTCCATGTGGTGGAGTTGAGTGCATTAGCAGCAGGCAGGAGCTTGCGGTCCACGATTCTGGGAATAATGGAGGTACGCGCAGGAGCGTTCACCGCGTTGGCACCGTACTGGATGAACACCATCGCGTACAGGAACCACACATTCTCCAGATGAAACCAGGCCCCGAAAGCCAGCCCGAGGGTGGCCGACCATTGGACGATGGCAGCCACGAGGGCCACGATTCGTCGGTCATGGTTGTCGATGATGGAGCCCCCATAGAGCCCCATGATGACTAGGGGTACGAGAGCAAAAACACCCACCAACCCCACCATGAAACTGTCATGGGTCAGGTCGAAAATCTCTAGTGCCACCGCCATGGTGGTGAGCTGGGCGCCAACCGCAGCAAGGCTCTGTCCCATCCAAAGACGCCGAAACGGTGGAGACTCACGCAAGGGAGTCACATCAAGAAACAGTTTCGCCATCGCAACCAGTGTAGTGCCACCTGCTATATTCTTTTCCTATGGATGACAAGATTTGGTTGCCTGAGTCGGCGTACAAGAAGCTGCGGGAGGAGTTCGATTATATCTCCGGCGAGGGACGCGCCATCATCACCCAGCGCATTGCAGCGGCCCGTGAAGAGGGGGATCTCTCCGAGAATGCGGGATACCATGCAGCTCGGGAGGAGCAGGGGCACAACGAGCTTCGCATCAAGCAGCTTCAGGCCGTACTCGATAATGCTGATGTGGGCCAGGTGGGGCAAACCTGCGACGAGGTACGCCCGGGCACTCTGGTTACTGTCTGTTTCAACTCCGCCCCCAAGGACACAGACACCTTCCTCCTGGGTTCACGGGAGTTGTTGATCCTCAACGAATCCTTGGACGTATCGGTCTATTCCCCCCAGTCCCCCATGGGCGCTGCCATACTTGGATGCAAGGTTGGTGAGCACGCATCCTATATTGCCCCACGCGGCAACGAGATCGCCCTGACAGTACTCGCCATTGAAGGGTTCACCCTGTAACGTCCACCAAGGCCCAGTACGGTGGGTCAGTGGATTCTGCGACTTCGCGCACCTGTCCCCCTGTCACACTATCCCCTGGTTAGACGACTTTGATGGCGGTGTGGCCGAGGACGACACCAACATCGAGGTGGGCCGTACCCTGACCGAGGACAACATCGCTCTCCTCGGGTTCGCAACCCTCCCAGCTGACTTTGCCCACCTGGGTATCGGCGCGCAAACGCACATCGGAGTCTTTGTCAACTTCCACCACCACCTGGCCCGATTCGCACCGAATACGAGACCAGCCCTCAGTGAAACGCCCGGCAATCGTGGCTTGACCAGCTTGGATGACCATATCCGAAACCAGGGATGCGCCAGTGATCGTGGTCAACCCAGCCACCACCCGTACCTTCCCCAAGTGAGGGATGTCTGCCACGGCTAGGGAACCACCCGTCAAATGAATGTCGACCCTCAAAGCGGGATTCACACGTACCGTCAGCTCTTTGCCAATACCGAGTGCTTTCACATCATCGATTCCACGCACCGACCGTACCCAAGAAATGGCATCCATGACACCAGAAAAATCCCGGTCACCTTGGATCAGCAGACTGCCCCCACGACGCTTCACCTGATGAACATCCTCCGCCGATGCACGCGACACACTCGGGTCCGCGATCACTTTCACGCGACGGGCCGTGGCTTTGATGACAACGGTGTCGATGCCATTGATTTTCGGGGCCTTGGGAATGTCAGGCGGTGGGTCCTGGGGAGCCCCAGGGGGCTCTTCTGAGGGCTGTAGAGGCCATTCAGCGGATTGTTCCCTATCCTCGGTCTGCTCGTCCTCCCACGCGGGGCTCAAGGAGTCAATCAATCGTTTTGCTTCGGCAACATCGATGCGGCCTTCTGATAAGTCTTCAAGGATCTGCGCCATCTCACTCATGGGTCTATGGTGGCACATTTTCAACCCTTGTGGGGGGTATCTCCCACTGGCAGGGGGACCAATAGGGGCTAACCCTGGTCAGGAGTAAGCTGGCGACCATGGGTGAAACCGCAGAGAAACCGTCGAGCTCCCGCCTGCCACGCCAGGTGTGGATTTTGGCGGGGGTTGGGTTCCTCATCGCTGTCGGGTTCGGTGTGATGAACCCAGTGTTGCCTGTGTACGCCCGCAGTTTTGGTGTGTCGAGTTTCCTCATCGGTTTAGTGATTTCTTCTTTGTCGATGGTACGCCTGGTGACGATGCCGGCCAGTAGCTGGCTGACCCGGATGCTTGGCCCACGTGAAATGGCTATTGCCGGCAACGTACTGGTTGCTTTCACCACCTTCATGATGGGTATCACCAACTCCTACCTGGGTTTGCTGACCTGGAGGGGGTTGTCGGGTTTTGGTTCCGCCTTGTACGGGGTGAGTTCGATGGCTTTGCTGTTTGCCTCTACTCCCCCACAGATGCGTGGGCGGGCTAGTTCCATCTCCGGGGGCGGTTTCATTCTTGGTGGTATGACCGGGCCAGCGATTGGCGGGCTCATTTCGGCGATCTCTTTGCATGCTCCTTTCTTCTTTTATGCCGGCTCGCTCAGTATTGCTGCAGTCGTTCTCGCTGTTTCTTTGCCACGTACTGGCGCCGAACAGAAGTTGGCTTTGCGTGACAACACTGTGGGGTTGAGGGACCTGGTGAAGGATTCTCGTTTTCGTGCAGTGATCTTGGTTCACTTTGGCACAGGTTGGCAGTCTTTTGGGGTACGCAACATGCTGGTTCCGTTGTTTGTGGTGGAGGCTTTGAAGATGCCAATGTGGTGGGCGGGAATTGCTTTCAGTTGTGCTGCTGTGGCGCAGGCTTTGAGTCTGCATTTTGTTGGATCGGGTACGGATCGTCTGGGCCGGCGTTTCATGATTGTGACTGGCGGACTGCTGACAGCGAGTATGTCTATTGCCCTGGCTTTTAGTGGCAACTATGTCATGCTTGTGATCTGGATGTGTCTCTACTCGGTGGGGGTCTCGGCTACTATTTCTGCATCACAAGCAATGTTGGCTGATGCTGTTCCAGTGTCAGCGAGTTCCGGTATCGCGGCCTATCAGATGGCTGGTGATATTGGACTCATCTTGGGTCCCCTGATTGCTGGTGCTGTTCTTGATGTGTTCTCTCTTGGTTGGGCCTGGGTGCTCGGTGCGATCGTCATCCTGGTTGGTGTGGTCGCTACCTGGTTCACCCCCAGGGGACAGGTACCAATGTCCCACTAGGTGTGACAGGGGGACGGTATGAAAGTCACACACCCAGGGACTCTACCTAACAGCATGAATGTGACTTTCATACCGTCCCCAAGTCACACCACCCCTCCTGTCAGATGGGGTTGTGGCCCCCTTCCAGGGGGTGGAAGGGGGCCACAGGGTGTTGTTGGTTGGAAGTGATAGTTAACGTTTGTTACTGACCGACTACCGTTCCTCCGGTGGGAACCACAGGGATAACGACCTGGAAGGTCTTTGCGATTTCCCCGGAATCAGGGCCGGTGAGTGTAGCGGTATGGGTTCCTCCACTCATATTCTGTGGAATATTGAAGGTGAAGGTCACCGTACCATCGGCATCAGCAATCTGTGTACCCAGATCCAGTGGATCAGAAGTCACCACGAGGCGTACTTCTTCACCAGGCCTGAAGTGGTAACCAGAGACCACCTGGGTTTCTCCTGGCATCCTGGAGGGATGGAGGATTGACATATCCAGTGGAACAGATTGCACAGTCACAGGAGCAGAGATCTCAGAGGTCTTTGTTCCGTCACGTGAATGCTTCTGGGCAGTTATTGCATGCTGTCCATTATCGAGCTTCATCGGTGGGCAAGCCCAGGTGTGATCGGTCTGGATTGTTGCCGTACAAACCTTGGTGCCATCGACGAAGACATCCACGAGGCTACCAGAGTTAGTGGCCGTACCAGAGATCGCTGTTGACAAGCCAATCGTTGAACCATTGGTTGGGTTAGTGATCACTGGCGCATCAACGAACCAGATTTCAATCGGGGAACCTGACTGGGTCAGCTCGATGCCACCAATGGAGGCCTTCACGAAGTGATCCTCATCATTCATCGAGTACACCTGTGCACGATCAGGATCAACAGTCGCTGTTGAAGTAACAGACATCGTTGGTGTGGCCGGGCCATGGAATCTCAACGAGGAAGTATCAGATTCCAGATCGAAGACCGCTCCAGCAACAGGGTTGCCATACTTGTCAAAGGCATAGACACCGATGACGTTCATGTGGCGTTCCTCAGGAGTGGTTCCACCGCGGAGCACATGGGCATTGTTGTCCAGGCGTGCCACGCGAGTCCAGCGATCAGCAGGTGTATCCGGATCAGGATCGCAGCCAGCTTCGATGATGCAGATCTCACCAGTCAAGAAGGTGAGGTCTAGCGGTGAACCGTGATTGGTCAACTCTGTACCAGCCACGGAGGCGCGAGCCTGGTGGGTGGCAGCCAACTTGGCGGTGGCATTGACGGTGCACTGTCCGTTAGCAGCAGTGGTGCAGGTGGGTTCAATCACCAGGTTCGACGAGGCCAGGGCCTTCACGAAGGTGAACTCCACGTTTGCCACAACGTTACCGGTTTGGTCATGGGCATATGCCGTGACCACATTCGGCGGACCATCAACCTTGTTGTTGTTGGTGGTCACAGCCACGCGGGTCTGCTTGTTCGGATCGGTTCCTGGACCAATCGGTTCACAGCCAGCTTCAACCACGCACACCGGTCCGGGTGTGAAGGTGAGGGTAGCGGGGGACCCGACTGGACGTACATCATCGATAGCGACGTTGACGTCATAGTCACCGACCACCATGGAGGTGTACCAAATCACCGAGGAACCGTTTTCACCCAGTGGGTTGATACCGGTCTGGATGGCGATCGGGTCAGCAGCATTCACTCGTGTGGATTCCACGCGAGCGCCCACAACCGGGTTGCCCCACTTGTCGAAGCCCCAGGCGGTGATCCTGTTTTGAGCGATTCCGTTGGCGGTCGAGTTGTTGACCGTCACCTCGATGCGCGTACGCAATTCTGCGGGCAGGTTTGGATCCACGGGATCACAGCCTTCAGCCTGCGAGCAGACATCGTCGGCTCTCCAAGCGCGTGAAGCTGTCGCAGCTGTTGTGCCAACGTAATTCACCGCAGTTCCACGCAGGCGCATACCAATGTTGTAGGTGCCCGCCTTGGTGGAATGGATGGTGATGGAACATGTTCCAGCAAGATCGGTCATGCACGACCATGAACTTGGGTTCGGTCCTGGTACCGGACCATCGGGGTCAACCGAGAAGGTGACCACAGCGTTGGGTACGAGGATGTTGCCCGAGTCACGTACGATGGCGGTTGCCGTGTAGGTGTTCTCGGGGTCTTCACCGACGACCAGCGGACCAGCGGGGGTGATACTCCACTGTGAATGTGCTGGGTCGCCTTCACCTGAACCGAAGTACAAGGTGATGGGGGAACCCTTGGGGGTCATCCCAGCAACCGTGACATCGGCGCGGTATTCGCGAACCACTGTCGCGGAATACCAGATGGTTGAGATTCCACTAGCATTCGTTGGTGCGATATCGGACTGAATGGTCAATCCGGTTTCACCAGTAACCATGGCGGATGCCACATCCAAATTCGGAATCGGGTTATCGTACTGGTCAAAGGCCCAGACAGTGGCAATGTTGTGTTCTTCGCCGTCAGCCATCGCCTCACCATAGGTGACTTCAACTCTGGAATTACAGGTTGGAGTAACGCATAGTGGACCAGGGGTGAAGGTCGCGCTCACACGGTTGCTGATCTCGCGAATATCAACCTTGCCGATGATCTCGTAGGTGGTTGCCTTCGTCGAGGTCACGGTGACCTGACAGGTTCCGTCGGCTCCTGATGTGCAGGAGGCCTGCGGATTGAAGTTCAACCCTTCACCGGATTCGAAGGTGACCTGAATACCCTCAACTGGGTTGTTGCTGGCATCCCTCAGGGTTGCGGTCACTGTGAAGTTGGACGCTACCACCTGGGAGGTGGTGGGGCTGATCGCCAACGTCGAGTTTCCTGGGGAAACCGGACCGGAGGCGAAGTTGAGCGTGATCTGACCGTCAGTACGCGGTGTCGTGGCACCATAGCTCAAGGCACGTGGTGCGGGGGTGCCATTCAAATTAACTATCGCAGTGTACTGACCCTTGGTCGAGGTGCGATAGTCGATGTACGCCAAACCGTCAGTATCTGTCGTGCTTGCACGATAGGTCGCATTGATATGGGTCGCTGACGGTGTCGTGGTGATGGCCACGCCACTGACAGGGTTTCCATAGCAGTCATAGGCATAGACCTTGGCTGTTTCTGGGGCTGTCCCATTGGCTTCGGCACCAGGGGTGAGAACCTCAACGCGCGTCAGGTTGTCGGGATCTACCGGTGTTGGTGTCATAGGTGGCAGACACAGTGGACCAGCCTCCCAGGCAACAGTCTTGGGGCTGCGCTTGGTGTTGTCATTATTGCCTTCAATGTGCTTGAGACCATTCTGCCCTTCAGTCACCTTGCCACTGATTTCTGCTGAGGTGACGAGCAGGGAGCTGACCGTCACCGAGCACTGGCCCTGCCTATTGGTCATGCAGTACGTCTCACTCAACTCAGCAAGACTGCCCGAATCGAGTGTGAACTCGACTCGCTCGTCTTCGAGCTGGAGATTGTTATTATCGCGAATGGTCACGGTCACTGTGTAGCTGTTGCCCACAACGATTGGTGAATTCGGATACACAGACATCTCAGACTTGGCAGCACTGGCGTCACCAGTGGTGAAGGTGATGTCGCTCATGACACCCGTGGGTGGGCGCAGATCGTCAATGAAGCCTTCAGCGGTGTACACACCCTTCTTGGTGGATGTCCAGTAGACCATGGCTTCACCATTGGCGTCTGTGGTGGCCGTCTGGGTTGCAGGATCCAGCTCACCCATCAGGGCAAGGTCAGTGGTCTTGTCTTCGACATAGACTCTGGCACCCGGGACAGGGTTGTCGTACTGGTCACGAGCTGTTGCCTTCGCAGAGTTCTTCGATACGCCATCAGCGAGCCGGTTATTATCCTCGATTGCGAAGGATGAATGCTCAGCACTCACACCACCAGGGATGAATTCCACAGTGGGCTTCTGGTTGATGGTCACACCCATGGCTGTAGCGGTCACCGTGAACGTACCCACCTTGTAGGAGGTGGTGTTGAACTTGTAAGTGCCCAGAGGGTTTTCCTGCATTGGATTATCCGAATTCAGGATGGTCATGTCCGGCAGACTCGGGTTTTCACCAACAATGGTCACACCCGTGCCTGCTTCATTCGGCAGCCCGGAGATCGGGTTCTCGTTGGCATCCATCACCTCAACAGTGACCACAACGGTGGAACCCGCTGTTGTCCTGTTTGGATCAACACTCACCTTGGACTTGTTCGGATCCACGGGGCCAGCAACAAAAGCGATGGCCTCATCGGAATCAACCTGGTCCCCATCAAGATGCAGGGTAGCGGTGTACGCGCCTGCCTTGGTGGAGGTGTATTGCACGGTGTAGACACCGTTACCCGCATTGAACACCGGCGATGAGATGGTGACACCAGCAGGCGTCACAGCCCAGATGTACTTGTTCAGTTGCTCGGTAGTGAGATTCGGAAGGAGATTCCTGTTCTCGTCGCGGGCAACCAATTCACCAGTCCACGACTCAGAGCCATCAGCGATCACCTTAGTCTTGGTGGTGTCGGTGATGTAAACCCGGAAATTGGATTCCTCAGCATTAGGTTCTCCTGCTTCCCAGGTGATTTCTACTGGGGAACCGTTGATGTGATCTGGTGCTCCGTTACCCTCAGCAACCTTTGCTGACAGGGCAACAGTTTCAGCCTTCAAGTTGGTGATCGTGACAACAGCTTTACCTTGGCTGTCAGTCTGCACCACACTCGGTGAAGGAACGATCACTGCATTATGGCTTCCCACAGGATCAACAGGCGCCAGTGAGAAGTTCACATCGCGTCCATCAATAGGATTATCGAAATCATCAACAATCGTTGCTGTTGCGGTGGCTGTTGAACCCACACCCAAGGTGGTGTGATCAACGACCAGTGTCGACTTCTCCCAGGAAACTTCACCATAGGTGAAGGGGATCGGCAACTCAGAGACGGTGTTGGCATCATCTGCGTAGATCGTCTGAGCGCCCACTTTGAGGCTTGCCATAGCGGTCTTATTGATGTTTTCTGTGGTGAAGGTGATTGAATAGGAACCATCACCGTTGTTGGTCACACTGGACTTATCGATCCCAGCGGGAACAGTCCAGGAGATTGTGGATACATCAATGTTCTTAATAGGATTCCTGAATTCATCCATGGCATAGAGGGTGCCCGTGTAGGCATCTGTACCATTGGCGACCAACCAAGTGCTCTCATCACTCATGTCCGCTGGCGGATCAATCTCAAAATAGGATTCTGGTGATAATACATCCGCAACGAACTCAACTGTTGCTGGCGAACCAGAAACCTGAACTGGGGCTGTTCCCACAATGACGGTGGCAGAGATCTCGTCTGTGTATTTCTTTGCCTGTGTTGAGGTTAGTGTGATGAAGCATTCACCTTGAGCATTCGTCTTGCAGGTGGTTGATGTCAACACAATGTCAGAAGATGTCTTCGCAAAAGTCACATCCACATTGGGGAGGAGCTGACGATCACTTGTACGGACAATGACCTTGGCAGTGATATCGAGGCTCACCACTTGGGTGTCAGGATATGCCGGAGTCATGATGAGTTCTGATTCTTCAGGATCAGGATTCGGCGCGAACACTACCTCAATAACGGTGTCCATGTTCAACTCAGGTGTATAGGTGAACGTCCAATCCAGTCTGTTGGCTGACGGTGCGAACGCTAGCGTATCTAAGAGTTCACCGGTTACGAAGTCTTTAACGAGAACCTCGGAGACAGTCCAGGTCGTGTCTGGAACTGTTGCTGTCATACTGACTGGTGTGTTAGCAGTAGCAACCACACCTGTTCCATATTTCAGGGTTGTTGTAGTTCCAGGGAAAGCTTGTCCACCAATAGTAAAGTCAGCGGTTCCGGCAAGCGTACGAGCTGCAGGGGTATAAACCGAGTTACCAATGTTGACCAAGTAGTCCTCAACTTCACCGGGGGTCACCCAACGAGTTGTCGAATAGTAATCGCCTGAGGCGTTCGTTGGTGTATTGATAGGCACGGTGGACACATCTGCACGGAAATGCATTTGACCAGTTCCGGAGGTCACCGAGGGATTCCACGTCCCCGATGCAGTGCTCCCTGACACGGTGGGGGTCCAGGTGGCAGCCGTGTTCCATGTGGTGTTGCCCACGCCTGTGTTCCAACCACTGACCTTGGCCGTCGATACCGCAGTTCCACCCAATGTACCTACCAAGGTGTAGTCACGCGAACCCAAGAAAGCATGATTGGCCATGAGAACATTGCCCGCGTACGACTCAACGAAAACACCATCATCGGTGCTGTTGTGGGCAGTGTTATCGGTGGCTGGTGCCGCATAAGAACCAAGTTGGCTACCCAACCAGATCTGAGGGCTCACACCATTAATGTGGGCAGGGGCTGTCGGACCGGTGGCCGGCCCGGCTGCTGAATCACCATACGAACCACGAGTGGTAATACCGAAGTTAGCTTCGGCTACTTCACGGTCAGAGGTGACATGGATTTCAGTGTAGTACGACATGTCAGCGGGCTGAGTGCCCTTGTCTGTGCCACTAGCAGAATCGCTGGTTGGAAGATCAGCATCATCATGAGGTTGTGCAACAGCGCCAGAACAAGCTCCGCCAGCCTTGGTAGTGATATCGCCTTGAATACATTTTGCAGTAGCAGGGTTGAGTGTTCCCCCACCAGAGGCAAAGGTTTGAGTGGCATTGACATCTGCGATCTTGGGCTCAACAAGCCTGATGATGTAATCGCCGGGACCACCAAGCAAGAAGGTGTAGTCACCAGCGGGGCCACTGACCTCAGAACTCTGGAAAACATACTGACCATCGTTTTGGTCTTTCATGTACAAACCAATTCTCTGTCCACCAATACCTGAATTTCCAGCAATAGATCCGTTCGCTTCGGTGTCATTGTAGACAACACCCTCCACCACGAAAGCGGTCTGCCCGGAACCCATATCCTGAACATAGGTAGGACTTAAGGTGCCACTTCCGGTACCACCAACATTCTTCACTTGGCCAGTCATGGGGTTAATGGCCAAAAGAGCAGTGTTGTTAAACATGGTAGCATAAAGGATACCTTCGTAGAAGGCCATGCCATAGATCATGTTGACAGTGGCAGTACTGGTGAAAGTGTAAGCTGCGCCAGTTGCTGATTCACCCGGATGCCGAGTCAGGTTGGTAACTAGATTGTATTCCCACGGTCCGTTTTCATTCGGCTCAACACGCACCAACCACAGCCGGTTGCCGCTGCCAAGCCCATAGGCGGGAGCCCCATTAGCAGAGAAAACAAGAATATACGCCTGCCCCTTGGCATCGAGTGCCATATCAGAAGCAACGTAGCTCGTTCCACCACAGCCATCTGTGCCATTAAAGATATTGTCGCCACCACTCTTTGGCTGAATTCGACCAGAGAAGTTATAGTTCAAGCTTTCTGGATCAAAAACCATCATGCGATAGTTCAAGTTGAGGCCTGAACATTCCCCACCCGAAAAGAAGATTTCACCCGTTGATTGAATAATCTCGCCTCCGGACCAGTAATTGTAGGCCGACATATTTGTGGGATCACTCGAATTGAAAAAGTACGGGGAGGGGACCGGAATCACCTCTGGATTGGTTTCACCCTCAGCCACGCGATAGACCAGAACATTATTGGTTGGGATGTTAGTAGGGTAATTACCATTCAACCCAGTAGACGTAGAGTCAAATGCCCAGGACCACATATACGCATACTTTGTTCCACGTTGACCATATGGGTCGGCATCGATTGCCAAAGTCGACATCCACTGTCCCGCAGGACCAAGTCGAGCGCCACCATTACCGTTAGCAATGAGGGTCACTGTCCCATTGGTGGGAGCAACACCACCTGTGGCATAGTAACCCACCCAACCATTGGTTGTGGACATGCCTGTGGGCGCATTTGTGCCGCCACCATACGAGGAACCATACAAAGTGTGATGGTCAATTGGTGTCATGGGAGCCGAAAGAACTCGAGCGCCTGTACCCGTGTCAGTTGTCCATCCCCAACCCCACGTCCCAGAAACCTGAGCATCCGCATCAGGGGCTGTCGGCGGTTGACTAAGAATCAGTGTGGACATGATCATCACAAACGCTGTGATCATAGCCATCGGCTTAGCGATGGTACGCAGCCATCCTGTATTCGTCTTCTGTACGTTCAATGTACTATTCGATTGCATTATATTACCCTTTCGGATATATGGTCACGAATCAGAGAAAAGGCATGCCACAGTGGTCTTCTGTTGCGGCTACCTTAGTAATTTCCCCAACTCCCTTGTCAGTATTTACACCTACCCACCAGCAGGCGTACGCCAAACACTCCCGTTTTGGCTGTCCCTACTCTTCCATAGTGGAGGGGTTTAACGCAAGTTTGTCACAAATTGAGATGAGTAAAACTCGGAAAATCACCGTGAGAAAGAAATGGGGGTCCATACCGAGATACAGACCCCCTCAACAACAAGGCACTGGGAGGCGGGCCTTGCCGCTGTCTTGGGTGTGGTTCAACAAGCCACAATGGACTCAACTCCCCACGGCGATAGTCTGCAGCTACCCCACTTCAGCTATCAATGTTGAGCCATCGTAGCACAGCAGAAACCAAACAAAGAACATTGCTTGATTGTTGGGCTGGGGTGTGTTTTTCAGGGTTCGTCACCGATGTTTGTGGCAAGGGTGGGCGGGAGGAAAAGAGTGGAATCCACCAGGCGTACACCCTGGTCTCTCACAACATTGACAAGGTGTTTTATAGGTACGCCCGCGAGCTTTGCCTCGGGATCGACCTCCAGCCACGGGATGAGAACAAACCCCCGATTGGTCGCGCGCGGGTGCGGAATAGTGAGACGCTTTGTAGCGTACTGCCCGTTCCCCAGGGTAATAAGGTCGATATCAAGAGTGCGAGAACCGTGAGAAATCTCACGTGTTCTTCCGCAGATTTCCTCAATTTCCTGTGCCCTGTTGAGCAAAGCCAGAGGATCGAGAGCTGACTCAGCGATGAGGACAGCGTTCAGGAAGTCCGGCTGCGCCACCTCCGATTGGGGAGTCGTCTGGTAAACCGAGGAAACGCGAACAGCTCGAATCCCTGGTGTCGAAGCCAGCGCCGACACCGCAAACTGCAGAAACTCCCCACACGGCTCAATGTTAGAACCCAGTGAAAACACACAGGTACGTGAGGTCGCGGTAACCGTCACACTGGGGAGATGCCCCACTGTCCCGCACTCATGTGACAGGGGGACGGTATGAATTGTCACACCCTGACTATGAACCGTTTCCGTGGTCACTTTCGCTGGTGGGTGTGACAATTCATACCGTCCCCCAGTCACGGTGAGGACAACGTCGGTGAACTCCACCTCCAAGGGAGCCTGGGGTTTGTGGAGACTGAGACGTACGTACTCGAAACCGAACTGCTCGAAGAGACGCTCGATGATTTGGTAGGCAAGAGTTTCGATGAGATCCACGGGGGTGCCCGAGAGTTGCTGGATCACACAATTCGACACCTCAGCGTAATTAGCTGTGTTCTCCAGGTTGTCGGTGGATGCTGCCACACCCATGTCAGACCACCAGGTGAGATCCACGGTGAACGGTTGACCGTCGGTGCGCTCATGATCGAAAACCCCATGATAAGCCCAGGTGGTGATCCCTGTGACCTCCATCCGGTCCAGGGTCTCCATGCGCTGCAGATCAGTCTCAGTGATTGGCCTCATAGTTTCACCCCAAGATCAACACTCTGGGTTGATGTGGATTCTGGACCCTGCGAGTCGCTTCGCTCCGCAGGGTGACGGGGAAAGTAGGTGCTTTGCTCCGCAGGGGGATGGGGGGTGTTTTCGTCACCTCCTGCGTCATTCTGCGGAGCGAACGGACTCGCAGAATCCAGACTCCGCAGTCGGACAACTGAGGAGTCTGGACCCTGCGACTTCGCGCAGGGAGACGGCGTGGGTGCAGCACAGGGAGACGGTGCGGGTGCAGCGCAGGGAGACGGTGCGGGTGCAGCGCATGTGGAAGGTGACAGGGGGACGGAGCGTTTGTCACAGGGGGACGGGGCGTTTGTCACATGCTCAGGTGACAGGGGGACGGAGCGTTTGTCACAGGGGGACGGGGCGTTTGTCACATGCTCGGCGACATTGTGGACTCTGAGACCCCATACCCCGTGGTGTGCCAGATGATGACCCACCTCCACTGAAGCGGAATCCCGCTCATGAGGTTCGGTGGCACATGCGACAGATGGGGACGGGGGTGTTTTGACACATTCCTGGGACAAAACAGTACCGTTCCCATCTGCCACACAAGACTGTGCAAGGAACCTCTTGCGGGAAACACCCCACAAGGTTGGATAACCGAGCGACTGGATCTGATCCACGCTTGCAATAAGTTCCCAGTTTTGTTTGTTAGTCTTCCCAAACCCGATACCTGGGTCGACGATCAGTAACTCAGGGTTTACCCTGGACTCCAGTGCAACCCGGATGCGCCTAGTCAGTTCAGCGCGTACCTCCTCCACCACATGTGTGTGAGAGAAACCATGATCAAAGGGTGTCGACCAGTGCCCAAGAACGTACCCCACCTGATGCTTCGCGACGACATCGAGTATCCGCGGGTCTGCCAGACCACCCGACACGTCATTGATCAGTACGGCACCTGCTGCGATCGCCTGCTCGGCCACCACTGCGCGTACCGTATCTACACTGACAGCAATCCCCTGCCCCGCCAGCGCTTCCACCACCGGGATCACCCGTGCCAGCTCCACGGACTCACTGACCCTGGTCGCACCAGGACGGGTGGACTCCCCACCCACATCGATCAGGTGTGCACCCTGGTTGGTGAGGTCCACACCCAACTGGATTGCCGAGGTGATGAGGCAGGACACATCTAGCGAACCACCACCATCGGAGAAAGAGTCAGGGGTCACATTAACGATCCCCATCAAGCGGGTCGGCCCCTCGGTTAACAAACTGTCGATCGTGGAACTGTGTTGACTGGATTCTGCGACTTCGCGCAGAAAGACGGGCGGTGGAGTTGGGCTGCCGAGTCTGGATTCTGCGACTTCGCGCAGAAAGACGGGCGGTGGAGTTGGACTGCCGAGTCCGGATTCTGCGGCGGACACGGCTCTAGCGTCCCTGGGGGGCGGAGATCAGGCTCATAGCCTCGGCCCGCGTTGTTGGGTTGAGCAGGGCACCGCGTACTGCTGAAGTGACGGTACGTGAACCCGGCTTGCGAACTCCGCGCATCGACATACACAGATGCTCGGCCTCGATGACCACGATCGCCCCGGCGGCGTTCAAACACTCCATGAGCCCGTCGGCGATTTGGGTGGTGAGCCGCTCCTGCACCTGGAGCCTCTTCGCATACACATCCACCAACCGCGCGATCTTCGACAATCCCACGATCTGGCGATTCTTGCCCGGAATATAACCCACATGAGCCAGCCCCGTGAACGGTACGAGATGGTGCTCGCAATAACTCCACAACTCAATATCGCGAACCAGGATCATCTCCTGATGATCGATATTAAAACGAGTCCCCAACACCTCATCGGGTTCCTGGTTCAACCCGGCAAAAGCCTCCTCATAGGCCCTCGCCACCCGCGCTGGAGTGTCAACGAGACCCTCACGATCGGGGTCCTCACCGATCCCGATCAGCAATTCGCGGACAGCTGCTTCTACACGGTGAGCATCAAACATGGGCATCTCCTATTTCTTCGTGGGGGGAGGGAAATCATCAGGAGACTGGGGATCAATCCAGGTTCCCGGCCCCATCGGTTCGTCGGTTTTCGCCGGGGGTGCCTCCGCACCGTACTTCTTCGCTATTTCCTCCAGCTCCTGGGCGCGCGCCGCAACCACCGAGCCACCATCCCCCTGAGAAGGCTCCTCGGGTTTCACCGAAGAATCCTCACCCAGATCATCCAAGTCAGGTTCAGGTACGTCCGGTTCTGGAATAGGTGGAACACTCGATGGTTGACGAGTTGGTGAACCCGTCCATGCTGGGCGCTCGGGGCGCAACTTCAGGGGCTCGAAAATCTCAGCCACCTGTTCCTTCACCAGGGTCTCCTGATCCAGCAACTGGCGAACCAATTCATCCAAAATCTCCCGATTCTCCACCAAAGAATCAAATGCCTCCTGGTGGGCTGTATTAATCAGCGACGAAATCTCAGCATCAATCATGGCCGCGGTCGCCGGGGAAATTGTGGACGGATTCGACATTTCCATTCCCACAAACGGCTCATGATCACCCGCGCCATAACGTACCGCCCCCAAAGCCTCCGTCATCCCGAACTGGGTCACCATCGCGCGAGCCAACTTCGTGGCCTTCTCAATATCATTACCAGCGCCCGTGGTCGGATCATGGAAGATCAGCTCCTCCGCCGCACGCCCACCCAGGGTGTACGCCAACTGGTCAAGCAACTGCCCGCGGGTTTGGGAATACTTGTCCTGATCGGGCATGACCATCGTGTAACCCAGGGCCTTGCCGCGCGGAAGAATCGTGATCTTCTGCACCGGATCATTGCCCGGCATCGCAGCCGCCACGAGTGCGTGACCAGCCTCATGGTAGGCGGTGATCAGGATCTCCTTCGAGTTCATGATGCGCGTACGCTTCTGGGGCCCAGCAATCACACGGTCAATAGATTCGTCCAAAACAGAGTTAGAAATCTTGGTGAGGTTCGTACGCGCCGCCAGAAGAGCCGCCTCATTGAGCACATTCGCCAAATCAGCTCCCGTGAATCCTGGGGTACGCCGGGCCACCCCCTGCAGGTCGACACCCTCCTCCAGGGGCTTGTCCTGCGCATGTACTTTCAAAATCTTGAAACGCCCCTTCAAATCGGGGGCATCCACCGCGATCTGGCGATCAAAACGCCCCGGACGTAGAAGCGCAGGATCAAGAATATCGGGACGGTTCGTTGCCGCAATCAGGATCACACCACTATGCTCATCGAAACCATCCATCTCCACCAGCAACTGGTTGAGGGTCTGCTCACGCTCATCATGGCCACCACCCATACCAGCGCCACGGTGACGACCCACAGCATCAATCTCATCAATGAACACGATCGCTGGCGCATTATTCTTCGCCTGCTCAAACAAGTCACGAACCCTCGAAGCACCCACACCCACAAACATCTCCACAAAATCCGAGCCAGAAATCGTATAGAACGGAACCCCAGCTTCACCGGCAACCGCGCGCGCCAACAAAGTCTTGCCCGTACCCGGAGGACCATAGAGAAGAACACCCTTGGGAATCTTCGCCCCCAGCTTCTTGAACTTCGCAGGGCTCGCCAGAAAATCCTTGATCTCCTGGAGCTCCTCGACAGCCTCATCCACCCCAGCGACATCATCAAAAGTCGTCTTCGGGGTGTCCTTGTTGGCCATCTTCGCTTTCGATTTCCCGAAACTCATGGTCCGCCCACCAGGGCCACCAGCCATGCTCATCATGAAAAAGATCAAGAAAATAATGAACAGAATAGGGATAAACCACGACAGCGCGGTCTCCCAGAATCCACCGGTCGCATTGATGCCATTCCAATTATCAATAGTGCCCTGCTCGGCTCGCTGGTTGAGGCGTTCAACAAGCTGATCTGCGCCCTGACCCACCCAGTAGGCTTTCACCTTGCAGGGAACCGGTTTGCCCGACAGGAACACATTCGGGTCGCAGGTTTCGGGTGCCCGGGTGATCTCAATCAGCTGGGATTGATCAGTGAGAACAACCTCCGTCAGCGGGGATTCACCCATGATGATGGCGATCGCCTCAGAGGTGGGGATCTCCGTGGCTGATGGTTGCGCCCTGACCGTACTGATAATGGCGCCAACCACAAAGATCGCAACCATGATCCACAGCAGGGGGCTTCGAATGAGGGCTTTCAGAAACTTCATAGGTGATGGTTCTCGCTGTCTAAGTTTGAGGTGTGGATGGTGTTCACGAATAAACGGCAGGATTGAGGATACCCAGACCGCGCAGGTTTCTGTACCTGCCCGCATAGTCCAGCCCGTACCCGACAACAAAATCACTAGGAATATCGAAGCCTAAATACTTCACTTTCACCTCTTTGCGGGCCCGATCGGGTTTGCGGAATCCCGCGCACACTTCGATGCTCGCCGGGTTGCGCGATTTCAGGTTTTCAATGAGGTACGACAGGGTCAAGCCGGTGTCCACGATGTCCTCCACAATGAGTATGTGACGCCCCACGACCGAGGTGTTGAGGTCCTTAAGAATCCGCACGACCCCCGAGGATGCCACCCCCGAGCCATAGGATGAGATCGCCATCCAATCCATTTCACAATGAATCCTCATCATGCGGCTCAAATCAGCCATGACCATCACAGCACCACTGAGTATCCCCACCAGCAACGGTTGGAGACCGTTGTAGTCGCGATCAATCTCGGAAGCCAGTTGAGCGATCCGCGCAGTGATCTGCTCTTCAGTTAACAGTACGGCGCTCAGATCGCCAGAAACATCATCGATATTCACATGGGCAACTCTACCTTGGTTAGCTGGTGCACTGGGAGAAAAAAAGGGGACGGGGCGTTTGTCACATTCTGACAACAATTGTTGTTCGACCGGACGTGTTTCATCATCTTGGGTAGTGATGGGGTGGAGGGAAATGTGACAAACGCCCCGTCCCCTTTTTGTCGTCCTTATTGTCACGCACCTCAGAGGACTGACATGTGTCGAAAATGGACCGTCCCCATGTGGGGGAAATGTGAGACGATGGTGTGTGAAACCAAGGAGATGAACATGGCTGAACTGAAAGACCAACTACGTACCGACCTCGTCGCAGCAATGAAAGCGAAAGATTCCTTCACCACCGGCGTACTGCGCATGGTGATCGCAGCGATCGCCAACGAAGAGGTCGCCGGCGATGAAGCCCGGGAACTAAGCGCTGACGAAGAATTGAGCATCATCACCCGCGAGGCCCGCAAACGCCGCGAATCAGCTGAAGCCTACGAAGCCGGCAACCGCATGGACCTGGCTGACAAGGAAACCCGCGAAGCCGAACTGCTGGCGAAATATCTCCCTGCCCCCCTCACCGAGGAAGAACTGGACGCCATTGTGGCTGAAGAAGTCGCCCAAGTTGAGGGTGCTACTATCAAACAGATGGGTCTCATCGTCAAAGCAGTCAACGCCCGCATCCAAGGACGCGCCGAGGGTTCCCTCGTGGCCGCCAAAGTGAAGGCAGCACTTCTGTAGGTCCCCCCTGGATGCTCGATGAGTTGGCAGGTGTTCAACCAAGCAAAACTCGGCGAAGTTCCCTGTGCGCAACCGCAAACCCGGAGCTCCTATGCTTCAACTGTTTTCCTAGTTTCCGGGCCAGGAGATAGACCACCTTCTCTAGTTCTGTCATGCTGTAGAGCTGTTGTTTGGTCAGGATGATTGGGGGATAGCCCATAACCGACAGCAAATTCCTACGCTTGGAATCACGGTAGATTTTCTCTGCCCCCGAATGATACTGCTCACTGTCGTACTCCACTGCCAGCTTCTTCTGCTCCCACAGCAGATCGCATATGTAATACATCCTGTCAGAGCTTTTCACGGTGCTCTTTGATGGCTCCACTTTGACATTGAGGCTAGGTTTCGGCAGACCAAACCCACCGAGCCGGTATGGCAATGTCAGGAGCATAACCAAAATGGTCTCCATCGGAGATCCCGAGTTGTCGATGACATAACTCAAGGCCCGACCAGCCTTGACATGCCCCCTGACGTCTTTCATCTGTGTGACAAAAGTAAGGAGTCGAGTGGTGGTCGTTAATTGCTGATGGTTGTATGTGGCGTCCCTATCTGGGCATGCCCGACTATATGAGCCGCAGAATTCGAATCCGAGCTCAATCAGCTTGACGAGCGGAAGCTGGCTGGCCATCTGGAGAAAGCAGAATTCCGGTGTGCTCACAAATAAACCACCACCAACACAGCAAAATGAATTGTTAGGCAGCCGGCTACTATAGACATGCGGTCGTACCTTGGAGGAGGGACGCCTGGCACTGCTCGTCGCCAACGCAATGTCTACAGGAATTGAATACCCGTGTAAACGATTCCTGATGAACGTACTGTCGGGTGAAAGAGTGGGGAGAACTGTCTGGCGCTGTCGCTGGCTATCACGGGTCCTGCCACGTGACCGCCAGTAGTGCAGTGCCGATTCATGGGTAAGATAAACATTCATACCGTAACAGTGTGAGTTTTTATCCGAAAGTGTTGTTAATGTACGATTTTTTTCCAAGATTCTTAGGAAAATGGCCAATGAGGGGCTCTAGGGAGCGTTCTGACGGGGAAAAATCGTACATTAGGGCCCATCTGGGATAAAAACTCCTGATTCGCGTGTACGGCGTACTCTAGTGGAGCGAGTGACGGGAATCGAACCCGCATTGACAGCTTGGGAAGCTGTTGTTCTGCCATTGAACTACACTCGCGTGGATCACCAGCATATCAGTCCGTTCCGGCGAGGGACTTGGTGCTGTTGGCATCTGTGGCGGAGGATACGAGATTCGAACTCGTGAGGGCGTGAACCCAACCCGCTTTCCAAGCGAGCGCCATAGGCCTCTAGGCGAATCCTCCGTCAAGGATCATACCGAATTTCAGGGGATTGACGCGAACTCGGGCTCCGGCAGGCAACACAAAAGGTACGCCCCCGTGTGCTTCTAGAGCAGTAGAATATCCATGTCTGCGGTAAGACGAGGGGAGCACAAGGGGATTGATCTTTGTGCTCCCCCTCTCCGACCAGTGTGTGCTTGCACTGGATTTTCATGGGTAGAATGGGTGGCGGTCCCCGTACGGCGGTATCTCCCCTAACTCCTCCAGGGCCGGAAGGCAGCAAAGGTAAGGGAGCTCTGTCGGGTGTACGGGGCCACTTCTGTTTCTGTGACAGTTAATACCGGCCCCATCTGTCATCTCAACAACTGCTGGGCTTGGTGGTACTGCCATGACCAGGCTGTCCAGGGGGCTTGGCCGGGGGGTTCTTCTTCGAGTCGTTCCCTAAGTACCCGAGCGGCTTTTCCACCAACTGCCCGGGTTGAGTGGTTGTCACGAAGATCGACCAGAGCAGGTACGGCTGCATCGGAGAGTGAACCGAGATACTCCACATCGAGGGTGGTGGTCGTACCACTGAGATAGCGGTCCACGTTGAACCGGGCGATTAAACCATCAGTGTTGGCCCAGCTGAGAGCCAGGAAAGCGATCCCTGTAACGATGACTATGGGGGTGCCGACACGGAACCGGCGCAGATGCCAGATCATCAGCAAAGCGAACACCAGGAACATCACCACCATGAACCAGGTGGTGTAAACCCGCAATCGAGTCAACCCATACACCGAGCTGTAGAACATCATTTTCGCGATTGATGCGACCACCATCACCAGGGTCAAACCCGACATCAGGGCGCCGAGGATTCTCAAACTTGGGGGGTACGCGCCGGGTTCGCGTTTGGTGAACAGATAGATGAATCCCAAGATGGCCAGGTTGATTCCAGCTAGTACGGCTAATTCAAAGAATCCGCGTCGGGCGAAGTCTGCGTGAGAGAATCCCGCCGCTTGGGGGTTGGCGAGGGTTTGAACAAGATTAGACATCATTGCTGCAATGAAGATCCCGTAAACACCAACCAGGAACCCTAGCGGAGCCACAACCCCGGAACGATTGATTGCTCTGATCGATCGAGCGAACGTCAGCAGGGAGGCAGGTGTCAAACGATCAGTTCCACGCTGGTGCGCATTGCCGTACGCCAGGGCGAAAATATAGATTCCCACGGGCAACCCGAGAAGAAAATACAGTAGATAGGAACCGATCGACAGGTTCTCGAGCCAGTGCCCGAGGCCCTCCATCCATCCAGCGAAGGTACTATCAGCTTCAACGAGGAGCGACAGGACAACCACAAAGATGGGGATGGTCACGAGCAATCCGAGGAAACCAGCCATCGTGGAGGAGACCCGGCGACCATCTGAGCTTGCCGAGCGTAACCCCGACCACCACGAACCAACGTTAGCCCAGGGAATGATCATGGATTGGTTGACCGCGTCAGCGCCGGACAGGGTTCCAGGGACGACCGTGAGGGTGGTCTGACCGGCGTACCCATTCCACACAACAAACCCGGCAAGCAGGAAGGCCCCGAGGAAGAAATGCACTGGTGTGTTGGCGAAGATAGCGAACGGAAGGGCACCTAGTACGACCAGGATGGTGGCCACCCAGAAGGGTCGGGTCAGTGGTACTTTCTTGGCCCGCAGGTAGATGATCACAACCACCAGAAACAAAACGAAGAGGCAGGTCACTGAGACACCGGGAAAATAGTAGGGGGTCTGTGTTGTGCGCGGTAGAGCCTCTGGGTTGATGTTGATAACGTTGCCTGCCCGCGGCATCAACCAGTTCCAGGTGAGAAACCCGAGAAGAATCACCACGAAGGCGAATAGTGTCTCCGTGATTCCCACCACGTACGGGGTCTGTGGCTTCGGAGGTTTCATGGTTGTCATGGGGTACGGGTAGGGCAAAGCGGTAGGCTGCTGGGTCGAGGTTGAAGCACCTGGCGCCGGCTCCTGTGGTGGTTGGGGGGGGTTGGGTTTGCGCGGTGGTTTGTTCCCGGCATTCGTGGGTTGTTGTTCCGCTGGTGTCTTGGTTGTCTTAGGCATGTGTGTCTCCTTCGTCTTGATTGTCGACTAGGTCCTCTGGTTGGTATTCGAGCAGGTCACCGGGTTGGCATTCGAGTTCGCGGCAGAGCGCTTCGAGGGTGGAGAAGCGTATGGCTTTGGCTTTGTTGTTTTTGAGGATGGACAGGTTGGCGGGGGTGATGCCGATGCGCGTGGCGAGTTCCCCAGCGGGGGTACGGCGTTTGGCCATCACCACATCGAGGTTCAGAAGGATTGTCATGGCATCCTCAGATCGTGTAGTCGGCTTCTTCTTTGAGAAGCCGTGCGGTGTCGATAACGTTTTTGACCACGCGCATGAGCAGGGAGAGCACACCGGCGATGAGTGCGACGGCCACAAAGAAGGTGTCGGGCACGGTGAGAATGGCTCCCACGATGCTAACCGCCATGATCGAAAATCCGCAGTACGAGATGAGTCGCAGTCGTCGTACATTGTTGGTGGTGAAGACTTGTTCTTTGCGGATATCACCCAAGAGCCGTAGCAGGATGACGAGGGCAAGGATGCCCACCACGAGGCAGGCATAGAGCAGGGGCAGGATGGTGGCGATGTAGTCTTCGCTGGCTGCGTACCCTGCGTGGGTGGTGACACCGAGCAGTGGTTTGAGGGCTGGGACGGCGGCAACTCCGAGGATGAGTCCTATCCAGGCCACCACCATGGACAGGGTGGTGGACATCCGTGGAGTCCAGTTCAGTTTCTTTGACATGAAGAAGACTCTAGCAGAGATTTATCGTTTATCGATATTATTCTGTTGTTTTTCGACAATTCTCAGGCTATTCCTAGGGTCTTGATCCTGGTGTAGCTCTCATCACAAACGAGAACCCCCTGCAAGGTGACCACATAGAAATAGTCACCCACCTGGAATCCTCGACCCAGGAAACCATTGTCTTCACTGGTCACACGATCAATGTTGAGGACAGCTTCTGCAGTGAAATTCGATCCATCCCACGAGAAGAAGTAGTAGTTCCGGACCCCCGGTGAATCTGACACACCAGCACGACCCAACATGACGGTGAGGTTGCAGTATCTTGTCGAGTCCGAGCATTCCACCTCGGTCACCTCCGATTCCTTATCAGAGTCGCCGTAAAAGTACTCGACATACACTTCACGTCCAGCCGCGATGAGGGCATCAGTTGCCTCCCGATAAGACAACCCCACCACTTGAGGAATAGGGAGCATGGGACCTTGTGAGACGCGAACAATGCAGGCTTTGTCTTCTGTTGTCCACACACACTCAGTGGGAAGAGGGCTTCCTACAGGTGAGTCACTGTATTGCCCTTCGAGGAAGACAGTGAACCCTGAAGAGTGTAGCCCCAAGACGATGTCTTCAACACTCAAACCAGTGATGTCGAGGTGACATGATTCCCCATTCTGCTGACAGGGTGGCCCCGGGAAGGATGGCCCTGCTCCACTGTGTTTTCCAAGGGTCACATCGAGTATCGCAGAACGTGGAACATCGAATCCTGGTGAATAGTTCACAGACAGTACGCGTCCCACAGCCCCATCTGATGAGACAAAGTTGAGATTGATGGAGTTGATCGGCACACCTGAGGAATGCAATGTCTTGAGAGCAGCCGTTAAGGACATTCCAGTAATGTCTGGAAGAACCATGTACAATACGTCATCAAATTCTGGCGACGGTAGGGCCACGTTTCTTTCCGCCCCAAAACCAGTCAACCCTTGGGCTGTGTCAACAAAAGCAGCCCTGCGGTTACGGTCGGCCTCGGATCGCCAGGCGTCGAACCTCAGGTGTGCGAACTCAGTCACCTGATGTGGATCGGTGACATCAAAGACTGTGATGTGCAGTCGTGCTTCTTCACCATCCGTGCTGGGCCCGACCCCAAGAAGTTGGTGGTCCGTGAGTGGATAGAGAAAACCTGACAACCCTGACACTCCAGTCTCACCAGCAACAGTGGGCTGGGGCGGGTCAGATAGGTCCATCGTGATGAGAGTGTCGACGTTCTCTCCAGTGATAACGTACGCAACTGTTCCCATCCACTGCATCGTGTTGATGGTTTCCAGGTCGACAAATGATTCCAGGTGACCGATCCGGGTCAGTGACGAATCAAAAACAGACAATGACATGGTGGATTGGTCCTCGAGGGACTGGTTCCAGATAGCCATCCGCAGATGGTCGTCGTATTCATCGATGAAGGGGCCGAGGGCGAGCCTACCTCGTAGGTTCCCTTGGGCTTCGACGTGAAGATCGGTTGCACCCAGGCGAAATAGATGGGTGAAAAGATGGTAGTCCTGTGGTTCTGGGTTTGGCACCTCATCAGGGTTGAGGAATTCCGGGGCCACCACATAGAGGTTATGTGCCGTGAGGTGCATCATGTCCAGGTCTCCCAAGAACCCATGGGCACCCAATAGTTGCTGTGTTGATGTGGTGATTGAGGTCACAATCGTGTACGCAGGTATATAAATCGTGGGGAGGATGTCTAGTTCCTGACCTGTGAGCACTCTTCGGGAGTGACCTGTGTCCACTTGGGGGATGAAGGTGGTGGGGTTGCGTGGATCCATCTGGTCCACAATGGGATAGCGGGTGAAGACATGCAGGACCCCATCAGTCAGGCACGATCCCCAATAGACCCCTGATTGTTTCATCTGGGTGACCAGTTCAGGGTGGCTCGGATTGGTGATGTCGAAAAACATCACGGCAACATCATCAGCATCGTATGACATCCAGCCGTACGCCTCGACCGTGGCATCCATGCCAACAGTGTGGTGATAAATCGAGACGAAGGCGATAAGCATCATAGAGGTAACCATCAGCTCGTCGATGTTGGCTCGCAGATCGCGGTCATTGATGATGTCCGCGATATCGATAGCCCCTAGCTGGCTGGTCTGCTCCCCTGCAGCTTCCACGACCACGATTCTGGTTCCCTGATTGATGAACAGGTGGGACTCAGCTGAGACAATCATGTCAGGTTGGGTGATGTCCACCTCGGGTTCACCCTTGCGGGACAGTGGTGGTTGGATGGTGACATTTCTGGACTCCATTCCACCGCTTATTGCACCCCCATAACCCAACACTGACCCGTTGTGGAAGACCTCCGGGTAAACCCCTGACTTGTCGGGTTCGCTGTGACCGAATACTTCGTTTCGTGATTGGACGAGGGCTTCAAAGAAGGGCGCATAGGCCGCGGTGGTACGCGCGGGCCCAATGAGTAGAACCCCCACCCCCACAGCCACCACTAATGCCGTGGCAGTGATGATCGCGATGAGAGCTTTCGTCGATAGCCGCCTCTTGCGCGAGGTACGATCCTCATCCACATGGTCGTCTGTGCTCACTTCGTACTCCTTCCCCCCATGAAGTCTCCAGGTTCATCCTGTCACTATCCCCCGCTCAGTGGAAGACCCAGCCCACAATCAGCGGGACAGGCACTATGTCACACCCGCTACCGTCTTTCCTATGTCACACCCGCTACCGTCTTTCTGCGCGAAGTCGCAGAATCCAGAATCCACAGTCGAACAACTGGGTAGTCTGGGCCCTGCGAGTCGCTTCGCTCCGCAGGGTGACGCAGTCGGTGGTGCTTCGCTCCGCCAGGTAACAGGTAGTTGGTGCTTTGTCACGCCCCCACCCCGTCTTTCCGCGCGAAGTCGCGGAATCCATTGACCAAGCAACAATTGTTGAGGCCATGGACCCTGCGACTGCGCGCAGGGAGACGGGGTTGGGTGCGCGCAGGGAGACGGGGTTGGGTGCGCGCAGGGAGACGGGGTCTCCATGCCTCAACCTTTCTCGATCGCAACCATGGTGGTCCTGATATGAGTAACTCCCCCCAGCACCCCCCAAGGTAACAACACTACCTCGATGGGCTATTGTTGCTCCATGGCGAGAAATGCAGCCGAGCGGCTCTCTGCGCTTGTGCAGATTGAGACTGTCTCTGCCCACCTGGAGTCCACGGGGATCGGGCCTTTCGAGAGGTTCATCGAAACATTAAGATTGCAGTATCCTCTTCTTCATGAGACCCTCACGTGTGAGCGGGTGACTGATCTGGGGTTGTTGTTTCACTGGAAGGGCAAACGGCAGGGCTTGCGTGGTGAACCCCTAGTGCTGGCTGGCCACTTCGATGTTGCCCCGGTGATGGATAAGAGCCAATGGAGTTATCCTCCTTTCAGCGGTACGATCACCGATGAGCGGGTGTGGGGTCGAGGCGCTTTCAATGACAAGGCTTCGCTAGTGTTGATGTGTGAAGCGGTGGAAGTTCTTCTCTCGCGCGGTTTCACCCCGCAGCGTGATATTTATTTGAGTTTTGCTGGGGATGCGGAAACCACCGGTGGAGCTTCGGCAGCGATCGCCACCACGCTAGCTGATCGCGGGATTCGACCATACCTGGTGTTGGGTGTGGGTGGCGCTATCGTGGAGGCTCCACTACCCCATGTGGACATCCGTACCGCCGCGGTGGGTGTCGGCGAGAAGGGCGAGATGACGGTCCAGCTCACCTGTGAGGGTAACCCCGGCAAGGTGGCTGCCCCGTCACGCCGTGCCCCGGTCGCGCGTTTGGGTCGCGCGGTTCACCGGGTGATGGTTCGTACCTTCCATGGTCGCCTCCCCAAAGCTGTACCCGCAATGTTGGCGGCTCTGGCTCCCCACGCCACGGGACGCTATCGTGCCCTCTACACGTCACTGTCTCACGCGCCCAAGGCGACCGCGCAGTTTTTTGCAGTCCTGGGTGGACAGGCCGCTGCCCTGGCGCACACAACTGTCGCAGCGACGATGGTGGAGAGTGGATCGACGTCGAAGCATCTGCCGAGTAGCGCTTCGGCGACATTGAATGTTCACATCGCTATTGGGGGTACGGTGGCGGGTACCATGGCTTTGTTGAAGAGGCGGATCGGCGACCCTCGTGTCACATTGACTCTCGTGGAGAGTTCCGAGCCGTGCGCTGAATCCCCGATCGACAACCCGCAGTTTTCGGCGATCCGTGAGGCTGTGGAGGTGAGTTATCCGGGTGTGGTGACTGCTCCTTTTGTGGCGAATGCGGCCACTGATGCGAGGCATTTCGCAGCGTTCACCCAAGCGGTTTACCGGTTTTCACCCCTGGAGTTGTTGATGGATCATCGTCCGAGTATCCACAACCCTGATGAGTGGGTGTCGCTTGATTCTTTGGTACGCGGCCAGCAGTTCTTTGAGCACCTGATCCGCCACACCACCGGATGAAGACAACGGTGGCCGGTGAGTCTGCGGAGCACCACCACCGTCACTCCACGGAGCACCTCCACCTCCGTCATTCTGCGGAGCACCTCCACCCCCGTCATTCTGCGGAGCGAAGCGACTCGCAGAATCCAGAATCCACAGTCAAACAACTGTGAAGTCTGGACCCTGCGACTTCGCGCAGGGTGACGGCGGTGGGTGTGACAGTTACCCTGCCTCCCTCGCCACTGTGCTATACCACCAGCATGGGTGACGGCGGTGGGTGCGACAGTTACCCTGCCTCCACCTGTCACACCCTGGTGAGTCGTACTCGGTCTTCGTGGGTGGGGGGATTGGAGGGTACGTGGGCGGGGCGACGATTGTCGAACTCGGTTTTGAGGGCGGGCACAATGGAGCCGCCAAGGATTTCGAGTTGCTCCAGGATCGACCACAGGGGTAGTCCACCGGGGTCGATGATGAACAGTTGGCGTTGATAATCCCCATAGAGTTCACGCATTTTGAGGATTTTTTCAATGACTTCTTGGGGAGACCCCACCGCAAGGGAGGTGTGGTGGATGGCTTCCTCCAAGGTCATTCCATATGTCGATAAATCAATATAGGGACGTACACCTTCGCGAGCTTCCTGTGTGGTTCGCGCCACAAAGACCTGCCCACCGAGACTCACGGGCGCCTGAGTAGCCACACCGTGGCCATAGGTTTCGTACCGCTGACGATAGTCGGTGACCAGGGAAACATCCCGACGAAGGTCGGTCATATTGTTCACAAAGAGGCCTTCCCCGTAATAGGCAGCCTGGTCGGTGACATCAGTGGAGTGGGCGTGATGCCAGATGAAGGGCGGTACGCCATCGAGCGGGCGGGGTGTGGAGGTGAAGTTGATCAGCGGGGTACGGTATCGACCTTCCCAATCAGTGTTTGGTTCCCTCCACAATTGGCGAAGCAAACTATAGTTTTCGACCGCCAGCTCAAAGTTGGCCGCACAGTCATCGGTCGGCCAAGGATAAACCAATGCCGTACTTCCACACCCGACCATCAGATCGAGACGCCCATGGGTCAGATGTTGGAGTAGGGCATATTCTTCAGCCATTCGTACGGGATCATTGTTGGTGATCAGACTCGACGCTGTGGTCAACGTGATTCGCGAGGTTTCCGCAGCGATGGCAGCTAGGAGTGTCGCAGGGCTAGATCCCACAAACCCGGCGCCATGGTGCTCAGCCACAGCGAAAACATCGAGTCCCACTTCTTCCACGACCCGTGCGAGGAGGCGTATCTCATCCAGGCGCGTCGCATCATTGGCAGTGATCCCGGTTATGGGATCCCGTACGACATCCGCTGTGGATACGATCCCGAATTGCATACTGGCGCTCCTCTCAAGCTATGACAACACAGTCTGAGAGGGTGGTATTCCTGTTCACCGGAAAAACGTGAGCGGTCTCATGAGCTGTGACAAGGGGACAGGCACCAGTTGACACACCTCGTCTGCCCACCCCCCGTCATTCCGTGCGAAGTCACGGAATCCAGACTCCACAGTCGAGCAACTGGGTAGTCTGGACCCTGCGAGTCGCGGAGCCTGTGCTGCGGAGCGCGCCAGCGCGACTCGCAGTGCTCCGCAGGGTGACAATGGTGTGACAAGGGGACAGGCCCCTTGTCACATTAGTCGCGGGAACCGATGAGGGGTTGGGGACCGTACTTGATTCCGGAGATGGGGACCTCGGGGATCGTGTCCCCGCGGAAGCTGACCATTGCGCGGCAGAAACGCGAATACTGCGGGAGCAGCAACAACAGACCACCGAGGACCACGGGAATCATGGCCACAGAAAACCAGTTGTTGAGCAGGAAAGATAGTCCCATCACGGCGAGGCAAACCCACACACCGATGCGGACCCAGGATTGGCCTGTCCAGGAGTTGTACGCCGCCACACCAGCAGCAACCACCATGAGTAAGGTGATCAAACTGATCAGGATCACCATAATAATAGCCAGAGCAGACACCGGGTCAGGTTGAGTCCAGGTCAACAATCGAGCCGACCCATGGAATCCTGTGATACTCGCCGAAGCAAGCCACCAGCGTACGTACGCCACAATGGTCACCGGAACGGAGAGCCAACACAACACCGATGCCACCGCCAAGATAGCGGGGTGTCGTGGCTCCCCCGTCCGAGCACTCAGTGGATACTCGGGCGGAGGTTGCCCAAACACCGTGGGCAGGGTGACGATCTCCTCCGTCGTTATGCCTTCCCCACCCGTCGTTACGCCTTCCCCACCCGTCATTCTGTCTTCCCCACCCGTCATTCTGTCTTCCCCACCCGTCATTCTGTCTTCCCCACCCGTCATTCTGCGCGAAGTCGCAGAATCCAGAACCCCCATTCCCACAACTGTGGTATCTGGACCCTGCGAGTCGCTTCGCTCCGCAGGGTGACGAGGTGAAGGATCAACCACAGGGAGATCCTCCTCACCCGTCATTCTGCGCGAAGTCGCAGAATCCAGAATCCCCATTCCCACAACTGTGGAGTCTGGACCCTGCGAGTCGCTTCGCTCCGCAGGGTGACGGGGTGAAGGGTCACCCGCAGGGTGACGAGGCAAAGGATCAACCACAGGGTGACGGGGCAAAGGATCACCCGCAGGGTGACGAGTGACCGACTCTCCACCGAGAATGTCATCGTCGTTCGGTGGAAAAGGCATGGGCACGCCTACAGGGTGACGATGTTCCTGAGCCATCTAGACCTTCATGGATCCTGTTTCCAGGAACCGTGCATGCCAACTCAGGGCCTCGTTCATGTCCTGCGGGGTATGCAGGGACGTGGTCTTTTCGGCCCGCTCCAGGTAGTCCAACAGCATCGCCTTGTAATCGGGGTGTGCACAGTTTTCGATGATCGCACGGGCCCTCTTGCGCGGTGCCAGGCGACGCAGGTCTGCGACACCTTGTTCGGTGACGATCACCATCACATCGTGTTCGGTGTGATCATGGTGGCTGACCATCGGAACGATGCAGGAGATGTCTCCACCTTTGGCGACCGAGGGGGTCACGAAGCAGGAGATGAATGAGTTGCGGGTGAAGTCACCGGACCCTCCGATTCCGTTCATCATCTTGGAGCCCATGATGTGGGTGGAGTTCACGTTGCCGAACATGTCAGCTTCGATGAGTCCGTTGCACGAGATGACACCGAGTCGACGAATCGGCTCAGGGTTGTTGGAGATTTCTTGGGGCCGCAACACAATCGACTTGCGATAGTGGGCAGCGTTCTCATTCATTTTCACCGCGTACTCAGGTGACAAGGAGAAGGCTGTAGCTGAAGCAACAGTCAACTTGCCGGAGTCGATCAGGTCAACCATGCCGTCCTGGATTACTTCAGTGTACGAGGTGAGGTTTTCCAGATCGGATTCCAGCAGCCCCGACAACACGGCGTTGGCGATGTTGCCGACACCGGATTGCAGGGGCAGCAGGCTCTTGGGGATGCGTCCTTGCTTGACCTCGTTTTTGAGGAAGTCAATGAAATACCCAGCGATCGCTTTGGAGTCGTCGTCGAGTGGCTTGAAGGGAGTGTTGCGGTCGGGGGCATCAGTTTCGACCACAGCCACGACCTTGTCGGGGTCGATGCGGAAGTGGGGTTGCCCAATGCGGTCACCGGCTTTGAGGATGGGAATGGGTACGTTGTTGGGGGGCAACTGCGTACCATAATAAATATCGTGCATCCCTTCTAAATCCTCGGACTGCCAGGAGTTGACCTCCAGGATGATCTTTTCAGCGCAATCCATATAGACGTTGCTGGCACCCACCGAACTGGAGGGAATCAGTTCCCCATCTTCGGTGATGGCGGTCACTTCAACAATGGCTGCACCCATGGGTCCGAGGAATCCTTGGCGTACCTGGGCGGAGGTGTGGGACAGGTGCGGATCAACATAGTCGGTGATGCCTGTGTTGATGGCTGTTCGCATCGCTGGTTCTGATTGATAGGGGGTACGGTAGCTGATGGCGCCGGTTTCACCGAGGACACCATCAAGCTCGGGGGCGGTGGAGGCGCCAGTGAACAAACCGATGCGGAATTCTTCACCTTTGGCCTTGGCCTCATTGATTCTGTCAGCGAGAGCACCAGGCAACACCTTGGGGTATCCTGCGCCAGTGAACCCTGCAACACCAACATTGTCGCCATTGTTGATGAATCCGGCAGCATCGGCGGCACTCATGACTTTGGCTTGAAACTTGGGGGAACGAATACGCGACATTCGTCGTCCTTTCTCGTGGATGCCTCACCGCGTGGTGGGCAACCTCTAGGTTAGCCCAGGTGGTACGAGGTGTTCTAGTGTTTTCCCATAACCAACTCACTTGGTGAGATAATCCGCACCCCCACCACCGATCATGTCACCCTGCGGAGCGTAGCGACTCGCAGGGTCCAGACTACCCAGTTGCCTAACTGTGGAGTCTGGATTCTGCGACTACGCGCAGAATGACGGAGCAAGAGTGGGATATGTGACAATAGTCCTATGTTGTATGCCAGAAATAGGAAGATCATCGGGCAGGTGTTGTCTGATGTGGGTTTGATTGCTTGGGTGTTTTTGTGGGTTGTTCTCGCAGGCAGGGTACGGGATTTCATCCTGCAATTCTCAACACCTGCCCAGAAAGCTGGTGAAACCACGGAAACGATGTCGAGTTCTTTAGCCTCGGCAGCGGATTCGGTGAAGGATCTTCCTCTGGTGGGGCGCGCCTTGGAGTCACCGCTCAATAATCTGGGTTCAACGCTCGCGGGTTTGGGTGATTCCACCTCCCAACTGATTTCGATGATCGCCACGGTTGCGCTGGTGTTGTTTATTGTGATTCTGGCGATCCCAGTCATTGTCTATATATATAAGTGGTTCCCGTGGAGGTTCAGGTTCGTTCGCGAGGCTACAGCTGGCAAGAAACTCATGCCAGCAGAGGCGAGTGCCGAGTTGTTTGCTTTGAGGGCTTTGGCTCACGCTCCGATGCGTGAATTGGCGAAGATCACCGCGGACCCGATGGGCGCGTGGAAGCGCGGTGACACCCAGGTGATCCAGGCTTTGGCGAATCTGGAGCTTGAGTTGGATGGGCTAGCCCTGCCGTCTGGTCGCCGAGCGCCCACATCGGTGAGCAGGTAATTCTGCCCCGATGAAATGACCTATACTGATTCCTGAGTTTTCCACATAAGTACGAGGGGGTGGATGTGTTCGCAGTGGTACGCGAGACTGGCTCCACTCTTCGTATGCTCTGGACCAACCTCGCCCGTGTTCTAGCATCCCGTTGGTCGGCACTTGTTCTTCTTTTCTCTCTCGGCTGGCTTGGCTATTTTTTCACGGTCATGATTTCTGGGGAGATCGCTCCCCGCTGGTCTTGGACGGTCATTCCTTTGATGGGGGCTGGGTGCTTGGTTCAGTTGATGGTCACCTTGGCTGCATACCGAATGTCGATCCAGGAATCTGAGTCAGCGATGGGCGTGACTGCCCTGCCACCGAAGAGTTTCATTGCCCTGGTGTCGAGCCTTCTTTTCCCTTTCGCGGCGGCTTTCTCTGTCTTCGGTTATTTCGAGGATTACGCCAAGGATGCGATGTACTACACCTCGGCGATGTCGGGCACTTTCGCTGATAGCAAATTCCTGTCGAACCTGAATCCTCTGCAATCCTGGGTGTCGCTGCTGGTCACAGTCGGGGTTTTCATCGGGCTTTGGGTGGTTGTTCGCCTCATCTCCTTCATTACCCGTGACAAGGAATCAGCTTTTTGGTCGATTCTGTCTGCTTTCTTGTCGGCAACCATGACTTTCTTGGTTTTGTTTTCTTTATTCCGTCTCACCGAGAAAGCAATGATGTGGCTGCGGGATCGCACGTTCATGGCGTGGAAGGATCAGGCCCTGGCTTGGCTGGGTGACGTTATTCGTCTGGATGTTCCCTATGCGATCAGTGTCGCCTGGGCTTTCCTCATGGAGGAGGTCTGGCCTATTTTCTGGCAGGCGCTGAGTCAACCGGTGGTGTGGCTGGCGATTGTTGCCATGGTTGGTGGCATGCAGTTTGTTGGGGTGGACACGATCTGGAACAAGTGGCGTGATCGACTGGGTTTCCGTAGCAACGAGGAGACCACGGAGATAGTGATAAACACTTTGCCTGATTTCATTGTGGAGACTGCCGAGGCTATTTTGCGCGCCTTGCACATGTTTGCTGTCGTCTTGAGATCGGGGGCTCCTTTCTTGGCTGCTTTGGTGGTGAGTTTCACTGCTATCGAGTGGGCCGGGCAGTGGCTGGAATACTTGGTCGATTTTCTGATTGGGCCTTTAACATCCAAGTACGTCATGATGTTCTATCCGGTCTCGAAGGCGATGCCGATGATCGTGGTGAGATTGTTGCAGGCTGTGTTGCTGTCGGTGGCGTACGTCCATCTTCGCCATGTGGAGGTTGATCTGGGCCCAGATAATGTGTTTAAGAGCCGACGCGACTCTCGCAAACAAGCCGCGGATTCCCACAACTTGAGTACTCAAACCACCACATTACTCACCCCGACTAAAACAAGACTCCATGTCGCCCGGGGTCTCACCGCTGTTGTTCTTGTCACCGTTGTCGCTGCTGTTTTCTCTATCACTGACCCGAGCGATGCAGCACACCGCATTCATCGAATGACACTAGACGAACCCACTCAGCTCATGACCCACACAGTCACTTTGAGTGACTTGAGAGTGGGCACTTCGATCAAGGGCGAGATCCAGTTCCGCACTGTTGAGGACCCCATCGAGAGTCTCGGCGTTTTTGTTGCAGTACGCGTGAAGGTTTCGGGTTACGGCTCGGGTGGTGTGAGGGTGGAAGCCAAGGCTGGCAAGGTAATTTACGATCAATGGGACGACTACAAGACTGTCATTCATCTTCCCGGTTTCTCATCAACCCAGGATATTGCCTTCGAGGTTCCTCGTGATGCCTTGGATGATCTCGTGATTGTGGTTTCTCCTCGCCAACCTCAGTCAACGATCCTGGCTCTGGGCCACTACCGCGTACCGCCGGATACACCCATCCGTGATCTTGTTGTTATCGATGAAAACAGCATTGAGGAGGCTCCGCGATGAGCGACCCTATCACTGCATTTTCTCCGGAGTTAAACTCTGCTCCTTTGGTGGCGACCACTAGGTCACGCAACACAGTTCGAACAGGATGGATAGCTCTCCTGGTCGGAGTTCTAGTGTGGGTTCTGTTCTTCCTGGGTTTTTCTGTGTCCTGGGAGGATGTGCGCCTCAAGCAAGTCTCTGCTGGCTCTTCTTTTGTCGTTGACACTGTCACATTCACCGACACCCAGATCACAACTGCACCATTCCCCGGTCAAGACAGCTCTGGTTTCACCCCGAACAAACCTGGTGCAGTCTATGTGGTGGCCAGTGTGACCTACACTATAGCTCCGTCAGTGCATACCTCTGACTCACCAGTTGAGTATTCCTGTCACATTGAACTCCAGGGCAAGAAACGTCGCTGGACTAGCGAATACATCTCGGGTTTCTCTTTCGAAGCGCTCTTCAGTGATTATCAAGATCAGTGTGGGGCTTTTGATGACGATGGACGACCCATCTCCCAGGGAACCATTGCGAAGACTTTCGAGATTCCCGAAGCTGCCCTCGACGAGATTCAAGGGATCTATTTTTCTGTTTGGCAGAAGTCAGAGAATCTCTTCGATTTTGATAATGTTTGGACCGAGAAAACCTACAGAGCTATACTTCGAGCGCGATAACCAGCCCATCAGTAACCCTCATATCGACGTACCTCTATTTCCGGAGTGTAAACCCACAACACGCTACGAGAAAGATCTGTTGCCCATACCTTTTCACTTGAAAGATTCAGCACAGTGTTTGTCCGGTACACCACAGGACGCGCAAAGACAACGAACTCAGAATCGAGGTCAAAGCCATCATTAACATATTTGTGAATGATGACCGGGACGACATCAGTTTGAGGGGGGATGCGATAGCGCGGGGACGCTTTTTCATCAGTGATATTAACTAAAAAATCCAGTGACAGGCTTCTCTCGGCAATGAATTCACCCTCGCTGTTGGTGTAACCAAGCCCGAGGGCATATTCGAAATCGATGACACCGATGGGTTGTTCTGTGAGGTTTCTCACTTCAGCAAGAACAGTGAGCTGCCATCGATCCGGATCAGATGTTTCCTCGGCGATGGCACGAATCACCCGAAACTCCGCCATCCCAATGTCAACTGTCGTTCCAGGTGCCACATCGACTCGCGAATCAGTACGGTACTTAAACCCACCAAACCCCGCCACGAGAGCTAGAACAAGAACAATAACCGTGAGAAGTGTCCAACCCGCATTCCAACGGAAGGGTTGGCGATCAGTGCGGCGGGACGCCAGAGATTGAGTAGAACCTTGAGGAGACTCAGCAACGATAACGAGCGCAGCGTCATGTGTAGGCGGGAGCCACTGTGGCCCTGGTTCATTCGTGCTCATGGTGTCATTCTAGCTCAGCTTGCTGATCTTCTATCTCTACAGTGCTTTCGCCACTATTCATCTTGTTCTGAGGAATCTCATTGAAGTAGAGTGGGGCGTCGTCGTGGAAAAACCATGAGGCAATCAATTGATTGCCACAGCAGAGAGTGTTCCTCGAGTGCTCAGTAAAGGTGCGAGGCGATGAAGATCAAGATAGAGGTGATGACACCGCAGGGTTCTTCATTGCCTATTACGGTTACTGCGGAAGGCACTGCCACGATTGCCGATATCGCGTCAACTCTCACAGCAGGAATGACTGGTGTTCCAGCGGATCCATTAAACCCCTCAACCCTGCAAATAGTGACAGAGCATGGTGTTGAAGTCGCCACTCTACCGTCGGGACTTCTCCTCACCGAAACCCAACTCAGCTCTGGACAGCGAGTTCGCATTGTATCCGACCACTCTGAACAAGTCGTCGACCAACCTTCGGCAGTCGGATGGTTGCGTGCGATCTCAGGGCCAGACGCCGGTAAGGTTTTCCCTTTGCGTATGGGAGTCCAGATAATCGGGCGCGACAGCGACTGTGACATTGCGTTGATCGACAGTCAGGTTTCGCGGCGACACGCACGATTGACTGTCAGTGATCATGCAGTCGAAGTCATGGACTTAAACTCCTCCAATGGGGTGATTATTGGTGACACGTTAGTTGACCGCGCAACAGTAGGGCCAAGTGATGTGCTCGTCATTGGCGAAACTGGTTTGGTGGTGGAACTCTCTGACAGCGATCACTCTGGAACTGAAATTGGGGTCAACCAGGACTTCAATCGTTCACCAGTGGTACGCATCCCCTATCCGGGCAAAACCTTTCAAGCCCCAGAAGCTCCAGGTGCGCCAACACCAAATAGATTTCCATTGCTCGCTATGGTCGCCCCTTTTATCATGGGGACCGTCATGTTCTTGATGACCCGAAATCCTATGAGCTTGATATTCGTCGCGCTCAGTCCCATTATCGCCATAGGCACATGGATTGACCATCGAATCACCGGGAAGAAAGCCGCTGTTGAAGGTGCCCGACAATTCGATGACGCAATGACTCAGCTTGCTGAGGACGTCACGAAAGCACTTTCAGAGGAACAGAGCGCTCGACACCTGGAGACTCCCTCTCTGGCATCATTACTTGAGGCATCCTATGGGCTGACTCCTGACTTGTGGAGTCGGCGACCAGAAGATGACAACTTCCTTCGCTTCAACCTTGGTTATGGGTCAACTCAATCTCGTCATACCATTGAACTTCCTGGGCGAGGACAGGCCAATACTGAAGCCTGGAACTCGTTGCTCGCACTCCAAACTGATGCCTCCCAGGTGGCGGATGTTCCCATCACGGCTTCGCTGCGCGACTGTGGCGATCTTGGTCTGGCGGGTCCTCGTCATTGGCTTGATCCGCTTGCTCGAAACCTCATCGCCCAGATTGCTATCCTGCATTCACCAGCTGAACTGGTGCTCTGCGCTGTTGCTTCGGCAGTCTCGTCACCCCGCTGGGATTGGCTGATGTGGCTGCCCCACACAGGGTCTATCCATTCCCCGCTACCTGGGTCTCCTTTAGCGAACAGCCCTGGTGCAGTGTCCTCGCTTGTTTCTGGTATTGAGGAAATCATCGCTACTCGCAACGCCAGCAAGCAACGCGACAATTCAAGCCAACCGACGATCATTCTTCTAGTGGAGAATGACTCCCCCATTGATAGAGGTCGCCTTGTTTCAGCGGCCAAATTGGGCCCTGCTGTTGGTGTTCACATCATCTGGCTCGCTGAGCGTCAAGATGAGCTGCCAACGGCATGCCGGACATTCGTTGCGCTCAATTCCAGCCTCAATACTATGTCAGCTGGATTTGTAGATGAAGATCAAGTTGTGGAATTGACAAGAACCGAGTCATTGTCTGAACAAGCGGCTGACCACCTTGCTCGACGTTTGGCGCCACTAACAGATGTGGGAGCTCCGAGTGTGGATCATTCAGACCTCCCTCGGTCAGTTTCTTACCTCTCTCTTGCAGGACCAGCTCTAGGGGAGAATCCCGAAGCTGTTATTGAACGTTGGCGTGAAGATGGCTCCCTCGACACAGCCTCAGGTAAACGGGCCAACACGACCTTGAGAGCTTTGATCGGGCAAGGTTCACAGGGAGAGTTTGTTCTTGACCTGCGGACTCAAGGCCCCCATGCACTAGTCGGTGGAACTACTGGAGCTGGGAAATCGGAGTTTCTTCAGTCCTGGATCCTGGGGATGGCAAGCGCTCATAGCCCAAGGCGTGTGTCTTTTCTGTTTGTCGACTACAAAGGCGGGGCTGCCTTCGCTGATTGTGTGCAACTGCCACACACCGTGGGTCTCGTTACTGACTTGTCTCCTCATCTGGTGCGACGCGCTTTGACGAGCCTGCGTGCCGAGTTGCGACACCGTGAACACCTGCTCAATGTGAAGAAAGCCAAAGATTTGGTCTCCCTGGAACGAACTGGGGATCCGGACTGCCCTCCTTCACTCATCATTATTGTCGATGAGTTTGCAGCTCTTGTGAAGGAGATCCCGGAATTCGTTGATGGGGTTGTTGATGTGGCCCAGCGAGGTCGCTCCCTGGGACTCCATTTGATTCTCGCAACGCAGCGTCCTGCTGGTGTCATTAAGGACAATCTCCGCGCGAACACTAATCTTCGTGTTGCTCTGCGTATGGCTGATGAATCTGATTCGTCAGACGTGATCGGCACGAAACTGGCAGCGGAGTTTGACCCTCGCATGCCTGGCCGTGGTGCTGTTCGTACTGGCCCGGGAAGGATTGCGCTCTTCCAGACCGGGTACGCAGGAGGCCACACATCGAACGAACCCGAACCGAGCCGTGTGGACATTGAAACTCTCACCTTTGGACCCGGTCAGTCGTGGGAGATACCTACCGGCGACCGGGATAAATCAGCTCCGTCTGAGGATGGACCAACAGATATTTCTCGCATCACTGATGTCATCTGTCGGGCTTCCTCTCTTCAGAATATCCCTGCCCCACGTAAACCTTGGTTACCTGAACTTCCTTCAAGTTATGACCTTGCCGCTTTGACTCAGCAATCACTCGCCCAACCTGCCCATGCTGATAGTGGACAAAAACTTGTGCTGGGTATGATTGATGATCCAGCATCTCAGGCTCAACATCTCCATGCCTACGACCCTGAGCAAGATGGGGTTCTTGCGGTCATTGGAACTAGTGGATCAGGGAAATCAGGGGTGCTTCGTACACTAGCTGTGGGGGCAGCCCTCCAACTCCATCTCACACGAACTGAGGTGTATGGGCTTGATTTTGGTGGAGCTGGGCTTGCCATGTTGGAGACTTTGCCCAACGTTGGAGAGATTATCGAAGGATCCGATCATGAAAGAGTGGCCCGTTTGCTCACTAGACTGGCTGGAATACTCGATGAACGCACCCCACGCTTTGCGGCAGTACGCGCATCGTCACTCACCCAGTATTGGTCTGCGAGTGGGGAGAGAAACGACTCAAGGATCCTTCTGCTCGTCGATGGGTTTGGTGCATTTCGTGAATCCTATGACAATCAGACTGGGTTTGCGAAGTATGTGAGAATCATGACTCGCCTAGTCACTGAGGGTCGCTCAGTGGGCATCCACGTCATCGTAACAGCTGATAGGCCCAGTGTTATACCCAGTTCCATGGCTTCGAGCATCCAACGCCGTCTCATTCTCCGCCAGGCAGATGATAACGCCTATTCGACCCTTGGTATTGCCAAGGATGTGCTCGACCCTGAGTCTCCACCTGGGAGAGGAGTGTTTTCTGGCGATACGAAGGAAATCCAGATCGCCATACCATCAGGCTCGTCTGCCACCATAGATCAAGCTTCTGCCATTGATGCACTGGCCACTCATCTGATAGACCATGGTGTGCCAGAAGCCGAATCTGTCCAGAGACTCACTGAGCAAATATGGATTCATGAACTTCCCACGAGTGTCACAGATCAACCAACCTTGGGAATGGAAGATACCTCATTGGCGCCTTTCGGGTTCAACCCGCAGGGGGGCTTCATTGTCGCTGGAATGCCTGGCTCAGGGCGTACGACGACTCTGCGCAGTTTGGCTCAAAGCCTTCGAAGGTGGCGACCTGAGATTCCGATGTATTACTTCGGTTCCAAGAGATCTATCGTTGGGCAAGATAAAGTGTGGACCCATGTGTCAACTGACCCCGATGTGATGAAAGACACTGTCGCTAATATCATTCCCGCTCTCGAGATTGTTGCTGATGATGCTCCTCAGCTCATCTTCATGATTGAGGGGTTGCAGGAGTGGCTTGGCACCCCGGCTGAATCACCTCTTGTTCAAGCAATCAAGCTGGCCCGTCGCAATGGCCATCTTGTCATTGGGGAAACAGAATCAGCAGGATGGGGATCGTCATACCCTCTCGTCACCGAAATCCGCAATGCCCGGCGTGGCATCTACATGCAACCGGACAGTTCTGATGCTGACTCTTTGTTTAAAGTATCTTCACCCCGAAGAAAACGTACCGATTTCCCGCCTGGGCGAGGGGTCTACGCTGAAAATGGAAAATCCTACGTAGTGCAAATCCCCCTACCCGAGGAATGATAACGAACCGCCCATCTTTTATCAGGTGTTGGTTCTGTTTTGGTCTGGGCTATTGCATGATTCTATGTGGGGGAAGGCTTACCCTGAAGAAGACTATCCCACCACGCCAAGGTTTGAGGGTTCACTCTCCACGTACCCGGAAAGAAATCAGGAGGACACGGAGCCTCAACAACACTCAACGGTGCATCAAGCAACTCCTGAAGAACACCATTGTCGTGTTGATAACACTCCAAATCTATCCCAGTGAGCTGCGACGAAATATCACCAAGCTGACGTATCGGCTCATCCAAATAATCCGGCATAATCCCCCGCTGCCCGCACTCAATCCCAAGAGTAACCATCGCACACACAAACAACAACGGCTCCTCCATCAGCAAACGCTGATAAC
>WRIC01000001.1 GCA_009782915.1 Propionibacteriaceae bacterium | reverse complement strand
TACCAACTGCGCCATAGCCCCGAAGGTGAGTGGATACTCGACCAGAGCCTCCGATGGGTGTCGAACCCATGACCTTCCGCTTACAAGGCGGATGCTCTACCGCTGAGCTACAGAGGCGCGTCGGATAAGTATAGCAGTCACACCGAGGGCTCCGCCGAGTGATAGCAGTACGGCAACGAGTGGACATGATGAGGTGGACAGTACACCAAGAAACCACCAAGGCGAGGCCACCACAGAACCACCAGTGGGGGCAGCCATTGATGATCCGCCAGCACCAGGACCCCCAGAATTCTGGCCACCGGAACCAGGCGATCCAGGTCCACCAGGACCCCCAGAATCGACAGTGTCACCGGTCATGATGATCCGCACCTCGAAACTCAACAGCGACGATGTCTCACCCAAGTTTCTCCCGCCAGTTGACGAGGAAGGAAACGAAAACCCCACGGTCATGGGGAATTGAGCTCCCTGAGCGAGAGAGAAGCTCACCGAATGGGAGACACCACCAGGATCACGCGATAAGCGCAGATGCTTCCACGACTCGGCCCCAGTGGATCCGTTCACATTCCAGTACAGTTCGATGATCTCCTCCAATTCGGTGTTCACCGTGGAGGAGGAATTCGTGGTGGTCACATTGAGGATTTGTACGGTGACCATCGCATCCGAGGGGCCATCGTTCTTGACGACAGCCATGCGCTGAACACGATCCCCCGGAACAGCAACACTATGGCCGACTATCGTGTCACCTGCGATCCCATAACTCGATGAATCCCAGGAGACCGATGTGATCGGCCCATTCCAGTTGATCGGGATCTGAGTTGAACCCACCGGTTCACCATGGGCTTGAGCAGTCAACCCCACGATGATCAGCGCCATAAACAAAAACACCACCAACACCTTGAACGCATATCTCATGAGTTGTCCTCCTGGTTGTCCTTGCGGAAACTAGAGACGAAACTCACCGCGGCGTACCCCAAAAGAAACAAGGCCACCACTGGGACAACCCAGCCGACGTGACCCCCCACCCATTGACGAAGCAACCCGACCTTGGGTACGACATAGAGCACCTCACCGCGTACCTGATGGGCGCCGACTGGGCCCCAATAATCGGGGGCACTATTGTTGTCGCCCTGGGTGATGAAAGACACCGAACGGGCAGACACTGATTTGGCAACAATCCGGTGAGTGACCACCGTGGGATCATCGGGATAGGGCAGGAAGACAATCACGTCACCCACCTGAAGGTCACCAGCAGTGACCTCATCTGTCCCTTTCGTCACCACGACATCCCCGGGGTGGATTCCGGGTTCCATCGAGCCAGTGAGAACAGTGAGGCTTGCCCCGCCCATGACTTTGGGTACGCCGACGAGGGCCACAGCCAACGAAAGCATCACCACCATGACACAAGCCAGTAGACCGGAACTCACTGCGGAGAGTCGGGCGGAAGTCTTGTTGCTCATGGTCGCGGTCCTTTCGTGTCGTGGGTTAGCTCGCATGTGATGTTCTGTGGTGGGGGAGCTGGACACTCCCCCACCACATGGAGAACATCTATGAGCAAATAGCGAACTTGCTCGCTGAGGGGGAATCGCAGCGAACCTGCTCAAGGGTTGCTGTGAGGGTTTGAGCTAACTCAGCGACGGCTTCCATGGAGGCTGTGCCTTGGTCGTCGGTCGCAGAATCGAAGGTGACATAGAGCACGAGTGTGACTACATCCTCATCGAAGGAGGGATCAAAGTATCCAGCAGCAATATCGGTTGCTGGGATGGTGGCACGAGCGGCTTGGGCCGTACCGTCGGATTCAAACACCTGGTATTCAACGCGGATTCCTTCGCCAGCATCCGTGGAGAAGGTGGAATTGCTCAACAGGGTGTCGGTCCCAGGAATAGTGAGAGCAGCCACGAGGTTGTCACCCACCAGGGATAGCTCGAAGGGGAACACCATAGCGATCGTGTCACCGGGTACGATTCGCCACGCGGCGAGATCAGAGATCAGTTCGCCCTTAGGCGCACCGCTGAGAGGAATATTCACCCCTGGTTCCACACTGACTGTGATGGTGTCATTCAGATCGATACGGTCAGCAGAAACATCATAAACTGCGGTTTCACCTGGGGTAATATCCATGGATCCTGCAGTGATAGTGCCACCGGAGAGGTTGGCTTGGACAGACCACAGCGCGAAGGTCGATCCGCCTAAGAGCAGAGCGATTCCCGCAGCAGCGGCGATGATGGCATTGCGCCTCTTTGTTGACTTATTTGTCATTTTCTTTCTCCTTTATTTCATGTGGATCGTGATGATCCACCAGTAGCTCACCCGGCGGGTTCACCACTGTGAAAACTTTTTGTGTCACGGATTACCTCGATTGATCATCGGGGTGAAGGTGAGTGTGATGTTGGGTTCGAGTTCGAGGTCTGCGGTGAGGTAGGTCATCCAGGTATCGCGGGGGTTGGTGGTTGAGTTTTCCTGGGTACCCACAACGTTGGTTCCGCTGGCAGTGGCTGTGTTGTGGTACGTCTGGGGGGTGATCGAAAACACCAGGCACCAGTGATGGGTGTCACTTGTGGCTTGTTCAAAACCTTGCTCGATTCCTTCGATGAGTGTTCCAACAAGGTACGGCGAAGAGCCTGAGACTCCCCCAACCGTACAGCTACTGGGATCATCCACCTCAAAGAATTGCGGTGTTGCCCCACCCAGGCCAAGGATTGAATCTGAATCCAGTCCTTCAATGTTCATGGTGTAATCCAGGGCGAAACCATGACTTGCAGTGAAAGCAACACTGAATCGAAGAGCAAGAGTGAAGACCCCAGAATTGTCGGGCCCCGCGACGATCATCTGCTCGGCTTCTGCCCGACCTAAGGTCGTCGAGATTGGTTCGCCGTGGGTTGAGTGCACAGCTGCGGCGTTTTCTTTCTCAACCGCGAAACCCAGCAATGCGGGAGTGATCGAGATGTTGGGTGACGTGTGCCGTGACGACCACAACGCTAGAGTGCCTCCTGAACTGAGACCCAGGATCACAGCGAGACCTACCACGAGCACTATTGGCCACCGGCTGATCCGATGTCGTGGTCGAGAAGCTGTGATCGCATGGCGTGGCTGATGGGTGGACATTATCGCCCCCCTATCTCGAAATCGCACGTGGCGACGAACCTGTCCCCGCACCGTACCTGCTCGGCAGTGAGACTCACCTGGCCCAGGTCGATGTCGCCGACTTCAGGTGGGTCGAGGGGGTCAACCCACACCACTGACGTGGTGGGCGCGGTGAGGTTCACCACCAAGGTGAGACTCCACGATGAACCAAGAGTGTCAGGAATAAGGATCGTGTCGCCCAACTCAATTTCTCCGTGGATCGGAACAACCACCACTCCACCTGTTTCGAGATGCCAGGTCCCGCTGGCACCGTGGGGAAGTGGCATCGACACCGTGAAGGCGGTAGCCAGATTGTCACCACCCATGGTCATAGAAATCTCTTGAGTGGCGGTGAGTCTGCGAACTGTTGGATCACCAGTGGGGTTATTAACCTCCACCCAGTTGAACTCACCACGGGTCAAGGTGAGTTCACCAGAGGAGATGACTCCACCATCACCCAGGGGTCCTTGCGGATTCCACAGGGCATACGTGGTGAGGCTTGTCGTACCCATGATGATGACAACAAGCAGGGGAAGCATAATATTCCCACGAATGTTGGTCCATCGACTGATTGCGTGGATCATTGGTTTCCTCCGCTCACTGGTCCACTGGCGACACAACCAGTTGGGGTGTTGAGAAAGACAGTCGCAAGGGTGCAGACCTCACCCAGCTGATCGTCAGTGACCACAACAGAAGTCAGCGCGATATCGCTGGACCCGCCGTACGCTACACCACCGACCAGATAGGTGTAGGTGAGGGTGTAGGTCCAGGTGATCTCAGTGCCCGGTGGGACAGTTGCACCTGCGAGTATTTCACGTGCCCCCCCATGGTCGTTGCCCATCAACATGCCGTACAGGGACTCGGGCGCCACCTCGGGTACGTCCACCCAGGCCCGCTTGATGATCGTCAAATCTCCAGGCGCCACATAGGTGAAAGTGGTGGTGAAAGTGTCGATGACCTGGTTGTCCAAGGTGAGGGTGACCACCAATGCGACCTCGCCAGTCAACGACCCAGTACGCGTGGAGGGCGGTATCGTGCAGGTAGCGGTGGTGTCATTGATGATGGTCATGGTGGTGCATGTTGCATCATTGTTGAAAGTGGCGCTCACCTCATCAACCTGGGAGAACCCACTACCGGTGATCGTGAGAGTGCTACCGCCCTCAACCACACCAGAACTCGGAGTTATCGCAGTGGTTTCCACGGGAACACACGTACCCACCAGGGCAGCTACCCTTGAAAACTGGGAGGTCATCGGTTGCCCGTACGCCAAAGACTGAGTGAGAATGCGCATCCCGCCACTGAGAATCCCAGCGGGACCAACAGCCTCAGCAGGAATAGGCAATGTGATTTGAGTGGTGGAACCGGTGGTGACCTGCTTGGAGTCCACATAGATCTCCGCCTTGGTGGTGGCGGTGTAGTAGAACTCAAGGCGTACTGGCAAAGGAGGAATCCTATTAGAGTTGGAGTTGGTGGGTGCCACCACCGTGAGGGTGACCTCACAAGCAAACTCGTCAACAGTTGCCACAGTGGGATACCACGTGAGTGACTTCTTGTTGGTGGCCATATCCCCATTGCCGTTCATGATGAGGGCCTTGGTGATGGTCGACGAATTCTGACCCGCAACCGTGGCAGCGGTCTCCTCATCAATCGTGTTCGCCTGGGAGGCAGTATTCGCCCCGAACAGATTCCTCTCCATGGTCACCAAACCCGCATCCGCTAGGGCAATCGTCGAACCAGTGAAACCATCAAAAGTGTTGTCAAGAATGTGGAGACCGGAGCTAGTGGTGTTGTAGTTCGTGGTCCTGTAGGCATCCCAGGCGATCGCATGAGGTTGGGGAACACCGAGAGAATTGAGGAAAGTGTTGTTGCGAATGTAGCTCTTCACCGTGTTGCTCACGCCAATCATCGGCAGATAGATCAAGGCACAGTTCAGGTAGGAATTGTTTGTACAGCTTTGGGTGTCGATGATCTGGTTGTCATGAAAATCCAGGTTCGCTAAATAGACAGTGAACCCAGCGCCTGCTGTGGTGAGCACATTTGGGTGTGCGCCTGCGGGGTCTTCTCGCAGATTCTTGAAGGTCGAATTCTTGACCTCCAGGTTAGTGATCCGGGTTTCATCATCCATCGAGATCGCAATATTCGCACACGAGGAACTATCCAAATCCGTGCAGGAGTAGGTGGGTGAATCCACTGGTCGGGTGGTGGTGAAGGTCACATTGTCGATGACCACATTGGTGGTGGTTTGGGTGATATTCAGGTACGCGAAAAAGACCGCAGCCGCCCACAGGTCGGTACGATCCGAGAGGTTACCTACTGTGTAGTTGGAGAAGGTGACACCTTGGGCGCCGTTGTGGATTTCCAGGAAACGCTTGGTGAGTAACCCCGAGGTGGGCATCGTGGTTCCACCATTGACGGTGATATTCCTTGCCGTGGTGGAGACAGCTATCGATGCCATGTATCCACGGATCTCCGACATGTTGATGAGGTTGATGTTCGAACCAGTCACCAGGATCGAGGCAGCCGTAGCATTCATCGAAGCGATACCGAGTTTGTTGTGGAGGTCAATCGTCACTGGTGCTGTGATCGCATAAACCCCACCGCGTCCATTGTTTTCGTTGACATGTGCGGTGTTCATCCAGGTGGTCGAGTTCGTACTCGGGGTGATCATTGCGGTCGTACCATCAGGAATCGATGCAGCAAACCCTGTTGCTAGAGTGATCGTGCGAGGTGTCGGGGAAGCATTAGTGAGGGTGAGGGCAGCACCCAAGGAACAAGTGTTTCCGCTTGCAGCAAAGGAATCGTTACCCAGTGTGCATGTTCCCGTACGCCCCGAAGCATTCGTATTGATGTAAACCGTGTTCGGATCAGCTGCGTTCGCAGGACTGGCCAAGGTGGTGACAATCAAACTGGTTGTGACGAGGGAAAACACAGACACTAGGGCGACAAAAGGAACCATCCATCCAGGTAGCATCGAATGATGCCAACCACTATGAGTCCAAGTCACTAATGTACCTCTTTCAAGAAACTCTTGAACAGGTTCTCCCCGCCCAGAATCCTGGGAGGGGGATACCTGGCTTTGTTATCCCAGACAGACCAGAAGATAACCTCGCATAGAACTACAACCCCCAGCCGGTGGAATTTATTCCCAAAGATCGATTATCGTCATTGCACAGTCACACCCCGTCACTGCGGGCCAAGTCACGGAATCCAGACTCCACAGTCACACCCCGTCATTCCGTGCGAAGTCACGGAATCCAGACTCCACAGTCCAAACAATGTGATTTCTGGACCCTGCGACGGAGCCTGTGCTGCGGACCGCGCCAGCGCGACTCGCAGTACGCAGGGAGACGAGGAGAGCAGCCCTTGTGCTGCTAGCTACAGAGACTGTTCGTAGGCGGAGATGATGTCGATGCGTCGGGTGTGGCGCACAGCGCGGGAATACTCGGTGGTGAGGAAAGCTAACACCAGGTCAATCACCTGCTCTTTGGAGTGGAGGCGTCCACCAATCGATGCGATGTTGGCGTTATTGTGTTGGCGAGCCAATTGGGCAGTGTCGTGGGAGTGAATGAGGGCCGCGCGTACGCCGCGTACCTTATTAGCAGCAATTGCTTCACCGTTGCCGGAACCACCGAAAATGATGCCCAAAGAACCCGGATCTGCCACCACAGCCTCTGCAGCGGGGATGACATAGATTGGGTAATCGTCCTCGGAATCATAGCCGTCAGCCCCATGGTCGATGACCTCGTACCCGCGCTCTTCTAAAGCCTGGACGACCACATTTTTCACATCAAAAGCCGCGTGATCAGTAGCTACATGGACTCTCATGATCATCCTTTCTCGTGGTCTGAGTCTACGAGAAAACTCCAACAAGTGGAACGGGTGAACACTTCACCTGGACGACAAATCGTGGAAGGGAAATCAGGACGCCGCGGTGCATTCGGGTACTCCTCGGTTTCCAAAGCCACACCCGAGAAAGGTCCACCGGCTCCCGGCGGATGGATGACACCATCATCATTCAAACCCTGTCCGGTGTACACCTGCAAGACAGGATAATCACTGGCGATGACCATTTTTCGCCCAGATTCGCGGTGGGATAGAGCAGCAATAATCCCTCCATGATCTCCGAACGTATCAGAGCGATCAATAACAAACCCGTGGTCAATGCCCTGATGGAGTTCCACTTGTGAGTCGCCACCACCAAGAGCATCACCCAAGTGTCGTGGTTGACTAAAATCAAAAGCAGTTCCCTCCACCGAGGTCGGAGCTGTGGGCAAGGGAATGAGCGCTTCATCAACGGGAAGGTACGCGGTCGCTCTTACCATAAGTAGGTGATCATTGACCGGAGCGCCAGTGCTGGACAGGTTGAAGTACGGATGAGAGACAATACTCAAAACACTTGGCTGTGGGCTATTCGCTGTCACAATGTGACCAAGCAGCTTCATTTCGTGGTGGGGTTGAATGAAATACACCACCTCCACATGGATAGGCCCAGGGAATCCACCTGTGGGATCCGACCAGTCAAGTTGAAGCCGTACATGGTTGTTGTCAGCTTCGACCACTTCCCAGTCCTGGTAACTAAAACCATGGGGTCCACCATGGAGGGTGGAGGTTCCGTTGTTATTCAGCTCGGGTGTGTAGTGTTTTCCGTCAATCTCGAAACCACCGGCTGCGATTCGATTGGCGAAGGGCCCCACGATCTCCCCGAGGTACCCTTTCCCAGCCAGACGGGCTTCCTCCGTGCCATACCCCAGCACCACCGAACCCATGACCCCATGGCGATCCGGTATGCGGATATCATTGATCGCTGCCCCGCGACTCCAGATTTCAACGATGAAATCCTCATCACCTAAAACAATCTTCTCCATAGTCCTCTCCTTTTCTTATGACTGGCTCTCATGTGTCTAAATACGGATTCTGGATTCTGCGACTACGCGCAGAAAGACGATAGTGAAGCGCATCCCCATCATCCTCTCCTTTCCAATGACTGGCTCTCATGCGAACGACTGTGAATTCTGGATTCTGCGACTACGCGCAGAAAGACGACAGATAAAGCACTACACCATGACCCTACCTCTGACTCACATCCATATGTTCCACTGTGGATTCTGCGACTACGCGCAGAAAGACGGCAATGGTGTGCTTTCCCTTCCCAGTCACTTGACAGATGGTGCGTTCTCCTCACTTCCGTCATTCCGTGCGAAGTCGCGGAATCCAGACTAGCGGTCGACCACGGGTGACGAGTAGTCCCTACCTGACTATAGTGAACTCATCGAAAGGACACCATGGATCTGCTCATTACTGATGTGACCCTGGCTTCGGGGGTACGTACGGACCTGGGAATCCGTGGCAGTCACTTCGTTGATCCCTCGGCACTGACCCGACCCAAGAAGATCGATGCCTCGGGGTTGATGGCTCTACCAGGGTTGGTTGATCTGCACACCCATTTGCGTGAACCTGCGCCTGATCCAGCGGAGACGATTGAAACCGGAACCCAAGCAGCAGCAGCGGGAGGATACACAGCGGTTTATGCTATGGCAAACACGAACCCTGTCACGGACACTGCCGAGAAGGTACGCGTACTGCGCAAACTGGCCCGGAAAGCTGACATAGAGGTTGTTCCTATTGGGGCGATCACCCGGGGTCTTGCTGGGGAGCAGGTGGCGGACATTGAAGCGATGAATGCTGAGGGTGTCACCGTATTCTCAGATGACGGTTTCTGTGTCATGGATGTGGACATCATGAAGGAGGCCCTCCAGCGGATCAAGGTCTGCAACGGGGTTCTTGCCCAGCATTGTCAAGACCATGGGATCGCTGGTGCACAAGCTTTCGCCCCGGATAATGTCATCGTTGATAATCCAACACACATTTGGGATCGATCAGCGGAAACAACGATTGCGGAACGCGACATACAACTAGCGCTCGACACGGGTTGTCGTGTTCACCTCTGCCATATCTCCACCGCAGAATCAGTAGAGGTGATCCGTTGGGGTAAAAACCAGGGCGCGCCCATCACTGCTGAGGTCACTCCCCACCATCTGCTTTTGGGCGCCGAGCTTGTGCAATCCATGGATACCCGTTTCAAGGTGAATCCTCCCTTGCGCACAGACGAGGACATTGAGGCAGTACGACAAGCGCTGGCCGAGGGTGTCATCGATATTGTGGGTACGGATCATGCACCCCACAAGACCTCCGACAAGGACAAACCCATGGATCAAGCGAAACCGGGCATGGTGGGCCTGGAATGGGCTCTCGGTGTGGTCATGGAAACCATGGTTCTTACTGGTCGCATGGATTGGGATAGTGTGATTGACCGCATGTCGCTTACCCCCGCACGCATTGGTGGAATCTCTGATCACCAGGGTCGTAACCTCACCCCCGGTGAACCTGCAACTTTTACTCTCATCGATCCGACCTTGCGAGGAATCATCAACAAAGAGGATGCTTTCACCCAAGGGCTCAACAACCCGTACCACGGTCTTGAACTTCCGACACCAGTGATCTCCACATACTGCAATGGTCAAGAAAGCTACTGACCACTGAGATTGAGTGATCAGCCCTAGAACGGTGGTTGGGGGTTGGCGACCCCCAACAGAGACAACTCGGGGCTCTGAGGACGAGGAATGGCCAACCAACGCCCATATCCAGATTCCTTCACTAGCCCCATAGACTGAAGTTGGGTGAGACATACCTGAAGGTTCATGACAGAGTCACCTGTCACATGCATGAGTTCGTCGATGCTTTTCCCTTGGCGCACCGGCAGGGCTTCGAAGACGAGCTTCTGGTGATCAGTCAGTGAGTCGAACAAGGTGGGTTGCGCCCTTTGATAGTCAGGGATATCAGTGTTGAGCGGTTTCAACCCACCCAGGATTTCTTCGACACTGCTGACCAAGGTGGCTTGGCCTTGGCGGATGAGACGATGCGGGGTCACCGACATTGCTGAGGTCACCGGACCTGGAACTGCACAAACCATTCGCTGCATTGATAGCGCCCAACTGACTGTGTTCTGGGCGCCCGAACGCAGGGCACCCTCAACAATAAGTGTCGCCTGAGACAGCGCAGCAATCAAACGATTCCTCACCAGGAAACGGGCGCGCGAGGGTGGAGCGTCGGGAGGATACTCACTGATGACCGCCCCCTTGTGAGCAATCCTCTCCAGCAGGGCAGAATTACCGGGAGGATAGAAGCTCTCCAATCCCCCAGCCATCACCGCGACCGTGACACCCTGGGCAGCCAGCGCCCCACGATGAGCGCACGCATCAATACCATAAGCACCACCCGAGATCACTGGATGACCAGCCTCCGCCAACCCTGCACCCCATTCACTAGCCACATGCTCACCGTAGGCCGTACTGGCTCTCGAACCGACAACCGCAACACCACCAACCAACTCAGACAAGCGCACGGGTCCACGGACCCACAAACCCAGGGGCTCACCACCCATACCACCCACAGGCTCCGACCAGGAGAGGTCAGACACACCCACCGGCCATTCCTCATCCCCTGGAATAAGAAAGCGCGCCCCACAAGCTGTAGTTTGGGCTTCGATGCGGTCCACATCAACCCCCGATGCACGTCGCGCCAAAGCTGTCGTCCCTTGTCCTGAGCGCAGGTGTGCCCACACTGCTGCTGGGCCTTGATCACGAACCAACCCAACCAAAGCGGGGTCTCCACCTTGATGACAAGCGGCCAAACCCATGCGGGCCTGCCTCTCTTCCACATTCGCCGATGTCATCTCAGATTCTCCTGCCCCAAACGTAAAGCCAAAGCCGCAGCGAGATGGTCTGTTTCAGGGCGATCAGCCCCCAGCAAATCCGCGACCGTCCATGCCACCTTCAGGACCTTGTCGACACCGCGCGCCGACAAGGTTCCACCCAGGACTGCCGCCTCAACCATCGACATGTCTGAGGGAAGAGGCAGATCCTTGCGAACAAATCGCCCTGACAATTCGGCGTTGGTTGACCAGGATGTGTTGCGCAAGCGCACAGTTTGGCGATCACGAGCGGCCTGTACCCGATTGGCCACCACCGATGAACTTTCCGCCTCACCAACCTCCGCCAGTTTCAGCGAGCTCCGGGTGGGAAGGATCTTTGCTTGAATATCGATCCGATCAATGATGGGACCGGAGATCCGTGAGGCATATTTCCTGATCGCCATGGGTGTGCACGAACACTTGCTACGCGGGGTGGATGCTAACCCACAAGGACAGGGGTTGGCTGCCAGCACGAGTTGGAATCGTGCAGGATATTTCACCGACATCTGGGAACGCCCCAAAGTGATTTCCCCCAATTCCAAGGGGGTACGCATCGCCTCTAACGCCACGGACGAAAACTCCGGAGCCTCATCGAGAAACAGCACCCCGCGATGAGCTAGCGACACTGCCCCCGGTCGAGCAATCCGAGCACCCCCACCAATGAGGGATGCCACCGAAGCGGAATGATGGGGAGCGGCATACGGAGGTCGCTGAGGTAGAGAATCAATCTCCACATCCACCAGTGAATGGATCGCAGCGACCTCCATTGCCTCCTCTCCGGCGAGGTTGGGCAAGATGGAAGGAAGACGAGATGCCAGAAGAGTCTTGCCCACCCCGGGAGGTCCATGAAAATACAGGTGATGGCGACCAGCTGCAGCCACCTCAAGTGCCCAGCGGGCTTCTTTCAAACCAACAACATCTTTCAGATCAGGTTGGGCGGGTTCAGCGCGGGAGTCTTTCGTTGGTGCGACAGGGGTCACCCCTGGCCCACCATCCAGAACACCCAATAACTCCCGCAGTTGGCTCACTCCCCGAACATCCATACCGTCAACCAGCGCAGCCTCACCGAGTTGTGAGGCTGGAACAACAGCGCGGGTCACACCCACTCGTCGCGCACCCAACAGTGCAGGAAGAACCCCGCGTACAGGATGAACTGAGCCATCCAACCCCAGCTCACCTAGAAGAATCACACCCTCCAATTGGGTGTGATGAACAACCCCTTCAGCAGCCAGGACAGCCGCCGCAATCCCCAGATCGTAGTGTGAACCAGTTTTCGGCAGACTCGCCGGGGTCAAATTGATGGTCAATACCTGGGTCGGCCACCCGTACCCTGCACTAATCACTGCCGCCCGGCATCTCTCCTTGGCTTGGGTGAGTGCAGCGTCAGGCAACCCCACCATCGTCGTACGCGGAAGCCCAGACCCCGTCCATGCTTCAATCGTGATTGGCATCGCATCGACACCCACCAACGCCACCGATTGGGCACGCGCTATCCCCCACACCGCACTCATAACCTGACCGCCTTTGCATGTTCAATGGTGGGTTCTTGTCCAGGCAACGCCAAGATGCCAATCGCATCGATCCTGACTCGGTCGTACCCCATCTCGTGGGTCGACATCCACAGACACGCAAGTCGGTGCAACCTCTTGAGTTTCTCCCTGGTGATCGCTTCTAAGGGTTCTCCGAACCCATGTCCCGACTTGGCTTTCACCTCGCAGAAAACCAGCGCCCCACGCCGGTACGACGGCTCGACGGCAACAATGTCGATCTCCCCAGCGCGTCCACAGCGCCAGTTCCGCTCGAGGATCTTCCAACCCAGTGATTCTAGGTACGATGCAGCGAGATCCTCACCGATCTGGCCGAGTGTTGGGTGTTGGTTCATTTCTTACCTCCACCTCAACAATGGGGAAAAACCAACTCCGCGACACCGGAAACTCTGACTTGTGGATAACCAAAAAAGTTATCCACAGATTTCCATCTCCACAACACTTGGCAGCGTCACGGTGGGGACAGACCCCGGTGTCCGGGGGACAGATGGGGACGGTACTGTTTTGTCACGCTCCAGTCATTGTGTGCGTAGTCACGGAAAACAGACTCTACAGTTGTGGAAATGTGATTTCTGGACCCTGCGACTTCGCGCAGGGTGACGGGGAGGTGGGTACGTGTGACTTCAGCCTTGGGCACCGGCGCGGTCCCCACCATGGGGCACCGGTGCGGTCCCCACCATGGGACACCGGGCAGTCCCCACCATGGGACACCGGGGCGATCCCCATCTGTCCCACAACACTTTGACCGGGACACTGTGTCAAAACACCCCCGTCCCCATCTGTCCCGCTAGCCCAGTTCGCGGGAGCGCATGAATTCGTCGAGGGACTCACCCAACACTGAGCGGGCCATGGGCAAGGCCACCAAGGGCAACAAGATGAAAGCAGGGATGAAAGTCTGGGCAAAGTCAGCAACCGTCATTTCTAACTCCACGCGGAACCACACTTGGGAGATACGCCACGCTGTGTAGTACGCCGAAGCAGCGGCAATAGGGATCGCCAACACCATCGCACACAAACCCAGGATCCACGTCTCGGTGAGGATCGTTGCCACCACTACCCAATTCCGATTCCCCAAAGCACGCAACAACTGATAAGTAGGCGACCTCTTCAAAACGGTGTAACCCAAGCAGGCCACGACAAACAACAAAGCCACCACCATGGACACTGAGGAACCGATCCGCAAAATCGAGGTGATCTGATCAGACAACGAGGTGATCTCATCGAGAATCTCATCGAGTGGCATTACCTGTTGAACCACACTACTTCGATTCAGACACCTCGATACCTGATCGACCTCGCTGACTTGCAGAAGCATCCCAGTGTGTAAATCCTCCAGGGAGAACACTTCCTGGGCAAAAGCCAAACTCAAGCGAGCCTCCCCCGGTAGAGCCCCGGAGAAGATACCAATCACCTCACCTTGGTGATGGCCGGAGGTTGAGTCCAAGGCCACCACATCCCCGACGGTCACCTGGAGCTCCTGCGCAGTGGACACCTCGAGTGCGATACCGCGAGGAGCTCCCGCATGGACGTCTTCTCCTTCCAACAGTACGGGCATCTTGTACCACAGGTGCTGCGGATCGAACCCACCGGCATAGAGGTTGACGTTGGTGGAGTTGGCGGATGCCTGGATAGCCCCGCGCACGATCCCGGTGATCTCACCGGCCTCACACTCTGTTTTCAATCGACCCAGGGTGTCCTCATCTAGTGGGGTGCGAAAATCCACCAGAACATCCCATTCACTGGCTTTCACCTGCCCCTGAGCGGTCGATATCACCGAGTAGAAAGCGATCGAGAAGCTAGCGGTAATCCCGAACCCCAGGGCCATCGACACCACAGTGAGCACCGACACCAGTTTGTCGCGTACCGTATTGCGAACAGCGATACGCAACCAACTCGTCGGAAGTACGGCCCCTAGCCAACCGGACAATCGACCCGGATGCCGCCCAGTGGCCGAAGTCTGCCTCATGGCATCCAGCGGGGTCATATGGCTCACCTGAATCGCCGCATAGATTCCTGCGCAGACAAACATCACCCCTGCTGCCACCGCAGAAACCAACAGATAGAACCCGGTGAGATGCAGTGGTGACCGAGGCAAACCCACCGAGGTCGCGAAGCGTGAAATGAACAACCCCGCCAGCAGATAGGCCACACCCACACCAAGGACGATCGATGACAGTGCCAAACCCGCAATGACCACCATGAAAGCCGTCGCTAGTCGCTGTGCGGTATACCCCAGGGTCATCAGTACGCCGAGGGCTCGGCGTTCACGGGTCAACCATTGAGCCAGCAGGAAGAAGGTGACAAACACCGAAGACAAACCCGTCACTAAGACAATGACTGGTACGACCGTACCGAAAGCAGCGAGGTTCTTTTCCAAATAGAGCGACGAGAATTGTTCGCTTGCCCCCAGCGCGTACGCCTGGGTCAGATCCTGGTCGGCAGCGAAATCCAGGATGCGCCCACGCAGATCATCAGTGGAGTCCTCGCTGCGGATGAGCACAGAATTAACTGGCAGGAACCCATAGATATCCACGAGAGTTTCCTCGTTAACAAAACCGATTCCAAGAGACCCTTTGGTGGGAATAAACAACGATGGGTTGGATGGTGTCAGTAAAAACTCAGCGTCCTGGACGATCCCACGTACCTGCAAAGACTTCTCTACCCCAGCCAAGGTGACCTGGATTGTGTCACCAAGCTCCACCCCATGGGATTGCTGAAGATGCCAGTCGATGAGGATGCCGCGAGTATCATCCTCGGAGAGGAACCGCCCCTCCAGCAGTACGAGGGATTGTAGATCCAGCTCACGTTGATAAGGCCCCGACACCACTTGCATGGTCAGATGGGAGTTTCCTTTGACACTCACTGTTCCGCGTACGACCGCACGGGCCCGATAGTCGCTGACCCCCTCAACCTCCAGGAAATCAGGAACCTGCGGCGCAGGGATAGCCTGGAAATAGACCTGTTGATCAGCGACATGACCCTCGTCGAACCACCCATCGCGCGCAGTCAACGTGGAATCAATAGCGGAGAGCCCCCCAACATAGATGCCGATACACGACGCTGTGATCGCGACCAGCGCGGCGAGGCGTCCTTTCATGGACTTCGCTGAACCCAGCAGGTGGGCCACCACTGGTGGCAGGAGATGACGTTTGATGGGCAACGAGGAATCGAAGGGGTCGGGTGGCCCCTGGGCGCCGCGTGTTGGGTTCTCAGCGTTCACGGGTCAACCTACCGCCGCCAACATGGTAGACCGCTTCCACAAAATCGGAGACCACAGGATCATGGGTGGCCACAATGAGGGTGCAGCCCATGTCCTGTTGCATTTTGCCGAGATAGTCGAGAACCACAGATGCGGTATGAACATCGAGTGCGCCGGTGGGTTCATCAGCGAGCAGTACGGGTGGCCGCTTGGCGATAGCGCGAGCAATGGCTGCACGTTGTTGCTGCCCACCGGAGAGTTGGGCGGGATATTTGTTGGCTTGATCCATGAGTCCCACACTGGCCAGCGCTTCGCGTACTGCTTCTTCTCGGGCACGGCGAGCCATGTGGAGTGGCTCCAACCCACTGGAAACATTCTCAGCCACAGTCAAGGTGGGCATGAGGTTGAAGAACTGGAAGACAAAGCCGATCGAGCGTGCGCGAAAATCAGCTTGCTGGGCAGTGGACAGATCAGATAGATCGTGACCGTCAACAATCACCTTGCCTGAGGTGGGTCGATCAATGGCCCCCAACAAGTGGAGCAAAGTGGATTTCCCTGACCCCGACACCCCCCGCAAAGCAACACTCGTACCGGCATCAATGGTGAGGTCAACATTATCTAAAACAACCACGGGACCCGAGGCCAACGGGTACTCCTTAGTGACCCCTTGCAGTTCCACCACCTGTTGTGTTGTCTGATTCCCCATGCTCTCAGTCTAGCGAGACCCTGACCAAAAGGGGACGGGGCGTTTGTCACATTCCCTCTGACCAAAAGGGGACGGGGCGTTTGTCACATTCCCTCGACCCTGACCAAAAGGGGACGGGGCGTTTGTCACATTCCCTCCACCCCATCACGACCCTAGACGTTGAAACACGTCTAGCCGAACAACATTTGTTTTCAGAATGTGACAAACGCCCCGTCCCCTTTTAGTCTGACAAACGCCCCGTCCCCTTTTAGTCCATACCCTGAGTGAACCCTGGGGTTATCGCTTTTCGAGCGGGGGTGCACCTAATCCACGGTAGAATTGTGTAGCTATCACAGATCACTCGGGCGAAAAGGAGGGGATATGCTCCATCTTGAAGAGGTTCGCAAGACCTATCACACAGGAACTTTCACTCAAGCCGCCCTTGACGGGGTCAGTGTTACTTTTCGCGACAATGAGTTTGTTGCGATCCTCGGGCCCTCGGGTTCCGGGAAAACCACGATGCTGAATGTGGTCGGTGGTTTGGACCACTGTGATTCTGGCGACCTCGTTATTGATGATGTCTCCACCCAGCAATACTCTGATCGTGACTGGGACACCTATCGCAACAATCGCATCGGTTTCGTTTTCCAAAACTACAATCTCATCCCCCACCAAACAGTGCTAGCGAACGTCGAGCTTGCCCTGACTTTGTCTGGGGTGAGCAAAGCCGACAGAACACAGCGAGCCAAAATCGCTCTCGAACAGGTTGACCTCGGTGAACACCTCCATAAGAAACCCAATCAGCTCTCCGGCGGGCAGATGCAGCGAGTCGCTATCGCCCGAGCCCTGATCAATGATCCAGAGATCCTTCTTGCTGACGAACCCACCGGCGCTCTCGACTCCAAAACCGGGGTCCATGTGATGAACCTCCTGGCAGATATTGCCCAGGAGCGCTTAGTCATCATGGTCACCCATAATCCTGAATTAGCGGAAGAGTACGCCACCAGGACGATTTCTTTGCGCGATGGGAGAGTAGTCGGTGACACTGATCCGTACACTCCCCCACGAACTGCTCGCACAGCCAAGAAAGCCCGCCGGACGTCGATGAGTTTCTTGACCGCGATTGCGCTCAGCTTTAAGAACCTGATGACCAAAAAGGGTCGTACCTTGATGACCAGTTTTGCTGGCTCGATCGGCATCGTCGGGATCGCTACTATTCTTGCCCTCGCCAACGGGGTCAACGCCTATATTCGTGGCGTCGAAGAAGACACACTCTCGCTGTATCCCCTCCAGATTCAAACCCAGGGCATCGACATGGCGAGTATGCTCACAGCCGGACAAGACCTCCAAGATGTCATCGACAATGAGTGGGATTCCGATGTCCATGAGGTGAAGGTTCTGGGACGAATGCTCTCCGAGGTTTCCTCCAATGATTTGAAGTCGCTGAAGAAATACCTTGACTCTGAGGAAGCTGGTATCGACCAGCACGTACGCTCGATCCAATATAACTACAATGTCACCCCGCAGATCTTCCATCCTGACGTCACAGACACCATCCGCCAGGTCAACCCCAACACCATGTTTTCCTCTCTGGGGTTTGGTGGTGACTCCTCCTCAGCAATCATGAGCATGGGTATGACAGCGAATGTTTTCGGCTCACTGCCTGAGGATATGAACCTGGTCACCGATTCCTACGAGGTTCTCGCCGGACATTGGCCCAGCAGCCCGGGTGAGCTGGTGTTGGTGACAACTAACTCTGGTGGAATCTCTGACTTTGTTTTGTACGCCATGGGTTTGCGTGACCCAGCTGAACTCGAACAGATGCTCCAAGATATGGCTGAAAACAAGACAGTTTCACCACCCAAGGAACGTCTAAACCTGTCCTACAGCGACATCCTGGATGTCACCTTCAAGCAGGTGAACGCTGCCCGATTCTATGAGTATGATCCCTCGTATAATGTGTGGTCGGATCGTAGTAAAGACGATTCGTGGATGAGGTACGCGGTGACGAGTGGCAACACCTTGCGTGTGGTGGGTGTGGTCACTGCTGGTGAGGATGCCAGTGGAGCGATGTTGCGTCCCGGATTGTATTATCCGATGAGTTTGGTTTATCAGCTCATGGATCAAGCCTCGAAATCCGACATTGTCATCGACCAATTGAAGAACCCTGATGTGAATGTTTTCTCGGGGAAAACCTTCGATGAGGAGGCCGAGAATCCGGGGATGGGTGACTTTGATTTCTCTACCCTGCTCGATATTGACACCGATTCTTTGGCTTCGATGTTTGACTTCGATTTCTCGGGTTTGAGTATTCCAGCTAACCCGTCAATGGGGTCGATGGATATGTCGTCCATGAGTGGGTCAATGCCTCAGGTTCCCCCACCGGATTTGGGCGCGATGTTGTCGGGGATGAGTATCGAAATCTCTGAGGATGCTCTGGCTGATCTGCTGACCCAGACTGTAGGTGATTATTTGCGTGACACCCTTGGATCGGGTACGCCGGGTCTTCCGCAGCTCCCCCAGGCGCCTGGGCTCACCCCCACCAACTCGCCCACTGCTCAACCTGCTCCATCCCCTGAGCCAACGAGCGAACCAACACCGTCAGGTGAACCGTCGCAGGGCGGCGAGCCAACTTCAGAGCCCACCCAGGTTCCCACACAATTGCCCACTGAGATTCCCACCACGATCCCCACCGATTTGCCCACCGAAATCCCCACGACCGCACCTTCTCTGCCTGGTGACATTGGTGGCTCTTTTGCTGCGTGGTTTAACCAGCCACAGAATCAAGCAGTGTTCATGGGACGGCTGATGAATGCGATCAACACCGATCAGCTGGAGGCTCAGGCATCCCAGGCTCTCGCGGGTTATATGCAATCCACCATGGAGATGATGGTCTCCGCGATGATGGGTAACCTGTCCACACAGCTGGGGGCAGCGATGCAGTCTACGATGACCCAGATTGTTTCCCAGCTTTCTTCAGCGATGAGTATTGACCCCCAGCAGTTTGCTGACATCTTCCAGTTTAATTCTGACCCTGAACAGTTCACGAGCCTACTCATGTCGATGATGAGCCGCCAGCGCCACACCCTGGATTCAAATCTGCAATCCTTGGGCTATGCCACACTAGACAACCCGTACTCGATCGACATCTATCCCAACGACTTTGCCGCCAAACAAGCCGTCATTGACTCTCTCGATGCCTACAACGAGCGAATGAAGGTTGAAGACGAGGACAAGGTCATCACCTTCACTGACATTGTCGGTACGCTCATGACATCGGTGACCGACATCATCGACAAGATTTCTGCTGTCCTGGTTGCTTTCGTGTCGATCTCGTTGGTGGTGAGCTCCATCATGATTGGTGTCATCACCTACATCTCGGTTCTAGAACGCCGCAAAGAGATCGGTATCCTTCGAGCTTTGGGTGCATCCAAGCGCGACATCGGCAATGTGTTCAACGCGGAGACTCTCATCGTTGGGTTTGTTGCCGGTGTGATGGGTGTGCTCATCACCCTCGGTATTATTCTGATCGCAAACCCGATTGTCTATGCATTAACCGATGTTGACCGTATCGCTCGACTCCCGTTCAATGCCGCTATGATCCTCATCGGTGTGTCAATGCTTCTGACCTTCCTCGCTGGTCTGATCCCCAGTTCAGCAGCCAGCCGCAAGGACCCCGTCGAAGCCCTGCGCAGCGAATAGGTCACTGCCCTCCCTGCTTCATTCCGCACTCAACCCCGTCATTCCGCACTCCTCTCACCCCGTCATTCCGCACTCCTCCCACCCCGTCATTCCGCACTCCTCTCACCCCGTCATTCCGTGCGAAGTCACGGAATCCAGACTCCACAGCTATACAACTGGGCAGTCTGGACCCTGCGACTTCGCGCAGGGAGACGGGATGAGACGCACAGGGAGACGGGATGAGACGCACAGGGAGACGGGATGAGACGCGCAGGGAGACGGGGAATGCGGGGGGACACACGGTGAACTGTCTTGGGAGAATCACTCAGATTCGGGGACCTGCAACTCGCTGTGGGCGATCTCCTCAATGGCGACGTCACGGAAAGTTAGGGCTTTTGCGGTTTTGACGAAACGGGCTGGGCGGTACATATCCCACACCCATGCGTCCTCCATAGAAACCTCATAGAAAATATCCCCACCTTCAGTGCGTACCTTCAAATCGACTTTATTACACAGATAAAAGCGGCGCTCTGTTTCAACCGCCCACTTGAAGATACCCACCACATCCTTGTATTCGCGGTAGATGGCAAGCTCAAGCTCAGCTTCGTAGGTTTCTAGTTCTTCTGCGCTCATGGTTCCTCCTGGGTGGTCGTACGGGCTACATTACGGTAACTGAAGCGATGTTGGGGGCATGGGCCGTGAGTGTCCAAGATTTGCTGGTGGAGTGCGGTGGCGTACCCCTTATGTTTTGCGAACTGGTAGAGGGGGTACGCGCGGTCCAGATCGTCCATGATCCGGTCGCGGGTGACCTTGGCGATGATGGAGGCCGCTGAGACACTCGCCGACAGCCTGTCCCCCTTCCACATCCCCAGGTTGGGCACGGTCAAACCAGGGACCCGAAATCCGTCAGTGAGCACAAAACCAGGTGTGACAGCGAGGCCTTCCACGGCTCGGCGCAGAGCCTGCAGATTGGCGAGTTGGATTCCCCAAGTGTCACAGTCACCAGCTTCGATGATGACCTGGCTGACCGCCAGGGCTCCATCCATGATGATCGGATAGAGTCTCTCACGCTGGGTTTCACTAAGATTCTTCGAATCATCGAGTTGGGAGGTGTCGAAGCTCTCGGGCGGAAGAATCACCGCCACGGCGACCAGCGGTCCCGCGCAGGCACCACGTCCAGCCTCATCCACCCCTGCGACAGGTCCAAGGCCACCGGCTATGAGCATGTCGTCGTACATCAGCTAGGGGCATTCCCAGGGGGCAGAGGCCAAAGACGGAGGGCTCCCACTAGGCGGGGGAACACCCGCGTACGCTTCTGATGAGGAGAAGGTACGGAAGTGGGCAATAGGTCTGAGAATGGAGAACACTCTTCCCTGAACGGAAGCCACTTTGGGCATAGCTCGACTCTGTTCCTCAGCACACAAGATAAAACGGGAATCCTTGGAGCCATCACGGTGGTCCCCCATGACAAACATGCGACCCTCGGGAACAACTGCATGGAAGGGTTTCAGGGCCACGTCGGCTCGGTTGTAGAGCAGATAGGGTTCATCAACCGCGTACCCATTGACCATGATTCTGCCCTGTGGATCGCAACATTCGACCATGTCGCCCTCGAGACCAATAACCCTTTTAACCAAGTATTGTTCATCGAGCGGTGGCAACAGTCTTCCCCAAGCGAGGAGCCTTTTCAAGGGGGAGGCATCAGTTGTACCCATGGGTGGTAGCCAATCCATGTCGTCGCGGAAAACAACAATGTCGCCACGGTGGGGTTGGACTGGTTTCCAGGCAAGGATCATGTCGTCGACTTGCAGAGTGTTCTCCATGGACCCTGATGGGACAACATAGTTTTGCAGGAGGAAAACTCTGATCAGGCTCACCACAATCAGGGCAATGACCAGATAGATCAGCAGTTCACCCACCCATTGCAGGGTTCTCAGCCACCAGGGGCGAGTACGCTTGGGGGGAGTTGACTGTTCTTCGACAGTATCATCCTGGGCCACTGTGGGCTCATCTTCTTCAGTCGGCATTGGGGGCGAAACGCTTCTCTTTGATCTTGGCTTTCTTGCCTCGAAGCCCACGCAGATAGTAGAGCTTGGCACGGCGTACATCACCGCGGCGCTCCACCTCGATCTTGTCGATGATGGGTGAATGCAGTGGGAAGGTACGTTCCACACCAACCCCCATGGACACCTTGCGTACGGTGAAGGCTTCTTGGATGCCGGAACCTGTTCGAGCGATCACAGCACCAGCAAACACCTGAATGCGTGAGCGGTTTCCTTCAACAACCTTCACATGAACCTTGACTGTGTCGCCGGGGCGAAAATCTGGGTAATCGTCACGCAGGGACTCGGCATTGATTTCTTGAATGAGTGGGTTCATGTTTCCTCCAGGTGCCACAGGTCACCAGTGTGTGGTGTCTCAGATGCACTCTCGGCTACCCCCCTGTGGCAGGGGCCCAAAGCGCAATCCCCAATTCTGCCACAGCACACCAACTCACGCCAATTAGCCAAAGGGGACGGGGCGTTTGTCACATTCAGTGCCAAAGGGGACGGGGCGTTTGTCACATTCAGGAACACAAGGGGACGGTCCTTTTTGTGTTCCGGCGGTGTGACAAAACAGTACCGTCCCCGCTTGTCACACAATCACACCCCCGTCATTCCGTGCAAAGTCACGGAATCCAGACTCCACAGTGGTTGAAATGTGATTTCTGGACCCTGCGACTTCGCGCAGGGTGACAGAGTTTGGCGCAAGCGGACGGGGCGTTTGGCACATTCAGACAACAAATGTTGTTCGACCAGACGTATTTCCCAGACGTATTTCAACGTCTAGGGTCGCGATGGGGTGGAGGGAATGTGACAAACGCCCCGTCCCCTTATTGTCGAGGGAATGTGACAAACGCCCCGTCCCCTTATTGTCATCTAGTCGGTGGATTTGCCGTCACCGCGGAACATGGAGGCGATCAGGTCTCGGTTCAGCTGGGCGATGGACTCCAAGGGGATTTCCTTGGGGCATACCGAGGCACACTCGCCGACGTTTTGGCATCCGCCGAAACCGTTCTCGTCGTGGGCTGCGATCATTGCTTTCACACGCAAGCGACGCTCGGGTTGGCCCTGGGGGAGGTTCGCTAGGTGGGTGATCTTCGCTGAGGTGAACAGCATGCCAGCACCATTAGGACAGGCCGCCACGCAAGCCCCGCAACCAATGCAGGTGGCCACATCGAAGGCACGATCAGCTTGCCTCTTCGGCGCTGGAGTGGAGTGGGCTTCAGGGGCAGAACCAGTGTTCACCGAGATGAAACCACCAGCTTGGATGATCCGATCAAAGGCTGAGCGATCAACCACTAGGTCCTTGACCACAGGGAAAGCCCCCGTACGCCACGGTTCCACCTCAATCACGTCGCCATCACGGAAGCTACGCATATGCAACTGGCAGGTGGTGGTGGCAACATCTGATTCATAGCGACCATGAGCCGAACCATTGATCACGATCCCACACATCCCACAGATACCTTCACGGCAGTCATAGTCGAAGGCAACCGGTTCCTGGTTTTGTGAGGTCAATTGCTCATTGAGCATATCAAGCATCTCCAAGAAGGAAGAGTTCTCGGAGACGCCATCAAGCTGGTAGGTCACCATCGACCCAGCAGCGTCCTTGTTGGCTTGGCGCCAAACTTTCAGTGTGATTTTCACTTGTAACTCCGTTGCTTCAGCTCGATTGCCTCATAGACCAGAGGCTCCTTATGCAGTATGGGGCTTTGTCCTTCCCCGGCGAACTCCCAGGCTGCGACATAGGCAAATTCATCATCATGGCGCAGGGCCTCACCATCATCGGTCTGTGATTCTCCACGGAAGTGTCCACCACAGGATTCGCGACGATGCAAGGCATCCACACACATGAGTTCACCCAGATCAATGAGATCAGCCACACGGCCAGCACGCTCCAGAGCCTGGTTGAAATCTTCGTTGACACCGAGAACCCGAACATTGGACCAGAATTCTTGACGCAGGGCCCTGATTCTTTCAATCGCAGTGATCAGTCCAGCTTCGGTACGTTCCATTCCGCAGTACTCCCACATGATCGAACCCAGTTCGCGGTGGAAGGAATCCACGGAACGCTCACCTTGGATAGACAGTAGTTTCTCGATGCGACCCTTGGCATCAGCCAAAGCCTCAGCAACCGCCGGTGTTGAATCATCGATCTCTTCGAAGGGGCCAGTAGCTAAATAGTCGTTGATGACATTGGGCAACACAAAATACCCGTCCGAAAGCCCCTGCATGAGAGCCGAAGCTCCTAAACGGTTAGCTCCGTGATCAGAGAAGTTGGCTTCACCTGCGACATACAGTCCAGTAATCGAACTCATCAGATCATAGTCAACCCAGAGCCCACCCATCACGTAGTGAACAGCCGGATAGATTCTCATCGGTGTCTCATAGGGATTCTCACCAGTGATCTGCCGATACATGTCGAACAGGTTGCCGTACTTGGTGGCGATCGCCTTCTGGCCCAAACGACCAATAGCATCAGCGAAATCAAGGTAGACACCACGACGGCGTTCCACGGTTTCACCAGTAGCGTGGTCGGTTTCTGCGATTGCAGGACCCACACCGCGCCCCTCATCACACATGTATTTCGCTTGGCGCGAAGCAATATCACGAGGAACAAGGTTGCCGAAGGAGGGATAAATCCTCTCCAGATAGTAGTCGCGTTCATCTTCAGGGATGGTACGCGGGTCCTTCTCGGCATCCGCCGGATTCTTGGGAACCCAGATGCGACCATCGTTGCGTAGCGACTCACTCATCAAGGTCAGCTTGGATTGATGTTCACCGGTCACAGGGATACAGGTCGGATGGATTTGGGTGTAGCAGGGATTTCCAAAGTACGCACCCTTGCGGTGTGCCCTCCAGGAGGCGGTCACATTCGAACCCATCGCATTGGTCGACAGGAAGAACACATTGCCGTACCCACCAGAAGCCAGAACCACCGCATCGGCGTACCAGGTCTCGATCTCGCCAGAAATCAAATCACGGGTGACGATCCCCCGGGCACGACCATCATGGATGATCACCTCCAGCATCTCGTGGCGAGCATGCATGGTCACTGTCCCGGCAGCCACCTGGCGTTGCAACGCCTGATAGGCGCCGATGAGTAGTTGCTGACCGGTTTGACCACGAGCATAGAAGGTACGCTGCACCTGCACCCCACCAAAAGAGCGCGTGTCCAGCAACCCACCGTACTCGCGGGCAAAAGGAACACCCTGGGCGACGCACTGGTCGATGATTCCAGCAGAAATCTCAGCCAAACGGTGCACATTGGTTTCGCGGGCGCGATAGTCGCCACCCTTGACTGTGTCATAGAACAACCGGTGAACCGAGTCGTTGTCGTTGCGGTAATTCTTGGCCGCGTTGATGCCACCTTGGGCAGCGATCGAATGTGCGCGCCGCGGGCTGTCCTGGAAACAGAAGCTGTGGACGTTGTAGCCCGCCTCACCCAGGGTCGCACCAGCTGAAGCGCCAGCCAACCCCGTACCCACAATGATGACCGTCAACTTGCGACGGTTAGCAGGGTTGACGAGTTTGGCTTCAAACTTGCGGGTCTCCCACTTCTTGTCGATAGGACCAGCGGGAGCCTTCGTGTCTTGAATCTCCTCGCCAACGCTGAAGTATGACTTCGCGGATTTTTTCACTGTTGCAGCCATGATCACACCATTCCTAGTAGTACGCCCAAGGGGGGAAGAATGAAGCCCGCAAAGAGCAAACCAGCCACGAAGTAGGCAAGAACATTAAGTGTCTGGCGGGCACCAGGGCCAACATTGATACCCAAGGTGGTGAACGCCGAATAGAACCCGTGGCGTACGTGCATACACACAGCACCCACGAAGATCGCGTAGATGAGAACAATCCACCACTGCGAGAAGGCGCCAATAAACATAGAGTACGGATCATGAGCCACGAACTCGAAAGCACCAAAAGTCACTCCACCAATAGTGAACATCAGCAAGTGAAGCAGCAGCAAGGTGGCCAGGGTCAAACCCAGCCATCTCATGAACTTACTCGACCAGGTTTGCTGCCTACGGTTCGTGCGGACGTAGCTGGAGCCTCGACCTCTCAGGCTTGCCGCCCACAGTGTCGCCATGCAATAAACATGGAGAACAAGGCAGGTGAGAAGGAAGACCCTGAAGATCCAGATAAACCACCCGTGGGGAAGAATCGGATAAAGGACTTCTGCTTTCAACCAGCCGGCGTAAAAGTTGTACGCCTCTTGGCCAACAAAAACCTTCAGGTTGCCAAACATGTGCATGAGAAGGAAGAAGATCAACACAAGCCCTGTGAAGGCCATGACGACCTTCCTGGTCACTGTGGAGCGAAACGCCTTCTGGTGCACACTCAAAGTTGTAGATGCCACCCCCCCACCTTACCGAAACACCTAGTAGGTCTGGCAAGGGTTTAGGCAATGTTTTCCACCCACATGAGTAAACTACCGGGAGACCCAGTTCAGGAGGTGAGAACTATGGAACCAGATGAAGTAAACCCGACTGTCATACCCGCACCCGACAACGAAGACCCCGCCCCGGTCATTCTGCGCGAAGTCGCAGAATCCAGAATCCACACCCACACAACTGACACTCCCTCCCCTAAGGAAACTGGGCGCGCAGCCACCCGTACCATCAAAGAAGCACTCATTGCCCAAGCGGAACTGGTGGCTATGATCTCGCCAGCCAAAACAGCCCCCGGCGAAATGAAGGCACTGCTCGAACAGTGGAAACTCGCCGGTCGTACCACCAAATCCGAAGACAACGCTTTGTGGGAGCGATTTCGTCTAGCCCAAGACCAGTTGTTTACCCGCTTGGATCTTCTGCGTGACCAACGACAAACCGAAGCAGCTGAAGCAACCGTACTCAAAGAATCCCTCATCGCTACCGCTGAGGAACTAGCTGGGCGCAGCGATGTTCGCCAATCAGTGGAAACCATGGCATCGCTGATGGCCACGTGGAAAACAATCGGCCGGGCCAGTGATGACAAGGCACTGTGGTTGAGGTTCAAGGCCGCCCAAGACCAGGTCTATGCCCGGCGCAATGAGGAACGCTCCAAGTCTGCCGATGACCAGCGTGAATCAGCGCGGGTGAAAAAGGATCTGATTGAGCAGGTACGGGTTCTTGTGGGTGAGGTAGATCTGTCGCACGCGCACAGCGAGGTGAAACGCATCCAGATCGCTTTTCGGGAATCGGGATACTCCGGCAAAGACAAGAATGCTTCGCTGGGTAAGGAATTTCGCGAGGTCATCCAGGAGTTCTACACCTGGGCACGCAAGGAACCTGATCGTCGCAAAGAATCCGGCCAGCAGGGTACGTACGGGCGCAGGGCTCGACTTTCACAGCAGATCACCAAGGTCAAAACTGATCTTGCTCACGCAGAACAGAAGTTGGCCACCACCGACCCAGCTGGTGCAAAAAAGTCACACGGTTCAGGTGTTGTTCTCACTCTGGGTGCCGGTGGAGCGTACTCGTCTGCCGCTGCCGAGGTGATGCGCCTCAAAATCCGCCTCAGCGACCTCGAATCCCAGGTCCACACCCTCGACGAAAAACTCGGTCGCGAATCAGCGTGACAACCCTCCCCCATCACCCTGCACCCATACATACCCTGCGCAACCCAACCCCCGACACCCTACACAACCCACTCCCCGTCACCCTGGGCAACCCACTCCCCGTCACCCTACGCAACCCACTCCCCGTCACCCTGCGCGAAGTCGCAGGGTCCAGAAATCACATTTTAACCACTGTGGAGTCTGGATTCCGCGACTTCGCACGGAATGACGGAGGTGTATTGTCACCAGGTTTTGATGGCTTTCTTCAGTTTTTTGACGGCCCAGTCGTAGTGACTGGAGGTCGATGAAATAAGGTACGCACCCAGTGATGTGGATCCTGTCCAGGGGTAGTACTTCTTGGCGAACAACTCCTCGTCACTATGATGGGTGATCAGTGTCATCATCACAGCGTGGGTCTCTTCTAGCTCCGACATGGCTTTGTCGAGGGGTATCTCCTGGGCTTCCACCCAGATTTTCTGGTTCAATGCTGGAAGGGTACGCCAGGTGTAGCCCTCAGCAGGGATGACCGGTTTCTCGCCACTCATGCCCACGTCGTACCACCTGCTCATCATGTAATGCCACTCGCTCAAATGAGCCACCACATCGCGTACACAACGATCACGATCATCAAAACCAAACTCTGCCTCTCTCTGTTCAATTGTCAGCGACTCAATCAGAGCCATGAGTTTGTCGTACTCGCTAGTGGCGGCTTCAATCAACTCAGCGGAGTTCTTCGGTCGTGGCATGGCTTCCTCCCTCAAAACACCCAGTCTATATGGACACAGGTAGCGCCACCAGGGTAAGGTGGATACCCGCACTGGGGCTATGGCGCAGTTGGTAGCGCGCTTCCATGGCATGGAAGAGGCCACGGGTTCGAATCCCGTTAGCTCCACACATGAAAGACAGCGGGGACAGGCGCCACTGGCTCACTGGCAACATTGACCAGGGTACTACCCGTTGAATTGCTTACGGAAATGTTCGACAAAACAGGAACTGTCAGAACCCCACTCCAAGAAGTTTGTGGAAGGGTTGAAACGCATATAACTGCAATCTTCCACACCGCACGTCAGCCACCGACCTCCATCGACGTCCAGCACACCAGTGGGGTCGTCAACTATGTCTGGGTCTGGGAAAAGATCCTTGTTGTGCGTCACACGGTAGGTGAGAGACTCATCGACTACCAGCTCGGATTGCCCCGTAATGTCCTCTTCATCATCATCGCACACCGAGGTTAGTTTCACCGACTCCCAGGTGCCAACGATTGGGGGAAGATCCGTGGTGTCATGGGTATCAACGTCCGCCACCTGCGCATCATCTTGGCCAGCGACTTGCCCGTCCCCACCGGAACAACCAGTCAATCCAACGACCAGAAACGACAACAAAACCGCCAGCAATGCGATCATTTTCCTCGTAAGCTTCATGAAAACAAACCCTTCTTTGGTGTAATTGCTTGCATTATTATACACATGAGTCACCCATCGGCTGACCATAGGTGAGCGAGGGCGGTACTTTTTTGTCCCAGCTCCTTCCCTTCCACGTAGTGAATCGACTTGGGTTCAGAATCCCCAGTTGCTCAACTGTGGAGTCTGGATTCTGCGAGTCGCGTAGCCTGTGCTGCGGAGCGCGCCAGCGCGACTCGCAGTGCTCCGCAGACAATGAAGGCTACGGAGCGTGACAGTTAATACCGGCCCCAGTTATCATGTTTCGGCGGGGTCTGAGGTGATGATCTCGCGGGCGCGGGTGAGAAACTCGACGTACCCATGGAGGAAAGCTGTCCACAGTGGATGCTGACCATTATCGTTGTCCACTAATTCAGCAAATTTGGTTTCGATGTTGGGAAGCACAACCCTGGGGTCGTTGTCGTCTTTCTTTTTGTCCTGGGGTTTGACGTGGGCAAAATCGACGATCGATGGGTGAGTTCGTGCAACATGGATGTCTTTTTGAGTGCCATAAATGAAACCCTCGCTCTTCATGAAAGCATTCCAGCGGGCATGTTCGAGACGGCTGAGGAAATCAGTGGCCTGCTGCCTCTCCTGGTCGGATGCATCGACAGGAAGATCAAGACCGGGGATACCCAAAGTGTGGCGTGCACGCCAATGAACCGGCACACAGATCGACGCGTTGTAGAAATACTCGTCCTCCCAGAATTTTTGAACGTACGCGGGAAGAGTCTTCACCAGGTCAGGTGACTCCCATTCTGCCCATTGGAGATGGGTGAGAAGCCCCAAGGTTTCCACCTCGGAACGAATAATGGACTCATAGCTGAAGACATCACTGACATCACCCATGGTTTGAATGCGGGGAAACTGGTCGATGTTGTCGGCAACAAACATGTCCTCAGCCTGGTTGAGAGCGCCCAGTATTGCTCGGGAATTGCTGGACACCACCAGAATCTGCGGGTAGCACCCTTGACGAGCCAGATCCCGACGAAGGGCAGCTGAGGTTTCGATATTGAGACCGTCATCACCCAGGGAAATGAAAATAAAAGTGGGTGGCGGGACCTCGGGGTCTCCCATAAGTTGAGAAACAAATTCCGGGGAGTTCACGTCCACACCACCGCGCACTGCAATATCGAAGTACGCATCCTCCCGATCGACGTCGGCACTATCCGGCGAGGAGCTGTGGTCCATCAACCCTGGATGATCGCGTTGGAAGGTTGCCACCACCTCAGGGTCTTTGTCGTACGCACGCAACTGGAGACGGTACGAGTGGGGCCCCTCATCCATTTGGCAAAACCATGTCAATGCTTTGACCATTTCGGAGCCGTGACCACCCAAACCGAGGATCGCTGCGGAGATCACTTTCGTTTGACCCACTTCTCTCGCGATGCGAAACAGATCAATCCCCGCTGGTTGGTCGCCTTCTCTTTGCCACAACCAGCTGTAGATGAGGGTTCGGGCAGGGTTAATTCTTCTAGCGCTGATCGTACCTTTTCGATACCTCAATGCTAGTTCCCCTTCGAACGTATCCGAGAAGAGGAACAAATCAGTATTCCTCCGGTCCCGATAGCGCGCATCATCCATCAGTGAAGAGGCATGCCACACGCTTTCTTCGTCGGAGGAACCCATGATGAAGAACCGAAATCTCACATGTTTTCCGTGCCGGTGGAGGGGAATATCCAGGATGTCTGTTGTGAACAGGATCGAATTCAACCGACGTGCGCCACTGACCAATTCAGCCGATGACCGCTTGTGGGACGAGGTGACATCAGTGAAAATGATGACATCTTGAGGGTGTCGGGTGTGCATGGACTGCGCCAGAGCAAGAGAGCGCTCATTCAACTCAGAGAAAATATTGACATCACTGCGTCGATGGAGCAAACAGCGTACGTGGGAGGTGAATGTCTCGATGAAAGACAAAATGAAACCAACAGCAATCACTGGTGCCATCACAAACAGGACAACCGAGTAGAGCGCCTCCACCCGAGCAAGCAGGTCAGCACTGCTACGGAGGGTATCCAGGGCTCCAGCAATATCGGCATCGAGAGAGAAAACCTGGAAGGTCATGTAGAGGGTTTCCAGGAAAACCACACCCCATCCCAAGGAACCTTGTGCACCACTGGAGACTGTGGGAAACAAGATGAGGAAGATCGCCAAACCAACAGTAGCAAACACGATCCTAAAAGGGGTGATTCCTGATTCATGGCCGAAGAGGTGTGAAACCCCACGACGAATTCTTGATTCCTTCTTTCCCGTTTCCCCGTGGGCGGTTGACACTCTCGTTTTGTGGAGAAAGTGATGCTGGATGATGGCACTGATGATTCCCACAGCGACCACGAGCACAGATGCCACGAAGAAGACATGCATGAGCAAACCTCTCAACCACCACCCACCGCGAATGGTGTGATACCACCATGTGGATGTGGTGCCCCCAGTCGGATTCGAACCGACACTGGGTCGATTTTAAGTCGACTGCCTCTGCCGTTGGGCTATGGGGGCCCGGTCACTTATGATCTCATAAACTCGGAAGTTCTGCCACGAGTATCACGACACATCCTCCAGTAGGGTCATTGCTACGCCGTCGAGAATATCGGTTTCCCGTACGATCATATCCGACCCGATGCGCTGTGAAATCTCGGCAGCGATGAGCCCGCCCGCACAGATGACCTGGGCGCGCTCAGGGTGGAGACTCGGGTAGATTTCCAGGGTTTCTTCAACACTGTGCTCCAGCAAACGCTGAGACAAGTCAGCGATCTCATCAACCGTCAGTACGGAGTTGTGCACCCTTGAGCGATCATAGGTGGTGAGACCCTGATTCATGGCGGACAAGGAGGTGAGCGTACCGGCCACCCCGATGAAAAGATCCACAGGTTTCAGGAAGTCCACGGCATTATCGAGCAACTGGTAGACGAACCCTCGAGCCTCATCCACCTGAGTTGCGGTGGGAGGGTCATCGTGGAGGAACCTCTCACGCAGACGAACAGAACCGACGTTGAGACTGGTTCTGGCTTGGATGGTGGGCAAGGATCCACCGTGGGACTGTGAATTCTGGATTCTGCGACTTCGCGCAGAAAGACGGCCTTGGGTGGGTACGCGCTCCTCACGGTGGGTGGGTACGCGCTCCTCACGGTGGGTGGGTACACCGTCCTCATGGTGAGTGGATACACCCGTTTCCGTCACCCTGCGCGAAGTCGCAGGGTCCAGACCCCGTAGTTGTTCGACTGTGGGTACGCCGTCCTCATGGTGGGTGGGTACACCCCTTTCCGTCACCCTGCGCGAAGTCGCAGGGTCCAGACTCTGCAGTTGTTCGACTGTGGAGTCTGGATTCTGTGGGACGGTGGGGGCTCCATGCAGGGCGCCGAGGAAACTCAGGCGGGCCTCCTCTTCGCCGGTGATGACCTCGGGGTCGATGCCTAAGATCATGCGGACCTTGGACAGGAAGGTTTCACGATTACGGGCATCACGGGTGGCGGAGGTGGCCACAAAGCGTACCTGGTCCACACGGTGGAAGGACAGGATCTCCGCGAATTCTCTGACATGACCGAGGGTACGGGCAATAGCCTCAGCGTTGAAACTTCCAGTGGCATCCACACCCTCACCTAAGCGGGAATAGCGAAGATCACGTAGCACCTCGCACACACCCCCTACACTGTCCGACTCGGCGATCAGCAAACGGGTGGTGTTCGTACCACAATCAATAACGCCCACCCTCATGGAACCATCTCCTGACTAGAAGAATCGGTCACACAAGAATCATTCAAACACGACTCCCAAAAACCACCGATCAACTCCAGTGCCTGATCCCCGAAAGGATTCACCCCAGCCCCCTTCGCCAAACTGTGGGCCACCACAGTGTGCAAGCATTTCACCCGAGTGGGCATACCCCCAGCTGAGATGCCGGTAATTTCGGGAACATCCACACCCAATTCTTGGGCTAGATCATCACGATCAGCTAGGTACGACTCGTGGGCTGCTTGATATCGATCAGCCATGTCAGGGTCATGATGAAGACTCTTAGTCATCTCAGCCATGACCCCTTGACCTTCCAAAGTGGAGCAGGCTTTCACAGCCATTGGGCACGTTAGATAGTACATCGTGGGAAAGGGGGTTCCATCGGCCAAGCGTGGTGCAGTTTTCACAACACCTGGTTTCCCCCAAGGACACGACCATGCAACCCGTACCGCACCACGCGGGGCGCGCCCCAATTGGGTGGTCACCACTGCTTCCTCAACGGGAGACAATCCCGGTGGTGATGAATCAGTAGAGTGGTCGATGTGGATTCTGGATTCTGCGACTTCGCGCAGAATGACGGGGTTAGAGTCGCGCAGAATGACGGGGTTAGAGTCGCGCGGAACGGCGGGAGTTGCCTGCGCTTGCGCATCGGGCGGCACGACGAGGCCAGTGGGTGATAATCCCGGTGGTGATGAATCAGTAGAGTGGTCGGTGTGGATTCTGGATTCTGCGACTTCGCGCAGAATGACGGAACTAGCATGCGTTTCATCAGTGGGAGACAAACCTAGTTTCCTCACCTTGGTGACTCATCATCGTCGGGATCAAAAATCCGTGAATCCTCGGGCTCCTGCGCATCAGGAACCGGTTGGTCTGCGACTTTCAATGAGTCCCGCAGGGCCTCGTACCAGGTCACCGACACTGCTGCGCTGTCACCATCAGGATCGGTCATTGTTCCACCAATGACTTGACCATTTTCGTCGACCACGCGATAACCCACTTCACCGGGCATCACCCATCCGAGACGGTCCCTGGCTTGGGCCCGCACATAGGCGGGGTCCTGCCAGCGTTCCAGTTCGTCTTGAAGACGCTCAATCTCGGCTCGCTGCTGGGCGATCTGTTCGCGAACTTGTGCGATATCTCTTTGCTGGCCGAGGTAGACACTGAAACTCGACACAAAAGACACCAGCAACAAGGCAAAGGTCGCCACCACTGCTATCGTGCGTTGCACCAAAGTCAGTCCAGGTGTGGGATTCTTTCCCGCAGTACGTGCGCCACCACCAGATGAACCCGCCGACTTGGGCGTACGAGAGCGTTGGTCACGTTTCACCCCAGGTCGCGCAGAGTTTCGACTCGCTGGTTTTCGTGGTGGCTTGGTCACCATCAGGGCTTGAACCTCGGAAAGGCTGAGGCCCCAGCATAGACCGCTGCCTGGTCGAGGTCTTCCTCAATCCTGAGCAGCTGGTTGTATTTAGCCACACGCTCAGATCGAGCCGGCGCACCAGTCTTGATTTGTCCACAGTTGGTGGCCACAGCCAAGTCAGCGATTGTGGTGTCCTCGGTTTCACCAGAACGGTGGCTCATCATGCAGCGCATACCGTTGCGATGGGCCAAAGCTACCGCGTCGAGGGTCTCAGTCAGGGAACCGATCTGGTTCACCTTCACCAGAAGGGCATTAGCAGCACCCTGCTTGATCCCGCGCGCCAGGCGTACCGGATTGGTGACAAACAGGTCATCGCCGACGATCTGAATCTTGTCACCGAGGGCTTCAGTGATCTTGATCCAGCCCTCCCAGTCTTCCTCATTGAGGGGATCTTCAATCGACACCAGTGGATACTTGTCCACCCAAGCCGCATACATGGCGATCATGTCATCTGCGGTGAGCTTGTCACCATTCTTGAAAGAGTACGTGCCGGATTCGTCGTCAAAGAATTCCGACGCGGCCACATCCAAGGCGAGGGCAACATCCTTGCCAGGGGTCAAACCGACAGCTTCGATCGCTTCCAGGATGAGATCCATCGCAGCCGCGTTGGTTTCCAGGTTCGGAGCAAAACCACCCTCATCGCCGAGCCCAGTGGAGAGTTTTCTTTCCTTGAGTACGGCTTTGAGCGAATGGTAGACCCGTGCACCCCACTCGAGGGCTTGGGCGAAAGAGTTGGCACCCAGTGGAGCGATCATGAACTCTTGGACATCAACATTGGAGTCAGCATGGGAGCCACCATTGAGGATATTCATCATCGGCACTGGAAGAATGTGGGCATTCGGCCCGCCAAGATAGCGATAGAGCGGTAGTTCAGCTGATTCTGCTGCAGCAGAAGCAACAGCCAAAGACACACCCAAAATCGCATTAGCGCCCAGCTTGGACTTGTTGTCGGTTCCATCGAGATCAATCATGGCCACATCAATGAGACGCTGCTCAGAGGCCTCAAAACCCAGCAGTTCTGGGCCGATAGTTTCCACAACGTTGTTGACAGCCTTTTTCACGCCCTTGCCAAAGTAGCGTTCTTTGTCACCGTCACGAAGCTCGACAGCTTCGAAAGCTCCCGTCGAGGCACCCGAAGGAACACAGGCACGGGCCTGGGAGCCATCCTCCAAAACGACTTCAACTTCAACAGTGGGATTGCCACGAGAATCAAGGATCTCGCGTGCTTCAATAAAATCAATTGTTGCCATGGCCGACTACCTTTCCGCAGTATCAAAGAACACTCCTCCATCGTAGCGCGAAGTGGTGTCCCCAGACTACGTCAGGCGGCCTTCGTCACGAATCTGCTCATGGTGGCGTACGACTTCGGTCATGATGAAGGTCACAACCTTTTCAGCGAACTCCGGATCCAGCTCAGCATCCTGTGCCATAGCGCGCAATCGGCGTACCTGGTCAGCTTCACGACCAGGGTCAGCTGGGGGAAGATCCATGCGGGCTTTCAAGGTGCCGACACGCTGGGTGATCTTGAATCTCTCAGCCAAGAGATGAATCAGCGCTGCATCCAAATTGTCTATAGAGTGTCTTGCCTCAGCAAGTTCCTCCGGAATCTCACTCATCAACCCTCCTTGAGGTGTCCGCAAAAACGCCGATGATGCGACGCGACATCATTATAGGGAAGAATGTCACTATGGAGCATCTCATTCCTCAAGTTATTCTCGTTGTTGTTGTCGCCGCTATGGTCATTGGACTGTCTACTGTCTCTGATCGTCTGGGGGTTGCTCCCCCACTGATTTTGATGCTGGTTGGGGTCGGCATCAGTTTCCTTCCCTTCGTTGAACCGATCGAGATTCAACCCGAGTGGATTCTGGTGGTGATCCTTCCGCCCCTACTCTATGCGGCTGCTATCGCTATACCGACTGTGGATTTCCGGCGGGACTTTGCCGCTGTTGGTGGGCTTGCGGTGGTCCTGGTGATCATCAGTGCAGTCATCCTGGGTTTGATCATTCACTGGATTCTCCCCGATGTTTCGATGGGGTTCTGCATAGCTTTGGGTGCGATCCTGTCCCCCACTGATGCTGCTGCTACCACGATCGTACGGAGGTTGGGTGTTCCTTCACGGGTACGTAACATTCTGCAGGGGGAATCCTTGCTCAATGACGCGACCTCGCTGGTTCTCTTGCGTTCAGCTGTGGCTGCTGCTGCCGCTGCCGCTGCCGCTGCTAAAGATGCCACCATCAAACCGATGGCTTGGTGGGGGATCCTCGGTGACTTCTTCTGGGCTGCCCTGGCAGCTGCTGTGATTGGTGCACTCGTTGGTTGGTTGGGTGTTCGTGTGCGCAGACTCATCCATGAAGCTGCACCAGCCACCGCTGCCTCCTTCCTCATTCCTTTCGTAGCGTACGTACCAGCAGAACTCGTGCATGCTTCCGGTCTGGTGGCTGTGGTGGCCGCTGGATTGGTGTCTGCCCACACAGGCCCCAAGCACATTGATGCCCGCCAGCGCCTCTCAGAGAGAGCCAACTGGCACACTGTTGAATTCCTCTTGGAGGGTACGGTGTTTTTCATCATGGGTCTCGAACTGAAAGGATTCATTGAAGATGTCACTGCCACCCACGAAAGCATCTGGGTTGCTGTCGGAATCGCAGCGCTAGCTTTGGTTCTTGCCATTGTTCTTCGTGGAGGATTCATCGCTGGCCTCCTTCACACCCTGGGGCGTACTTCCAAGAAGAAGATCAAACGCAGTAAAGACATCAAGAATGTCGGTCACCAGGATGTCGAGTGGCGTAAGCGTGAAGAACTCATGTTGGAACGTCGGGCACAGATATCTTCCCGCCTGAAGAATTTTGATTCCAAAGAAGAGCGGCGCTCGCATCGTGTTGAATACTTCAGTACTCTCATCCAGCGCTATCTCGCTGACGCCGAGTATTTCATCCGTCAGCCCCTTGGTTTCAAGGAAGGTGGATTGCTCATTTGGGGAGGCATGCGCGGTGTGGTGACCCTGGCTGCAGCCCAAACCCTGCCGTTGGACACCCCCCACCGTTCGTTGATGATCCTCATTGCTTTCTTCGTTGCTGCAGGTTCACTCCTGATTCAAGGAGGGACGCTGGGTTGGTTTGTCAAAGGTGTCGGGCTTGATGGTCAGGACATCGAGCCGGCTGGTGAATGGGATCGTATTGCTAAAGAACTGAAAACAGCCGCAAATGAATGGAGTCCACCTCTTGGCAAGACCATTGCCGAGGAGAGGGTTCCACTGATGAAGATCCGCGCCCAACGAGCCGCCCTGCTCGATCTGCGAGCCACAGGAACCTACTCTTCGAGTGTTCTCAGCCACGCTCTGAACGAACTTGATGCTGAAGAACTCAGCATTCAGATCCGCCTCGCCAAAGACAACTGACCAGTGGACCCTGCGACGGAGCCTGTGCTGCGGAGCGCGCCAGCGCGACTCGCAGTGCGCAGGGAGACGGCAGGAAGGGTATGACAAAACGCCCGCGCCGGGGGTGTTTTTGTCACGCTGAGTTACACCCCGTCACCCTGCGCGTAGTCGCAGGGCCCAGAAATCACATTTGTCCTACTGTGGAGTCTGGATTCCGCGACTACGCGCGGAATGACGGGGTTGGGGAAAAACCTCCGTCCCACTTTGTCAACGCGCGCAGGATGACGGAAAAAGCATCAGCCGGTGACTACGAAAGTCACCGGCTGATGGGGTTGTCTTGTCAGTTGATCACAGCAGATCGAAGCGATCAGCGTTCATGACTTTGTTCCAGGCTGCTACGAAGTCGCGACAGAACTTGCATGAGCTCGTACACTTCGAATCCTTGCATCCGGAGTCGCACTGGGCGTAGACCTCGCAGATCGCCCTCAACTGGGAGTGGGAACCGAAGATCAGATCAGCGCGAGTCGCTGTCCACACGACCTTGCCAGTCTTACGGTCCGTGGCCTCGTAGATGGACACATCAGCCTTGGATGGTTTCCATTCATAGGCCATATCCAGCAGGTTCACGAAGAAATCATTGGTGAGCTTGCCTACTTGGTCAGTGAGAACACCGTGAGAGGATTGCTGATAGTTCACATCCAGCACACGCAGTCCACCCAGCAGTACGGTCATCTCTGGGGCAGTCAAACCCAAAAGCTGAGCTTTGTCGACCAGAAGATTCTCGACACTCCCGCGAGCATCCTTACTGACATAGTTCCTGAAAGCGTCGGCCTGAGGTTCCAGATAATCGAAGGAATGATCATCGGTGAGCTCTTGGGTGGTGTCCATACGACCAGGGGTGAATGGAACCTCCAAAGAACATCCAGCAGCCTGGGCCGCAGTCTCGATACCAACGTTTCCACCGAGAACAATCAGGTCAGCCAAGGAAACCTCCACCGCGGCTTTGGCTTGAATATCCTGGTAGACCTTGAGTACGTCGGCGAGCTTCTTGGGTTCATTAACCTCCCAGTTCACCTGTGGCTCCAAAGCGATCCTGGCACCATTGGCGCCACCACGCTTATCCGATCCACGGAAGGTAGAAGCGGAAGCCCAGGCCGTACCCACCAATTGAGAGACAGACAGCTTGCTATCGGCGATAGCCTTCTTCAAGGTGTCGATCTCGGAAGCAGTGAGTTTCTTGCCCGTTGGGGCGGGAATCGGGTCCTGCCAGATGAGATCCTCTTTCGGAACATCCTTGCCCAGATAACAGGCCTTGGGTCCCATATCCTTGTGGGTGAGTTTGAACCATGCACGGGCAAAAGCATCAGCGAACTCGTCAGGGTGATCCAAGAAGCGCTTCGAGTGTTTCGCCAACTCTGGGTCAAACTTCAACGATAGGTCAGCTGTGGTCATCATCGGACGATGCTTCTTGGTGGGATCAAAAGCATCCTCAACCATATCCTCATCATCAACGTCCATCGCCAGCCAGATGTAGGCACCAGCTGGTGACTTCGTGAGCTCCCACTCGTACTTCCACAAAACCTTCAAGTAACCCATGTCCCAGGTGGTCGGGTTCGGTTTCCATGCGCCCTCGATACCACTACCGATCGTGTCGCCGGCCTTGCCAGAACCGAAAGTGGACTCCCAGCCGAGACCCATCTGCTCCAGCGGAGCTGCCTCAGGTTCGGGACCAACATGGGTGGCGGGGCCAGCGCCATGGCACTTACCGAAGGTATGGCCACCAGCAATCAGGGCCACCGTCTCGTCATCCTCCATCGCCATGCGGTGGAAGGTTTCGCGAACATCCTTCCCGGATTCGATCGGAATCGGATCACCATTAGGCCCCTCAGGGTTCACATAGATCAAACCCATCTGGACCGCAGCCAGAGGGTTGTCGAGATCGCGGTCACCACTGTAGCGCTTGTCACCGAGCCATTCGGTTTCCATACCCCAGTTGACATCCTCTTGGGCCTCCCAGACGTCCTCACGGCCACCGCCGAAACCAAAGAGCTTGAAACCCATGGATTCCATGGCACAGTTGCCAGCCAGAATCATCAAGTCAGCCCAGGAGATAGCTTTGCCGTACTTCTTCTTTATTGGCCACAGTAAGCGGCGTGCCTTATCCAGGTTCACGTTGTCGGGCCAGGAGTTCAGTGGGGCGAAACGCTGGGTTCCATCGCAGGCTCCACCACGACCATCATGAGAGCGGTACGTACCAGCGGAGTGCCAGGCCATGCGAATAAACAACGGGCCATAGTGACCGTAGTCTGCTGGCCACCAATCCTGAGAATCCGTCATGCAGGCCATGAGATCGGCTTTGACCGCATCCAGATCGAGTCCGAGGAAGGCTTCACGATAGGAGAAATCCTCATCCATCGGGTCGACGCGCTCCGAGTTCTGCGACAGTATCTTCAAATTGATTTGGTCAGGCCACCAATCCCTATTTGATGTTCCTTGTGTGAAATCCTTCGCACCTGCTCCGGTGACTGGACATTCTCCCATGATTCCCTCCTTGGGTGAGTTGTTGATGAGACACTCAACCAGAGCCTCATCTTTTTCTTCGACACTGTTGTGCCATTTCACATCGTAACCGGCTGTGGAAACCCCACATCGGGAACTTCCCATGGGTATGGAAACCAGCAGTCAACTCGCTGGTTTACTCCCACTCGATGGTGCCCGGTGGTTTCGAGGTGATGTCGAGGGTGACCCTATTGATATGGGGCACCTCATTAGTGATACGCGTGGAAATCTTCTCCAGAACCTCGTACGGTAGACGCCCCCAATCGGCAGTCATCGCATCCTCGCTGGTGACCGGGCGCAAAACAATCGGGTGACCATAGGTACGCTCATCACCTTGGACCCCCACCGAGCGGACATCACCGAGCAACACCACCGGGAACTGCCAGATCTCGCGATCCAACCCGGATGAAGTGAGCTCTTCACGGGCAATAGCGTCGGCTTCCCGCAGGATAGCTAACCTCTCCTCGGTCACCTCACCAATGATGCGAATCCCCAAACCCGGTCCGGGGAACGGATGACGCCACACCATCTCAGTGGGCAGGCCCAGCTCCTCACCCACCGCGCGTACCTCGTCTTTGAACAGGGTACGCAAAGGTTCGACCAGCTCGAAACTCAAATCCTCAGGAAGCCCACCCACATTGTGATGGGATTTGATGTTCGCGGTGCCTGTACCACCACCGGATTCAACCACATCCGGATAGAGGGTGCCCTGAACCAGGAACCTGATCCCCTGCTCGCCAGCAAGCCGGGCCGCCTCTGCTTCGAAGGTGCGAATGAACTGGTGGCCGATCGCCTTGCGTTTCTGCTCAGGGTCGGTGACACCGCGAAGGACACTGAGGAACTGCTCGCGGGCATCAGCAACCACTAAGCGTGCCCCTGTTGCGGCGACGAAATCCTTCTCCACAGCCTCGGCCTCACCCTTACGTAGCAAGCCATGATCAACAAAGACACAGGTCAGATTCTCACCGATCGCTTTCTGGACGAGCGCCGCAGCGACCGCTGAATCGACACCACCGGACAACCCGCACAACACTGGTTCGTCGCCCACCTGGTTGCGGATGGCTTGTACAGAATCCTCCACAATCGTCGAAGAATCCCACTCGTGGCCCAGACCCGCGATGTTGTGCAAGAAGTGATCGAGAACCTGCTGGCCGTACTGGGAATGAAGAACCTCCGGATGCCACTGAACCCCCGCCAACTTGCGGCTGGTATCCTCCATGGCTGCCACCTCGGCGCCCTGGGTGCTCGCCAGCGACAGGAACCCTGGTGGCGGCTCATGGACCGAGACGCCGTGGCTCATCCACACCATGAACTCTGGTGGAACCTCGCTGAGTAAATCTCCTGGGGTGTGAATGGTCAGCTGCGTGCGTCCGTACTCTCGAAGATCGGTACGATCCACCTGACCACCGAGCGCTAGGGCCATCGCCTGGAAGCCGTAGCAGATGCCGAAAACCGGGATACCGAGATCGAAAAGAGCAGGATCAACCTGAGGGGCTCCTGGTTCATAGACCGACGCTGGTCCACCTGACAAGATCAGAGCAGACGGCTTCAGCTCCATGATCTCGGCGATCGTGGCCGAATGGGGGATGATGTGAGAATAAACCTTCGCTTCACGAACCCGGCGAGCAATCAGCTGGGCGTACTGGGCACCATAGTCAACAACGAGAACAAGTTCGCGGGCAAGATCCATGGGTGTCAGTCTAGTGATCTGGTTGCGAATGTTTCGTAACCCACTAGGATGCGGACTCTGAGACACGTACCTGATCCTCCAACTGGCGTACCGCAAAGCGCAAAGCCTGATCCGGGTCAATCCTGTGGGCGTGAGCGCGGGCCACCAGCGTGAGAATCTGCTCGCCGACCTCGGCTGCGGTGATCTCGGTGTCATCCAGGGGAATCTCAACATCGTGTGAGCGCACCCTCGTCACCACTTTGTTGGCTCGAGCGAGAGACGACAGCGGATCGGGTATGCCATCAACACTGGATTTCCTGTTCTTCTCCTTGCGTTTGCGTTTCTCCCAGGAACCCCATACGTCGGTGGGTAGCTCATCGTCGGCAAAAATATAGGGGTGGCGGGCAATGAGCTTGTCGGAAATACCACGGGCAATATCCGCCAGCGAAAAAGAACTGCGCTCCTCAGAGATCTCAGCATGGAAAAAAACCTGCAGAAGAAGGTCACCCAATTCTTCACACATGTGGTTTTCGTGGTGAGACTCCACCGCTTCAACCACCTCAGCTGTTTCCTCAATGAGATAGGTCATGAGACTATCGTGGGTCTGCTCGGCGTCCCACGGGCACTGGCGTCGAATAGTGTGCATCACCTCACGAAGCCGGGCCAACTCGGTGAGTGTTTCCCTCTCACTCATGAAAACCCAATCACGACACTGCAGGCAATTCAACAACAAACTGCTCGGCTTTGACCCCACCGGGGCGCCCATCCAAACCCGAGGTGAACAACCATTCGTCCGCGTTCCAATCGCCATAGCGCGGATTGACTTGAACAGGGATCGTTTTGAGCTGGGCCAACCACTGCTGGGCATCAACCTGGCCACTATCGAGGATTGCTGCAAAAATGCTCGCCGATGCGAAAGCCTCAAACCCTGGTCTGGTTCGTGGATCAAACCACAGCTGATAAATCGGATTATCCGGGGGGATAGAGTCCTGCCACCACTGATCCTTCTCCTGGGTGGACAGCTCGAAACCTTGGGCCGCCAGCATCTCATCACACATGGTGCCAATGATTTGGTTTTGGAGAATATCGTGGAAACACACAAAGTGGTCCGAGCAATCAGCAGGAGCGAGAATGTCCTGTACAGCGAGAGCTGTCTGCTGAACAAAATCATCAGAGATGACTCTCCCATTAACCACCGCAGCCACACTACCCGATGGCTGAGAACACCCCGCCAACCCAAGCAGACACCCGATCCCGAGGATAACAGCTGCAATCTTTCTGGTTGCCATGGGTTTCCTTTCGTCCAGCCTCCCCCATCCTACCGTGTCACAAGGGGACGGGGCGTTTGTCACAAGGGGACGGGGCGTTTGTCACAGCACCGTGACGAATATGTGACAGGGGGACGGTATGAACTGTCACACTCCAAGGGACGTTACCTGACAGCGTGAACGTGACAGTTCATACCGTCCCCCTGTCACATCCCTACGCTTGGACACCCGTGAGATAATGGACTCATGAGTGAACCTGCCCCCGGATCGACGACTGTTCTTGATCGCGAGACTGTCCGTGAGGACACCCAAGACCATGAGCGCCTTTCCCACTATGTCACCAAGGACAAACTCACCGAAGCCATGGTGATGGGCACCCCGGTGGTTGCTCTCTGCGGAAAAATCTGGGTCCCCTCCCGCAACCCCCAGGAATACCCCGTCTGCCCCGAGTGCAAAGAAATCTGGGAGTCCCTCCCCGAAAACAAGTAGTTGGCTGAGGATGGGGATAGTGTGACCGTTGGGTACGGTACTGTTTTGTCATACTATCATTCTGCGCAGCGTTGCGACTCGCAGAACTCAGAATCCACAGTCGAACAACTGGGTAGTCTGGACCCTGCGACTTCGCGCAGGGTGACGGGTGGAAGGTACGCAGGGTGACGGGTGGAAGGTACGCAGGGTGACGGGTGGAAGGTACGCAGGGTGACGGGTGGAAGGTACGCAGGGGGACGGATAAGGGTCATGTAGTACCGTCCCCAACTGTCACTGGAACGGAATGTGACAAAACGGTGCCGTCCCCAACTGTCACACTCTCGAACTCAAGAAAGACTCCAGTGAGCGGAAGAAACCCTGGCCATCGAGGTTGGTGGTGATCGTGGGATCAACGTTGTGTTCGGGGTGGGGCATGAGGCCGACCACGTTGCCGCGCTCGTTGGTGATACCGGCAATATCGTTCATGGAACCATTCGGGTTGTCGAGGTAGCGGACCACCACTCGGCCCTCGGCTTCGAGTTGTTTCACCGTTTCAGCGTCAGCTTGATAGTTGCCTTCGCCATTTTTCAACACGATATTGATCTCTTGGCCTTGGGCGTACGCATTCGTCCACACTGTTGAGGTTGACTCAACTCTCAGTGGCGTGGTTACTGAGGTGAACTTCTGTCCCTCATTGCGAATCAGTGCACCAGGAAGAAGCCGCGCCTCACACAACACTTGGAACCCGTTACATATCCCCAACAGAGGCATCCCCTTGTTTGCTTGGCGTACGACCTCCTCCATCACCGGGGAGAACCGCGCAATCGCACCACAGCGTAAATAATCCCCATAGGAGAAACCCCCAGGCAGAATGACTGCATCAACACCATGAACATCATCAGCGCCATGCCAAAGCGACACAGCCTCCCCACCCATGAGACGTACCGCACGAAGCCCGTCATGATCATCAAGAGAACCTGGAAAGCTCACGACACCGATCTTCATGAAATAACCTCAAAGTCCTCAATCACTGTGTTCGCCAGCAAGGCTTCAGCGAATTCGCTGATCTCCGCCAGACGCCCCGGTGTCACCTCGCCAGTCACGTCAATCTCGAAACGCTTTCCCTGCCGTACCGAAAAACCCTCATGCCCCATTCGGGCTAAGGCGCCCGTCACCGCTTTACCCTGCGGGTCAAGGATCTCCGGTTTGGGCATGACATTCACTACTACTAGAGCCATGGCTCCATCCTAGTGCGTGATGGGGGTTGGTTAGGTGATGTCGGTGTTTCCGGTCAAACGACGGTACGCCTCGACGTACCTCTGACGTGTGGCTTGGACAATCTCAGCGGGAAGCGGTGGTGGTGGGGTGTCACTGTTTTTATCCCATCCGGATTCTTTGGCGAGCCAGTCCCGAACGTACTGCTTATCGAAACTGGGGACCTGCTCACCAGGGGTGTGGTCGTTGGCATCCCAGAATCGCGAAGAGTCAGGTGTGAGAACCTCATCGGCGAGGATGATCCGTCCATCACTGGTACGCCCAAACTCGAACTTCGTGTCAGCGAGAATGATCCCCCGCTCTTCGGCGATAGTGGAAGCCTGGGTGAACACTGTTAGCGTCAGATCTCGTAGGGCTGCTGCATCGGTTTCGCCTACGATCTTCTCGACCTCCTCGAAGTGGATGTTCTCATCGTGGAGACCAATCTCAGCTTTCGTTGAAGGGGTGAAAATCGGCTCAGGCAGTTTGTCCGCGTGGCGCAATCCCGCTGGGAGAGGGATACCGGTGATCGTCTGCGACTGTTGATATTCCGCCCAACCCGAACCGGTGATGTACCCGCGCGCGATACACTCCACCTCAAACATCTCTAGTTTCTTCACCACCATGCAGCGCCCCTGCCAGTCATCGGGGATCGGGTACGGCCCGTCAGCACCATCAAGGGTGGATGCCCACACCACATGGTTGTCCACGGTGTCTTTCAGCTGATCGAACCACCACAGCGACATCTGAGTAAGAATGACACCCTTATCGGGGATAGGAGTTTCGAGGACATAATCAAAAGCAGAGATCGAATCGGATGCCACCATGAGCATCAGTTCCGGATCAGGCAGTTCATAAAGCCGGCGTACCTTGCCTGCATGAATCAATGGATAAGTCACCCGTGCATCCTACCGCCTTTGTGTGATGACTTAACCCTCATCATGAGGGTTAAGTCATCACACAAAGGGAACACAGTGATCGCGCCACCGCCGTCACCCTGCGCGAAGTCGCAGGGTCCAGACTACCCAGTTGTTTAACTGTGGATTCTGGATTCTGCGAGTCGCTTCGCTCCGCAGAATGACGGGGAGAGAGTACTCTGCAGACGACAACAATGGGGCGCAACCGCTAGCCCAGCCTAGATTGCCACGGGAGTTTGTGGTTCCTGTGGAAAGTTTCCGTTCATCATGAACGCAAAGTCTCCACGGGAATGCAGAAGACCGGCTCCTGGCTAGCTTTTGCGTTGGAGGGTGGCCCATTCGTCGCGCAGGCCCACCGTTCGGTGGAAGAGCATGGGGGTACGGGAGTCTGCAGCGAAATAGCCGAGGCGCTCGAATTGGACGACCTGACCCGGTTCGACACTCACCTGGCCCGGTTCGACACCTGCTTGTCCCGGTTCGACACCAGCCTGACCAGGGGTCACTCCATCACCAGGTGCTAGAGCGGGTTCAACCTTGGCTGCCAACACTTCGACTGAGTTCTCAGTCAAGTCATCCAGGGGGTCACCGGTGGTTTCGCCGGGCACCTCAGTGGAGAACAGGCGTTCATAGAGCCGTACCTCTGCGTCCAAACCATGGGTGGCGCTCACCCAGTGCATCGTGGATTTTACTTTGCGACCATCGGGGGCGTTACCTCCCTCACTGGCGGGGTCATAGGTCGCGCGTACCTCCAGAAGATTCCCTTCCGCGTCCTTGATGACCTCGGTGGCTGTCACCAGGAAGGCCCCACGCAGACGTACCTCACGACCAACACTGAGACGGAAAAACTTCGGTGGAGGAACCTCAGCGAAATCGTCTTGCTCAATCCACAGCTCCCCAGTGAAAGGTACGCGGCGGGTTCCATCGGCGGGGTTCTCCGGGTTGTTGTTGATGTCGAACCAGGTGGTGATGGGCACGGGGGAATCGCCAGCATCTCGGGCTTCGCCAATCGTGCGACCATCCTCGGTGGGCCAATTGTCGATGACCAATTTGAGGGGACGGATCACCGCCATGCGACGCTGGGCGCTGCGATTCAGTTCGGTGCGGACGAAAGACTCCAACTCTTCAAGGGTGTGACGGGAGTTGGTCTTGTTGATCCCGATGTGGGCGCAGAAAGCTCGAATTGCGGTGGCCGGATATCCGCGTCGACGCAAACCCTGGAGGGTGGGCATCCTCGGATCATCCCAGCCGTCAACGATTCCATCCTCGATCAGCTGGCGAAGTTTACGCTTCGAGGTAACCGTGTGGGTGAGCTCCAAGCGGGCAAATTCCAGCTGTTGGGGTTTCTCGTATGGGAGCTCCAGATGGGAGAGATACCAGTCGTAGAGGGGGCGATTGGTGACAAACTCGAGGGTACACATTGAATGGGTGACACCCTCCAAAGCATCCGACTGACCGTGGGCCCAGTCATAGGTCGGATAGATGACCCAAGTGTCGCCAGTACGGTGGTGAAAACCGCGACGGATCCGGTACATCACCGGGTCGCGCAACTGCATATTGTCGGATTGCATGTCGATCTTGGCCCGCAAAACCCTCGCACCATCGGCGTACTCCCCTGCTCTCATGCGCCGAAACAGATCCATGTTTTCTTCGATCGTACGCTCACGGTAGGGCGACTCAACACCCGGTTTGCCGAATCCCCCGCGCTGGGTTTGGATCGTCTCCTGATCCTGGTCATCAACGTACGCGAGGCCCTTGGTGATCAACTCCTCAGCCCAGGTGTAGAGGGCTTCGAAATAGTCCGAAGCATAGAACACCTGGTTGGGATGGAAGCCCAACCACTCGATGTCGTCGATGATCGACTCGACGTACTCGGTTTCCTCAGTGTCCGGATTAGTGTCATCGAACCTCAGATTGCAGGTTCCCCCGAACTGTTCGGCGATCCCGAAATCAGCGGTGATCGCCTTAGCATGACCGATGTGCAAGTAGCCGTTCGGCTCAGGTGGAAACCGGGTTTGGACACGCCCCGAATAGAGCCCCGACTCGTTGTCAGCTTTCACGGTGTCGGCAATGAAATCCCCGGCAGAAGTAGTTGATTCACTCACCCGGTCAGATTATCACGGGACACCATGGGTCCTGCGACATGCGTCAACAGACTCCCGCTCGTGGTGAATGTGATGTCTGGACCCTGCGACTACGCGCAGGGTGACGGGGTTGGGTCGCGCAGGGTGACGGGGTTGGGTCACGCAGGGTGACGGGGTTGGGTCACGCAGGGTGACGGGGTTGGGTCACGCAGGGGACCAAAAAGGGGACGGGGCGTTTGTCACAACAGTGATGAGTTACGCAGACGATTCAGGGACTCCTCGCGACCCAGGATTTCCATGGACTCGAACAGTGGTGGGGACACCAGGGAGCCGGCGATGGCCACGCGGATCGGGGCGAACACCATTTTTTTGCTCAACCCCTTCTCATCGACCAATCCCGTCACGAGAGCCTCCTGGATTGTTGAAGCATCGAAGTCATTCAAGCCCTCGAGAACCTCAGCAGCCAGGGGCAGTACGGTGGATGCATCCTCGGCGACCTTGGTACGCGCCTGGTCGTCGACCTCGACCTCATCAACCAGCAGGAACCGTACCTTCTCTAAGGCCTCCTTCAAAGTCACGAGCCTGGGTGCAATCAGGGGAACAGCCCTACATGCGACATCGCGCCAATCAGCACACCGCTCACCAAGGAGTTCCGACAGTTCACGTGGCTGATAAGTCTCGACGTACTCCACGATCCGCGACGCCAATTCGTCCTCGCCGAGCTCACGAATATAGTGCCCGTTCAACCAATCAAGTTTCTTCACATCAAACACCGGGCCCACAGTGTTGACTTTGGCCCAATCAAAATCAGCAACAAACTGATCGAAGCTCGCCACCTCCTGATCGTCCTTGGGCGGGTACCCCATCAACTGCAGGAAGTTGCGCAAAGCCTCGGGCAGATAACCCTCCTCCTTGAACCACACCAGTCGAGCGGCAGGGTTCTTGCGCTTCGAAATCTTGGACTTGTCGGTGTTGCGCAGCAGCGGCATATGACACCAGGTGGGTACCTCCCAGCCCAACCACTGATAGAGCAGAATGTGTTTAGGCGTCGATGAAATCCACTCCTCACCGCGAACCACATGGGTGATCCCCATCAGGTGATCATCCACCACCACAGCCAGATGATAGGTGGGGAACCCATCGGCTTTGAGGATCACCTGATCATCGGGACGCGGTGCACTGATCTCGCCGCGAACCACATCAGTGAACCCCAGCTCAATATCATCAGGAATCAACATCCGTACCACGGGTGTCTCAGTGAACCCCGGCAGCTCGGCCCGCTCCTCACGGGTCTTGCCGTAACAAAGTCGGTCGTACCCTGTAGTCGACAGCTTCGCTTTGGCCTGCTCATCGCGCATCTGGGTGAGTCTTTCGGAGGAACACCAGCAGTAGTACGCGTGCCCGGTTTCAATGAGCTGATCCACATAGGGCCGATAGGTGTCAAGCCTTTCAGATTGACGGTACGGCGCGTACGGCCCGGAAATATCCGGCCCCTCATCCCAGTTGAGTCCCAACCAATCCAACAGGTCAAAGATCTGCTGCTCGGAGCCCTCCACGTACCGCGCCTGATCAGTGTCCTCAATCCGCAGGATGAATTGCCCCCCTGTTTTCCGCGCGTACGCGAGGTTGAACAACGACATATAAGCGGTCCCCACATGGGGATCCCCCGTTGGTGAGGGCGCCACACGCAACCGCGGAAGTGTTTGGGTTTCTTTCACCAGATCATTCTACCGACGGTTCACCGACGGGAACACATGGGACCCACTGGCAACATATGGGGACGTACAAGGTGCGCCTCCAGCGCGTGGTGTTAGCTAATAATCCGTGCACCAGCCAGATATCTCGACAGCATAGTTCTCCAAGAACTCGTGAGTCAGTGTTTCCCCATCAGTCGTACCGACAACAAAGTCGTTCACAAACCACGTGTTAGATGAACCAGGTGAAAGCTGAGTCGTTTGAGTGAACGGGGCTGTTTGATACAAATGTTGGAAGGCTGTTCCCGACACCGTGATTGCTCCAGTGCCAGCAGAGACATGGCATTCCTCCGCCGTGCAAGAAGTTGAGGAGAAATCACCCAATGGCTCAGAAATCTTTAGCTTGATGTCTTTGCCCCATGGTGTTGGCCCTGGATCCCCCGGATAGGAATCCCGAAATGTGTTTAGGATGAGTGACCACATTTGTTCACTGTTGACCAGAGACTGGCATTCCTGGCTTCCAACAACGTAGGCTCGCAGAGGGCTATCATCGCACCTGAGATTAAACTCTTTGACTGCGCAGGTTTCAATCACATCCTCCAACATTTTCCCGCCATCAATCGAAAAGTTCTCGACATTAACATCTCTTTCAACCTCGAGGAGGACATCTTCAAAACCAACGCGCACCTCCACTGTGGTTGCCTGAAGGAGTCGAGTCTCTTCGATGACAAAAGTATAAGTTCCTGGTAGAGCTCGAAAAGTGTCGGAACCAGTGATTGTTGTTTGGGTTCCATTGATGGTCATGGAACTCCCCATGGTTTCTAGACTCACCAGCGACACCATAGACAGTTCCCCGGAGTCCCCAACAGCAATATTGTCAATGCGCCACCAGGGATCAGTGTCGCTATCCATGAGTGAGAGACGGAATTCAGCGCTTAGTGTCTGACCGGCCTGAGTGAACTCAATAGACACAACAGCGCTGGACTCAGTGGCGTTGTCAACAGCAACCACCTTGGTCTTCGCTGGTCTGTCCGTTGCAGCCTCATAGACCTCATCCTTAAGCATGGCAGATTCCCGCGTACCCAGATTCCCCAGCTTCAATGCTTCGACCACCTGGCCGCTTTCCAGTGCTCCCATGAAAGCAAGGACAGCTTCTTCTGGTTGTGGAGGTGTGTTGCAGGACGTTAGCCCACTATAGGACAAAGCTAGTGCAACCATGGCACACATTTTCTTAAGCGTTCGCTTTTTGCCGAGTTTACTGTTGTCGCTTTTCATAGAATCTCCCTATGCTGACCGGATTTGTTTCGGGACCCTCTGTGTACCCAAGTCGACCTAGTTCAGTCCCGCTTCCATATTTTGATCTCCGTCTTTCTAAATGAGGGATTGATACCTGCTGAAAACTTCCACCCCATATCATCCATGCATTGGGGCTGGGTCAGGGATTCATCACATTGGTCCCAAGAACCCCGCCCCCAAGAGGAGACAAGGAACGGGCACTGTGGTGAGACACCTTCCCAAGTCTCACGACAATAGTGCTTCCAGAAAGGGAAATTTCTGCCTAGCCAACCTGCTGGGATGTGATTTTCTCCACCACCATCCTTGAAGGCATAGTCCAGTGCACCGTTATGCTTAGTAAAGCGGATCGGCACACTCACTCCAGATGGGACTTCCACGAAATGCTCAGCAGACAACCTGTCCTGTTCAGAGGAATACCCAGCTGCCTGACAATAGCCTTCAAGTTCATACCGAAACTCGAAGTAGTATTCACCACTGTTATATCCCGTAGTCCATGAATTTTCGTCTTCCCAGTATTTCCATTCGCCTCCGTGTCCATAATTAGGCGAATACAGTTCGTCCCCAGTCAATTGTTGGCAAATTTGAGATGAATCCTCAAAAAGAAAAGTAACACCAGGCAGGAACCTTGAACTGAAGGACACTGGTTGGTAGAAATCATGTTGAACCCAGGCGATGATTTCCTCAGGCATACCTCCGACATCCACTCCCCCTACGGTTGGGTCCGGAATCCACAGAGAAAAACTAACCTGCGAGCCATCGTCTTTTTCAGCAGGATCATTTCTCTCGTCCTTCTCGACCCCTTTTTCATCAACGTCAATGACAAAGGAAAGCTCAATAACGCTGTCCGGTTTTTCTGGCGCTTCCTCGTCGAAAACCACCTCAGGGCTCACCCACAGGTACTTCGAGGTATAACCCGGTTCCGAATCATCAGAATCGTCCTGATAACTATGTCCGATCAACACCCATCCCTCAGGGTGGTTCAGGCTCTCAACAATGGGTGGAGCCTGGTCTTCTTCAACCTCAATCTCCTGCCACATAATCCAGTACGACAGGTCTGCTTGTTTTCCTTCAGGAATAACCTCCATTTCTTCCGGATAGGAGACGTACGCCAGGGTTGGAAAACAGTAACTAGGCGACTGTTGTCCATAGCTTCCCACGGGTGTCGAATCATAGAAATATTCACATGCCGGTGAATCACTTCGGTACACAGCTGAAAGGGCCAGGTTTTGCGGTGGTGAGGCATTTCTGCCAGCTGTCGTGTTTCGCGCTTTGAGGATGATGGCTGACTCATAGTCGGGAAGAATCTGTGCTTCACCAGGTCGAGAATTCGAAACATCATAGGAGAAATTGAGCGTCGATGGAACATTCCCCGTAATAATGAAGGAATAGCCCTCCCGATCGACGAATTCGGCTTCCACCGATGCGCCACCAAGCAGACCACCACCACCCATGAGACCACACCCACCCAAGGATGCACTGAGCGCCACTGTTAAAATAGATACGAGTACTGCCCTGGTTTTGTTGACACTAGACATTGCGCCCCCCTGTAATGAAATGCGCTCTTATTATGCCCACAGCAAAAAAAAAAAAAAAAAAGCAACATTAACAGATGCCGAAATAATCTGCAGTCAGAACAAATCGCTGTGCGATCCAGTTCTCATGAGTGACAGGACCAGGACTTCATGATCAATGACATACACCAGTAGCCAATCCGGAGCCAGGTGACATTCACGCTGCCCAGCGTAATCCCCAGTTAATGCATGGTCACGGTAAGAAGGATCGAGTTTCTTTCCTTGAGCAAGGTGGTTGATAACTAATGCAAGAACGCGACGGTCACGACCGCGTTTCATAATGCGCTTGTAATCCTTGCGAAACTGGGTGGTCTCTTTGATGGTGTATGTCATGAGTCAAGTGCTGCAAAGAGTTCTTCAGCTGTTGCGTACCCTTGGACACTGGGGTCCCGAGCGATAGCTTTTGCCTCTGCAAAAGCTGCCATTGTTGTTGCATTGGGTTGCCTGGTCACTTCAAATGGAATGGCTTGCTCCCGTACTGCTTGCTTGACGAACATCGTCAAAGCAGCCGACATTGTCAACCCAAAATCATGAAAGAGTTCGTCCGCTTGTTTCTTGAGATCGTCATCCAGGCGTACGCTGATTGTTGCAGTCATCGAAAATCCTTACGTCGTGCAAATCACATCAAATGTAGCACACTGGGCCCACAGGTGCTACAAAAAAGTGTCCAACTGGTGTGTGGTCCAGCTAGTCGTGTGCGGGGACCATCACCATGGGGTAACCCAGGCAGTCGCTGATGCTCAGGCGCTCAGGGGTCATCGTGTAATCACAGACGAGCGAATCCCCGTTGAGGGTGAAAACCACAGTGTCGTCATCGGCAACCCATTGCCCCGGTCCAATATGGGTATCACCATGCCAGGAGTCGAATAGCCCATCTTCCAAGAAAATGAAGTACATGATCTCGGTTTTGTGTTCGACATTGTTCTCACCTATCTCGGTGACCTGCCACAATTTCACGAAAGTCAATTGTTCACTGGGAAGCGTGGGATCAGTTTCCACAGTTTCGATAGGCTCATCAGGCGCTTGCTGACCCGGGTTGAGCGCTTCAATAATCGCGCACCCTGACAGTGGTACGGCCACCAGCAACCCCACAGCCAAACTGACTAGTCCTTGGCGTATTCTTTTCGTGATTGTTTGTGTGGTCATTCCCTCCACCTTTCCCTTGTTGAACACTATACCAGATTTATTTTGGCACAGGCCCCGTTGATCAAGTCATCGGTGTTGTCATCGACGCCAGTGTCCATGCTCTTCGATGTACTGTTTCGCTTCTTCCGCAGCGACGAACGTCCAAACACCGTCACCGCAGTCCATGACTAAGCCTGGGTCTTCTCGGCGAACATCGCAGATCTCAGTGATACTGTGATCCCAGTCGATCGGTTCGGGGACCGAGTTGAGGTCCATGCACAGGCGCCCCTCGCACTGAGTCCATGTCCCATGCCACTCAGGTGCACGTCCTGAATAGACTGCGGCTCTAGTCACTGATCCGTCTTCGTCAAATTCGTACAACAGAAACGTGATGATCCGACCTTCACGACTCTCCCCTACCGGTGGCTGCCAGTCGACTGCTTGCCAGCGTCCGACGATGTCGGGGAAGTCGGCCCGGGTTTGACCCGTGCAGCCTGCGAGGGATAAGACCAAGAGACACGCGAACAACACTATGGGAATGTGGATTCTGGATTCTGCGACTGACGCGCAGAAAGACGGGGGTGGGGTTGCCCACTCGTAGTGCGACGGGGGTGGGGTTGCCCACTCGTAGTGCGACGGGGGTGGGGTTGCCCACTCGTAGTGCGACGGGGGTGGTGCTACCTGTCTACGGTGCGACTGGGAAAGCGGTGCCCGTGCACTGGATGACTGAGTTTTTATCCCAAATCGCCGGTAATGTACGATTTTCCCAGCCCTACTGTCACAGAACACGCGTAATAATTGCCGTTTTAACTTGGTGTCTCGCAGAATTTCGTACATGAAGGTCGTTCTCGGATAAAAAGTGGTCTATTCGAGTCACAGGAGGGGTGGGCCTGGGCGACGGATGGGGGGTTCGGGGTCCTGGGGTTTGCCGACAATGGAGGATGAAGCGGAGGGCTCCACCCAGCGGGAGTACGCTTTCTCGGTGACGCCGGAGTTGGCGATGATGTCGGCGTACATGCGCCCCGATTCGCAGATGAAACGCTCCTGGGTGTCATAGTCGACGGCAACCAGTCCAAACCGGGGGCCCTCACCTTCGATCCACTCCCAGTTGTCGGTGAAACTCCAGTGATAATAGCGCCCAACATCCACACCAGAATCCATGATCGCTTGCAGGTGATCAAAAATGAATCGTGCACGGAAAGAATCCGTGGCATCCGGCGTACCATTCTCAGTGACATAGATGGGACCCGGATATTTCCTGGACACGGTCTTGAGCAACCGAGTCAAACCCTTCGGATAAATCTCCCAACCCATGTCATTCATCGGGGAATTCGGGCGCGTACCCTGGGCAACACCGCTCACCCACGAGCGCGTGTAATAGTTCACCCCCGTGAAGTCATAGTACTTTCCTTCGCGTACGGTTGCGGAACCCTTCAAAGGCGCACGGAATCTCCCGTACGCCATCGCATCAAAACTCGCCCATTGGAAGAGGTACGCCATGGTCGCAGCCCCCGCGCGATCCACTGGATTGTAGGGCAGCGCTGCATCAAAGGGGCGCAGATGCTGGGAGACCCCCACCTTCGCGTGGGGTTGAATCTTGTGGATTTCTTGGTACGCCTGGATGTGGCCATGAGCGAGCAAACTCATCACCTTCATGGCTTCAGGAACGCTTTTCCTTCCAGGAGGCCATTCACCGAAAACATAGGCATTGGTGGCATAAACATTCGGCTCGTTGATAGTGATCCACTCATCCACGTAGTCCTTGAGCTCGTTAACCACGCGGTGAACGTACCTCACGAAAACACCCACTGTTTCGCCATGAGTCCACGCGCCGTGCTCCTCCAACCATCCGGGGTTGTTGAAATGGTGAAGAGTCACCAACGGTACGATCCCAGCGGCTCGAAGCGCTTTGACCTCATCGACATAGTGGGCGATAGCCTCAGGGTCGAAGACCCCCTCTTGTGGTTCGATGCGCGCCCACTCCAAACCCATGCGATAGTGGCGTATCCCGAGCTCCTTGAGCAGGGCAATGTCTTGGTCTACCCGATTCCAGTGGTCAGTTGCTCTGGCAGGAGTGGATCCATCCTTGACCTTGCCCGGGGTAGCAGCCCACCGATGCCAGTTCGTATCAGCGTTTCCACCCTCCACCTGGGTGGCGGCAGTTGCCACCCCCAATTCCAGTGACCCAAGATCAAGTTTCATAACTCAAGGATAGACCCTGCGACTGCGCGCAGGGTGACGGGGCGTTGGTCACGCTAGGAGGTGCAGTGGCCAGAGTTGGGGAGTTGGTAGCCCTCGGTGTGGCCTTGGCCGATGAGGGCTGCGCCGATTGCTGCTATTTGGAGGTCCTCAGCCAAGTATTCAAGCTTGGAGGCCATCAGCACATAGTCGGGGAAAACCAGGTGGGCCCGGTGGACGAGGAAATCCTTCAACGTGGGCAACAGCCAGGGGGCCGCCTGAACGACACCGCCACCCAAGAGAACATGATCGGAGCTGTACGCCAACGACACGAAAGCCACCACGCGAGCGATGGCGCGTACTGCCTGATCAAGAGCGGCCTGACCCAGAGGTGACTGGTCCTCATTGAGAGTGGTCCAATCCAAACCCAAGGCATCCATGCGTGGTGCCAGGTAGGCCCCACCAGTGATCGTCTCGATGCAGCCCTGCTTCCCACAGCGACAAGGCTCACCATGGGGATCAAGAATGATGTGACCAATCTCGCCAGCCAAATTGTCGTGTCCGCGAATCAGCCGACCATCGAGAGTAGCTGCAGCCACACCCGTGCCAAAATTCACATAGGTCACCGACGGGGAATCAAGAATCATCCCCGCGGCGATCACGGTCGCCTTCACATCATTATCGATTTTGATCGGTACGGAAAAAAACTCGGCAACCCGCTCGACGAGCCGAAAATTGTGCAAATCCAGGTTGACACCATTGGTGACCTCACCAGCTTCACGATTCACCACACCCGCGATCCCCACACCCACCGATGTGAAATCACTCAGCTGCACACCCACATCAGCGGCAACAGTGTTGGCAATCTCCATGAGAACAGCGGTGACACCCTGCTCCCCGCGGCGAGAAAAAACAGCATGTTCGGCAACAACCTTGTTAGCAGCATCCAGAACAACCCCATGGGCTTTCGTTGCGCCAATGTCGATCCCTAAACTAAACATCTCGACCCCCTTGCCTCATCTAAGAGCATAACGGTTATTCCTCTTCGATGGGTGGATGAATAGAATTCAACATCTCGTCAAACTCCTTGTCGTACTGACGTGTCAGCTTGTCGATGTCCCCACCGCGCATCACCCGAGTGAAAAACTCTTCAAGCTTTCCCGACTGTTCAATATAGAGCCACCCTGGTGCTGCTGGGGTGGGTTGAGCGCTCTGGCTCACAGCAATAGTGGTCGAGGCAAATTCCCCCGACCCCAGCATCGACCAATAGTCTTTATTCGCTGGGGTTTTCCCATTGAGAGCCAACATTTTTTGGAACTCGGGCGAATAAATGATTTCTAGAAACTGGCGCGCGCCCTTCTGGCGGGGAGACTGGGACAGGATCGCGAGACAGGAGCCCCTGACGTGTGTTGGAGCAGGGTTCCCATCCTGCCCAGGAAGAGGAAAGATGCCGAATTCCTCCTCATTCCACTGGCGCACTCGCGCACCGGTTTTCGATCTCACCCGATCACCAAGTCGAGCGCGCATCGAATCATTGCCCATGATGGTGGCCGCAGACACCGTGGTGTCGATATACCCGCCAAAAGCGTCATACTTCCAATCGACTTCGTTGAGATAAATCCAGGGGCGATTAATCGGGTCCCCCCAGGTTCCCTTGTTGGCTTTCGCGTGAAGTTCCTGCAATTGTTCAAGGCCAGCAACAGTTTCAGGCTCCGACAACGTCGATTCCCACCTGTCCCCAGCGCGATATCTCGCCAGAGCCCCGCCATTGGCATAGATCCATCCGAGAGCATCATGCCAGTCCTGGTCGGCGAGATATATCCCCGAAAAGTCCTTGATTTTGCGTGGATTGTCTTCGGCGATTTTGATCGCAGCTTCCTGAAATTCATTCAAGGTAGCCGGGGGCTCTTCGATCTCAGCTAAGGCATAGATGTCTTTGCGATAGTACAGATAGCGGGTGGTGAACAAGTACGGATAGGCGTAGTTTCGCTTTTTGAGGACCCCCAACTCAACCAGGCTTGGAACAAGCTTGCGGGCTTGCACATCCGAAGCCATGGGGGAGATATCGGCGAAGGCCTGATTGGCGACCAGTGTTGAGGTGGCGTACGAGGGGATCTCCACCACATCGGGACGATCAAATTCCCCCGACCGAGCTTCAAAAGCCCGCGCAATAATGGCATCGGCAGGCATCTGATTGATCACCAAATTGCCCCCATTGGTGATAGCAAACTGTTGGACGAGGTATTCTCTCAGCGTTGCCGGTGTGCTTCCCTCCACCAACCACACAACAACGTTCTCCCCTTCACGCGGTGGGATGACACATCCGGTGAAAGCTAGCGCCAGTGCCATCATGAGTACGGCCAACCTAGCTTTCATTGAGAGTCCTTTCCTGAATCAGTAGTGTATCTTCACACCTCGATGTGATTCCACTTCATCTCACTGCACGGCTCCCAGGATCTTCATCAAGGCGAAAAACACCAGTGGAAGAGCGGATACACACAGACCAACAACAACAAACCCTAGAGAATCAAGCAGGACCGCCGCGTACTCTCTGATCACTGCTGCCGGCCAATAATATCGGGCGGTCGGTGAACCAATCCCGTGACCGAGCATCTTGGCCCGCGATAGTAGCATCGCTGAACGAAAAGCATGGAAATTGTTGGTGACTGTGGCCACTCGCCCGGTGAATCCTCGCTCGGATAGTAGTTCCTTGGTCAAAGAGATGTTCTCCTTGGTGGTGGTGGACTGATTCTCTTCAATGATCTGATCGGCGGGTATCCCTGCGCCCACAAGATACTCAGACATCGCTGAAGCCTCGCTACGAGCCTCATCACTGCCCATTCCCCCTGAGACAATCAGCAGAGGTTCCTGGTCCCGATTCGGGGCCTTGAACAGGGCTATCCCGGCCTCCAAGCGGCTGGCGAGAAGGGGCGGTACATGATTGTTGATGAGCCCCGACCCGAGAATGATCACCGCATCTGGGGGTTTCGCCCACCGCTTGGTTGCCGCAAGATATATTCTTGAATACAGCAGAAATCCGAGGAAACCGAACCCCAGGAATACCATCGGGAAACCAACCAAGATTACCCAAACAAACCACTGGATCTGGTTGTCAACAATCGCCCACAAAACCAGCACAACATAGCTGACCATCACCACACCAAGAATCAAACCCAGGAGGTTAGCCAGGCGACGGCCCTCTTTGCGTACCATCACAAAACCGTTGAGAATCAGGACAACACCCAGCAGCACAATGGTCACAATGACGACAATGATGAGCACCAACAGGATGTATGGGCCATATTTGTCGGAACTGTCGTGAGGCAGGAGAAACATCAGCCCCCAGAAAAACAATGACGCCACGGTGAGCAACCCGAAGATGGCGCATCTCATCCGGCGCGGGTCACGCAGAACACCAACCACGAAACACAACCCGAAGACGACACTGGGAATCCACATACCCCAAGCCTAGTGTTCCGGAGCATCATCGTGGTCGCCCAAGGCGTGTTAGTGGTCGCGCCCGAGGGCAGGTCCAGTTTTGTCAGTGGTGTTTTCTAGAGTGTCCCTATGACAGCATTGAAAACGAAAAATTCCTTCACCTGCGCGGAATGCGGATGGATGTCGACGAAATGGGTGGGCCGATGTGGGGAATGCCAGCAGTGGGGCACCCTCGATGAAGGCAGGGCTGGTGTGGCGAAGAAGATCGCGCCAGTGATTCCCCTGTCGCGGGCTGTCCCCATCACAGACGTGGACCCCACCACGACGATCCACCTGCCCACCACTGTGGGTGAGTTGGACCGTGTCCTCGGCGGTGGGCTCGTCCCTGGTGGGGTGATCCTGCTTGCTGGTGAACCCGGGGTGGGAAAATCAACCCTGCTGTTGGAGGTGGCAGCTCGCTGGGCGCGAACCAGAGGAACCACCCTCTATGTCACTGGTGAAGAATCAGCAGGGCAGGTACGCATGAGAGCGCAGAGAACCTCGGCAGAAACTAAGGAACTCTATCTTGCTGCAGAAACCGATCTTCCTGTTGTTCTTGGGCATATCGAATCGCTGAAACCCTCCCTGGTTGTGGTCGATTCTGTCCAAACTATCAGTGGGTTGAGTGAGGGTTCCCCCGGTGGGGTTGCCCAGGTGAAAGAGGTTGCCTCAGCGCTGATTCATAGGGCAAAAGAAACCTCCACCCCGGTCATCGTGGTGGGTCATGTCACCAAGGAGGGGGCCATCGCTGGTCCACGTACCCTGGAACATCTGGTGGATGTGGTGGTGAGTTTTGAGGGGGATCGCCATACGGGGTTCCGTTTGATCCGCGCAACCAAGAATCGGTTCGGTCCAGCCGATGAAATAGGTTGCTTCGAACTGGGTGACACAGGAATCAAGGAAGTGCCCGATCCTTCAGGTATCTTCACCTCTCGATATGCCGAGCCCGTGTCTGGTTCAGCGGTGGGAGTGTCGGTGGAGGGCAGGCGTCCACTCATCACAGAGATCCAGGCCCTGGTTGTCCCCACCGCAGCAAACAACCCCCGCCGTGTCAGTAATGGCGTGGACTATGCCCGTTTGGCGATGGTCCTGGCTGTTCTCCAACGACGTACTGGACGGAAATGTCACAGCCTTGATGTCTATGCCTCCACCGTGGGTGGGGTACGGATCAGCGATCCAGCTGCCGACTTAGCTCTCGGTTGTGCCCTGGCTTCCGCGATCAGTGACCAACCCATTGCCGACAATACTGTGGTCATCGGAGAGATAGGTTTAGCTGGTGAGGTTCGCCGCGTTGCTGATCTGGAACGCCGGCTGATGGAGGCTGCACGATTGGGGGTCACAACAGCGATCATTCCACAAGGTCATCAAGACCGTGACCGCATACCGTCAACTCTGCAAATCATCGAGGCGCCCAGTTTGTCTTTCGTGTTGAACCTTCTCGATTTGAAACGGAAGTGAATACGGTGAGCTTATCTGCGGTTGCGACGAAAGAGGGTCAGATTCTGACTAAACCCTTGTCGGTGCTGAACGTCACAGACATGATTCCCGGGTAACCACTCGGGGCATCAAAATTGATGTTGACCGAATCGAAGTTGTCGGGAAGTTCCTCCCCCAACCACTCCTCAACTCTTTGTCTGCTGCCAGCAATTTCTATCTCATGCAATCCAATGGTTCCCTCCAAGGCTGAAGGCAACAAACCAGGTTCAGAGATCCAGCGAATAAAGAAAGGAACCTGAGGATCAGCGATGAGACCCATGACACCCAGTTGCTCCCACTCCAGGAGACGACCATCAGGGAAATGCCGGGCACCGTGACGGGCTTTGCGGTCGAGCCTTTCCTCGTACGTGGTCAGATCATCGAGACAGATCACCCATCCGAGCCATCCACCACCGAGTTCACTGCGTGCCCGTACTGCTTGACCATAGGGGGCCTTTTCTGCTGCTGGATGATCGAGAACCTCAACGATTTCGATGTGGCGACCATCGGCGAGAGGGATCAAACGCATTTGCGTACCAAAACCAGGATGGAGTCCCCCATCAAAGGACTTCGCGCCAAGCAGGGATTCCAGCCTCTCAGCCTCGCCCTTCAATCCAAGGGGGCCCGCGGCAAAGATGACATGATCGAGATGCATACCCCTATTCTGCCTGTCTCAGGTCCAGTCACGAAATCGAGCCAGTAGCGAGACTGAATTCTTTGCCTGGTTCAGGTGTGGTATGGATCGGTGAGCACAGTCAACCGAACTGGTCACCAATGAACTAGAATCACACACAGACACATTCAACCAAGGGAACCCACCGCCGGGTTCTCCTGGGGAAGGACACTGATATGTATCGCGCATTCTTCCTCGCCCTAGCTAGGAGCGAGACCGTGAGAAGGCTTCTCATGGCTAACCCTCTGACCAGTCGAGTGGTGAGACACTTTGTTGCTGGTAGCTCCTGGGTTGACGCGGCTTCCACGGTCGAAACCCTGCTTGACAAGGGGATGAAGGCAACCGTCGACTATCTTGGGTACGAGATTCACTCGGTAGAACATGCTGATGCAGTGGTCGTTCAATACCTCGATTTCCTCGATCAGATCAAAAAACGAGGATGGGAAAAAGATGTCGAAGTGTCGGTAAAACTCAGTGCACTCGGGTTGGGTTTGCGTGACGGTGAAAAACTGGCGGCCAAGAATGCTGAACGCATCGCCCAGAAAGCTGGCGAGGTAGGGACCACACTGACCATCGATATGGAGGGTCTACCCACGGTGGCGAAAGCTATTCGCATTGTGAAAGAACTCCGCAAAAAACATCCACATCTTGGATGCCTTGTCCAAGCCAACCTGAGACGAACCGAAGAGGATTGCCGGTCTTTGAGCGGGCCAGGATCACGAATCCGCTTGAGCAAGGGGGCCTATCGCCCGCCCACCCAAGCCTCGTACACCGATAAACATGATGTGGATTTGAGTTTCATCCGATGCATGAAAGTACTCATGGAAGGTGAAGGGATGCCCTTGTTGGCCACCCACGACCCCGTCATGATCGATATTGCCCAAGAGCTGGCCGCCCACAATAATCGCGGACTCGATGACTTCGAATTCCAGATGCTCTATGGGGTACGCACCTTCGAGCAGGAACGACTTGTGGATTTGGGACACACTGTCAGGGTCTATATCCCCTTCGGTGACAACTGGTATTCCTATTTCATCCGCCGCATAGCCGAACGACCCGCCAACTTCTTCTTCTTCCTTCGCGGAATGATCTCCCGGTGAGTCAACCTCCCATGGCGGGGACATGCCCCGCTGTCGCACTGGAGACTGGCCCCGAGATCACACCTGAGACAGATGAGACAAATGGGGACGGTACTGTTTTGTCACAGTGGGACAGCGGAGCCCGTCCCCACCGTCACATCCAGATCGCTAGGTTGGTTGCTCTGGAAATCATCATTGTGCTCGCTATTAGTTTCGGGCGGTCGGGGGTTTCCTCGATTCTGGCGATCATCGAGCGACTAACCAGGGACGTACCCCTCGCTGAGCAAACCACACGGATGAATCCATCAATTGTTCCCGATCGGCCCTGGTTGGACCTGTCCTACCAGCTGTTTTACTTCATCCTGCCCACCGCTGAGGTGCTACTGGTGTTGTATCTGCTGTATCTGGCGTACGGGCAAGCCCGCTCACTGATTGGTTTCAATCTGGCCCAACCATGGAAGGACCTTGGTCTCGGGGTGGCAATCTGTGCAGGGATTGGCATTCCAGGGCTGGGTTTCTATTTTCTGGCCCGCTACCTGGGGATCAACACCGAGGTCACCCCCGCTAATCTCAGCGCCCACTGGTGGACGATTCCGGTCCTCATCTGCGCCGCTATTGTCGCCGGAGTCAGCGAGGAGGTCATCATGGTAGGTTACCTCTTCACCCGTTTACGAACCCTCAACTGGGCGCCGGTTGCCGTCCTCATCACATCAGCGGTGATCCGCGGAAGCTACCACCTCTATCAGGGTTTTGGCGGTTTCCTCGGCAACCTGGTCATGGGACTGGCTTTCGGCTTGATCTACCTGAAAACCAAGAGGGTTCTCCCTCTAGTCATCACCCACACCCTCATCGACATCTTCGCCTTTGTCGGGTACGCCCTGCTAGCCCCCTATCTCAGTGACTTCCTCTGACCAAGCGGGCATGCTTAACACCCTCCCCTCCTGCGAAGCACATCCAACCCGTCCACGCAGTGCACCCACCCCGTCTTCCTGCGCAAACCCAACCCCGTCTTCCTGTGCGAACCCAACCCCGTCTTTCTGCGCGAAGTCGCAGAATCCAGACTACACAGTAGTTGAAATGTGAGTTCTGGACCCTGCGACGTCTTCGCGCAGGGTGACGGAAAGCGTTGACAAAGCAGAAGGTATTGTTATCACTGGGATTCGATGGGAGCCCATGAGGGCCCGGTTTTGCCTAACTCCTCGTCCAGCTTGGCGAACAGTGGTTCGGGTTTCGCTAACCGACGACCGACTTCGATCGGCTGCGACTCCCATGTGGCCAACTCGCTGGCATAATCACCAGTGAGGATCGGATAGGGGTTCCCACCTTCTTCGCTGACCTGCTGAATCACGGGTTGAGCGGCCCAGACCCCCGTACCGCCCAATGCTTCGAAGACCTTCTGGCTGGCATGGGGAAGGAAAGGAGTCAGCAGAGTATTGGCATCACTGACTACCTGGAGGGTGGTGTGCAACACAGTGTCACGCCGGGCGGGGTTGTCCTTGAGTTTCCAGGGCTCAGTTTCCGACAGGTAGCGGTTGGCAGCAGACACCACCCTCATCGCTTCGGTGATGGCGAGTTTGAACTTGGCTTTCTTCAAGTGATCCCCCACGATCGTGAATCCCTGTTTAGCTGTCTCCAGCAGGTCAATATCGACCTGTTCGAGGGGACCAGGTGTGGGAATACAACCATTGTTTTTGTGGGCCATCGAAATAGACCGATTCACTAGGTTTCCCCACTCATTAGCCAGTTCGGTGTTGATACGGCGTACGAACTCCTCCCAGGTGAACACTGTGTCGGTGTTTTCTGGCCCGGCCACAGCGATGTAATAGCGCAGAGCATCGGGACCGTACTCGGCCAGGAAGTCACGGACATAGATCACGCGATTGTACGAAGTGGAGAGTTTCCCTCCTTGCATCATCAGGAACTCTGAGGACACCACTTCAGTGGGCAGATTGAGTTCACCATACGCGCTGGGTTTCCCTTGACGATCCCCTTGTCCATTGGCGCCCAAGAGAATCCCGGGCCAGATCACTGAGTGGAAAGTGATGTTGTCTTTTCCGAGGAAATAGTACGACAGTGCTTCCGGGTTTTGCCACCACTGACGCCATACCTCCGGGTCGCCACTGCGTCGCGCCCACTCGATCGCAGCAGAGAGATAACCGATCACAGCATCAAACCAGACATAGATCGACTTCATGGGATTGTCCCGCCAACCGTCGAGTGGAATCCGAATCCCCCAATCCAGGTCCCGGGTGATCCCGCGTGGTTTCAGTTCACCCAATAGCTGTTGGGAGAAATTCATCACATTGGGTCGCCAGTCTTGGCGTGTGGCCAACCAGTCTCCTAGTGAACCAGCCAAGGCAGGCAGGTCAAGATAGAAATGCTCGGTTTCGATAAACTTTGGCTCCTCCCCATCCACCGAGGACCGCGGGTCAATGAGATCAATAGGGTCAAGCTGTTTTCCACAAGAGTTGCATTGGTCACCGCGAGCATCACTTGACTTGCAGTACGGGCAGGTTCCTTCGATATACCGATCAGGAAGGGTACGACCCGTACTGGGTGAAATCGCTCCCATCCCTTTCTTGGGCACCACGTACCCATTGGCATGCAAGGCTCGGAATAATTCCTGGACAACCTCGGTGTGGTTGTTGGTGGTTGTCCGGGTGAACAGATCATAGGTGAGCCCGAGCTGCTGAAGCTCCTCACAAATAATCCCGTGATACTTGTCGGCTGTTTGTTGAGGGGTCAATCCCTCCCGATCAGCCTGCACCTGGATCGCCGTACCATGCTCATCAGAACCCGAGACCATCAAAACATCGTTGCCAGCCATTCGTTGGTACCGACAGAAAACATCCGAGGGAACCCCGAAACCTGACACATGACCGATATGGCGTGGCCCATTCGCATAAGGCCAAGCAACAGCCGCAAGAATCTTTGACATGCGCGCTAGTCTACCGTCCCCACCCGATCCGTCATTCCGCGCGAAGTCGCGGAATCCGGACTCCACAGTTGCTCCCCGGTCATTCCGCGCGTAGTCGCGGAATCCAGACTCCACAGTTGCTCCCCGGTCATTCCGCGCGAAGTCGCGGAATCCAGACTCCACAGTTGCGAAACTGCGAGTTCTGGACCCTGCGACTTCGCGCAGGGAGACGGGGGTTGGTTATGACAGTTACGGGACGGTGCGGACGGTATTGGGGGGACGGACGGTGCGGACGGTATTGGGGGGACGGACGGAGAGGACGGTACTGTTCTGTCACAGTCCTGCTGCCAGGTTGCATCCCATGGCGTGTGACAAAACAGTACCGTCCCCAACTGTCACACAGTACCGTCCCCAACTGTCACACTGGTAGATTTCTGCTATGACATGTTGCGACGAAACCTCCGCTAGTTTTTCTGATGAGTTTCTTGACGGGCTCAAACGCGTGGCACGAGCCGATAAACGGACCATCGTTTTGCCAGAAGGTACCGACGATCGAATCCTGACCGCGGCACACACCATCCTGAGCGAGGATGTGGCCAATCTCATCATTCTTGGGGACCGGGACACCATTGAAACACAGGCACAACAACTCGGCCTTGACCTGACTAAAGCTCAGATTCAAGACCCCCAAGACCCCGCACTCATAGAGTCTTTTGCCCACCAGTACGCTTTGTTGCGAAAGGAAAAGAACCTGACACTCGATGAGGCCCGTACCACCATGAACAACCTCTCCTTCTTTGCCACGATGATGATCCATGAGGGCCTCGCTGATGGGATGGTGTCGGGTGCAGTGAACACCACCGCGGACACGATTCGTCCAGCCCTCCAGTTCATTAAAACCAAACCAGGGGTGGCCACCGTCTCCGGGGCTTTCCTCATGTGCCTAGCCGACAGGGTTCTCGTGTTTGCTGACTGCGCGGTCACCCCCAATCCGAGTGTGGACAATCTGGTCGACATCGCTGTGGCCTCCGCCGATACTGCCACCGCTTTCGGAATCGAGCCACGAGTCGCGATGTTGAGTTATTCCACTGGTACCTCTGGTGCAGGACCTGACGTTGATAAGATCGTCGAAGCCACCACTGCCGTACGCCAGCGTAAGGCGCACCTCGCTGTGGAAGGACCCATCCAATTCGATGCAGCCATCGACGAGCAGGTGGCCAAGACCAAACTCCCTGGCTCCACGGTTGCTGGTCATGCCACGGTCTTTATTTTCCCCGACCTCAATTCGGGTAACATCACCTACAAAGCAGTCCAGCGTACGGCCCAAGCACTCGCCATCGGCCCCATCCTCCAGGGACTCAACCGCCCAGTCAACGACCTGTCACGTGGGGCGCTCGTCGATGACATCGTCAATACGATCATCATCACCGCCATCCAATCTCAAGGTCAGTGAGTATCGCGCACCCTCCCGTTACCCTGCATACACCCACCGCTGTCACCCTGCGCACACCCACCCCCGTCACCCTGCGCACACCCACCCCCCGTCACCCTGCGCGAAGTCGCAGGGTCCAGAAACCACAGTTGTTTGACTGTGGAGTCTGGATTCCGCGACTACGCGCGGAATGACCGGGGAGCAACTGTGGAGCCTGGATTCCGCGACTACGCGCGGAATGACCGGGGAGCAACTGTGGAGCCTGGATTCCGCGACTACGCGCGGAAAGACGGGGTGGAGTATGACAGTGACCCCGACCCCTCGATGGGTAGCCACGCAACGTCAACCGATCCCCACAGTGTGCATCCGCGGGTGTGTGTGTGACAAGGTGCCTGTCCCCTTGTCACACACCCAACCCCGTCTCCCTGCGCGAAGTCGCAGGGTCCAGAAACCACAGTTGTTTGACTGTGGAGTCTGGATTCCGCGACTACGCGCGGAATGACCGGGGAGCAACTGTGGAGTCTGGATTCCGCGACTACGCGCGGAATGACCGGGGAGCAACTGTGGAGTCTGGATTCCGCGACGGAGCCTGTGCTGCGGAGCGCGCCAGCGCGACTCGCAGTGCGTGGAAAGACGGGGAAGGGTTCGCGGAAAGACGGGGAAGGGTTCACAGAAAGACGGGGAAGGGGTACTCCGAAGAATGACGAGGTAGGTCGAGCACTGTCCACCCCAGAGTGACTAACAGACCATGTCACCGGTAGAATCTAAGCGCTAAGAAGACAATGGTCTCATGCCCTGAAGGAGTACGCCGTGCCCACCCCTATCCTCGTCCTAAACTGTGGTTCATCGAGTGTGAAATACCAGATGATTGACATCGATTCCGAGGAGGTTCTGGCCTCGGGAATGGTGGAGAAAATCGGGTTGACAGATGGCAATATCACCCACACCACCCAGGGTACAAAGCACACCATCGAGGAGACTATCCCCGACCATACGGCAGCCCTGGAACTCGTTACCCGCGCCTTCCACACCTGGGGTCCCAACCTGGAGGATGTGGTGGCTGTGGGTCACCGAGCCGTCCATGGTGGGGAAAGATTCCGCGAAACCACACTCATCACCCAAGAGGTCATCGATGGTTTGACTGAGCTCTCCGGTTTGGCCCCGTTGCATAACCCCCCCGGCATCGCTGGGATCAAGGCCGCCCAACAAACACTGGCGAATGTCCCTCATGTCGCCATCTTTGACACAGCTTTCTTCTCCACTCTTCCCCCCGAGGCCTACACCTACGCTATTGATCGAGAGATCGCCGAAAAGTACCACATCCGCAAGTACGGCTTTCACGGCACCTCACACAGTTATGTGTCAAAAGCATCCGCAGAATTCTTGGGCAAAGATGTTACGAAGGTCAACCAGATCATCTGCCACATGGGTAACGGTGCCTCCATTTCGGCGGTACGCGGTGGGGTTGCAGTCGAGACCTCGATGGGGCTCACCCCCCTGGCCGGTTTAGTGATGGGAACCCGTTCCGGTGACATTGACCCTGGCATCTTTTCGTACCTTCAACGCGCAGCCGGTATGGATGCCCAGCAGGTCGACAACCTGCTCAACAAGCAATCCGGTATGGCGGGGCTCGCTGATGGTGCCTCCGATTTCCGTGACCTGTGGGCAAAAATCGAAGCTGGGGATGCCAATGCCCAACAAGCCATGGATGTCTATATTCACCGCCTGATCAGCTACATCGGTTCCTATATGGCTGTTCTGGGACACGTTGACATGATTGTGTTCACTGCTGGTGTGGGGGAAAACGACAATGTCACTCGTTCACGGATCATCGACCGCCTAGCAGGGTTCGGGGTGAAGCTTGACCCAGCTAAGAACACTCCCCGCAACAAGGATGCCACCGTGATTTCCACCGACGATTCTTCGATCGATGTTCTCGTGGTTCCCACCAACGAGGAGTTAGCGATGGCCCGCGAAACCTATCAGGTGATCCGCTGATGGCACGAGCACTCATCACCGGCGGTACGGTTGGGATCGGTCACTCGTTCGCCCGAGCCCTCGCCCAGGAGGGGTACGACCTGGTTCTGGCTTCCCGTGACCTGGAGGGACTGAAGAAAGTCGCCGAACAGTTCAGAGAAGAGTTCGCAGTTGATGTCGAGGTCATCCAAACCGATCTTGCCGAGCGCGATAACGTCGCTAGGCTTGCCCAGCGCATCGAATCAGTGGACTCCCCTATCGATCTATTGGTCAACAACGCCGGGTTCGCAGTCCACGACTCGTTACTGGTCGAAGACGTGTCCGCCCACGATCGTGCTTTCGAGGTGATGTGCCGGGCCGTACTGGTCCTGTCAGGGGCAGCAGGTAGAGCCATGAAAACCCGTGGGCATGGTGGGATCATCAACGTGTCGAGCTCATCAACAGTGATCACTACCGGTAACTATTCAGCGATGAAAGCCTGGGTCACGGTTTACACCGAAGGTCTAGCCAACGAATTGCGCGGGACTGGAGTGAAAGTCATGGCTGTCCTGCCCGGCTGGGTGAAAACAGAATTTCATTCACGCGGCGGAGTCAAAGCCCACAACCTGCCCGACATCGTCTGGATTGACTCCGATGTGCTGGCCACCCAAGCGCTCAAACACTTCAAAGCCGGTAAAGTGTTGTCCGTGCCAACAGCTAAATGGCGTTTCGCGGTGGGACTCGGACACATCCTTCCCCGACGCACCATTCGCTGGATGTCACGCAAACTGAGCAAATCGAGGCAATAGTGGCTAAAGCTCCCAAGGCAAGCAACCCTGCCACCTATCGTTCCCCGGTGCGTTCCTCAGTACGCTTCGTGGCTCAAGATGTTGTTCTCAAATCCTTTGTGTGGACCTCCTGCAAGGTGGAGATTCATGGTCAAGAGTTGCTCGACAATGTTGACGCGCCTTTCATTGTGATCGCCAACCACTCCTCCCACCTGGATGCTTCGCTCATTCTTGGGTCTCTTCCGCGCCGATTGTCTAAACACATCGCCACCGGTGCTGCCGCTGATTACTTCTTCGACAAGAAACTCAAAGGCCTCACCACCTCACTATTTTTCAACGCCTATCCTGTGGAGCGCCGCAACGCCACCCCCATGAGAGGATCAGGCAACTACAAGGGTCTGACCGGTCGTCTGCTCGAAGAGGGTATTCCTTTGCTCATTTTCCCTGAAGGTACGCGCTCACGTACGGGAGCTTTGGGGCCGTTCAAACCCGGTGTGGCTGCTCTATCAATCTCCAAGGGGGTGCCCTGTCTTCCCATGGCACTAGTGGGGGCGTACGCCGCCTGGCCCTATGATCGTTCCGTACCGCCCACCAATCATCCCTCCATCCACGTGGTGATAGGTCATCCTTTGACTGCCCACCCTGGTGAGGATGCCCAGGGGTTCGCTGATCGTATGCGCTCGGTGATAGCTGAGATGTATAACTCCACAGCGCGGGCCTACGGGATGTACACCTTAGATGACTATGCTCGCAAGGATGCACTCAAACAGGCTGAGGACGCTCAGTGGTTGAGTGACCATGGGGATGATGCGATACCCTCCGATCCAGGACAAGCGCTCGGGCAAGAAACACCGGCTGAGAAGAAACCCTCCCTGATCAGGAGAGCCACCACGAAAGTCAAGAAGCTCGGGCGTACCTCGCGGTAAGCCAGCGCCAACCTACTTTCCTTGGGACAGTTGGTCGTACCAATATTGTGCGCGTTGCATGTATTTGGCCTGCTGGCTCCCTTTGAGTTCACCCGGGCAAGCTGTGGACGAGAAAGCTGAATGGGGATAGACGGTCTTATTCCACACTGGGCGTCCCAACCCATAGTAGATGGACAACTCGGCCACCAATTTGGCTCCGCTTTCCAGGGCTGCATCACCGACGGTCCATGGAGCCTTGGAAGTATTGTTGGCGTGCTCGATGCCAATCGAGGTCACATTGGCTTGCCAATTACCAGCATGCCAAGCCGTGTTGCCATCAGCAACAAGCCGGCCAACTTGACCATCGGATTGAACCTGATAATGGGCGGATGCTTCGCGGGTCTGCCACACGTTGTACACCTGGTTGATGGTGAGGTTTCCCGCGTTGTGGTGGATGATGATCTTGTCGATCTTGGCTGTTCTGCCCACCGTGTAATGCTTGGACAGCAACTTGGTTTGGTTGACGGTTATCAGATAGTTCCACACCACTTTCGCGGTGGCAGCAGACGTGCCCACGGAATCTTTGAACCCTGCTCTGGTGGCTATCACCCGTACAGTCAAGGAGGAGCCAATATCGCTGGCGGTTGCGGTGTAAGTGGAGGCTGTCGCCCCTGTGATCGCCGATGAACCGCGGTACCACTGGTAGGCCGACACCGTCCATCCTGAGGGTGCGTTTGCTTGGGCGGTCAACTTCTGTGTGACCGTCGCGGTACCGGTGATGGTGGGAGTGAAACTGACCGCTGGGCTCAGCTCGGGTTCCTTCACTGGTTCTGGGGCTGGCGGTGGTGTGGTGGTTGGCGCAGTGGCCGACGGCGGTGGAGTTGTTGCGTTGATCTGCGCTGCCGCGTCCTTCTTGGCTAGTACGGCGCCCTCCTCGTCAAGGAAGGTGAGAACGATTGTTGTGTCCAGATTCTTGGTCGATGTTGCGGTGAGTGTTAGGGCCCCCGGATCGCAGACCACCTGGGTGGTGAGTCCTGTGTCTGAGGTGAACATCGGAACAGCGTAGGTACGCTGGGAGCCTTTGACCACAATGTCCATGGTGTCATCGGTGAGCCCCTGGCCCACAACATCAACCCACATCGACACAGTGTTGTCGGGTGCCGTGGCAGTGATAGTCACCGAGTCTTGGGGCTCCCCCACTGCTAGCGGGGTCGTCCCACCAAGGATCAGGCTACTCGCCACTAAAGCAACAAGACTCCACAGAAGGACCATTCTTTGTCGCAGGGGTCTACCTGTCAACTCTCCACATGTCATGTCTCACGACAATAGTGTGAGATCCCGATTCCACCAAAGATTCACCCAACCCTAGAGCCAGGGTCGAGATCACCCGCAACCCCGGCCCCTCGATGGGTAGTCACGCAACGTCAACCGATCCCAACAGTGTGCATCCGCGGGTGTGACTTGGCGCCTGTCACCTTACTTGAGGAAGCCTTCGTAGGAGCGCTGTTCGAGCTGGGACTGGATCTGCTTGACGGTGTCCAAACCAACACCGACAACGATGAGGATCGAGGTTCCACCGAAGGGGAACTGCTGGGAGGCGCCCACCAGGACGAAAGCCAAGGTGGGAATCAGAGCCACCAGGCCCAGATATAGTGAACCAGGGAAAGTCAGGCGACTCAACACATACTTTAAATATCGAGCTGTGGGAGCGCCCGCACGGATACCGGGGATGAACCCGCCGTACTTCTTCATATTGTCGGAGATCTCTTCAGGGTTGAAGGTGATCGACACATAGAAGTAACAGAAACCCACCACCAGGAAGAAGAACAACGTGTTATAGGCCCAGTGATCGCCCTTCACCAGATACTGAGCAATCCATTGGGACACCGGCGAGGTGGGCCACATCTGGGCAAACATCGACGGTAGATAAAGAATCGAAGAGGCGAAAATCACCGGGATAACACCCGACTGGTTAACCTTCAGTGGGATATAGGTCTTTGTTCCGCCATACATCTTTCGACCCACCATACGTTTGGCGTACTGGACGGGGATGCGGCGTTGGCCTTGCTCCATGAAGATGATGCCCACCATCACGAGCAAACCGATGGCCAACACCAGCAGGAACATGAACCATCCCTTGTCGGCTCCAGAAGAGTTAGCAAGCTTGATGGCCCACAAGGAGGTCGGGAAGCGTGCAGCGATCTGGGTGAAGATGAGGATCGACATACCGCGACCCACACCATGATCGGTGATGAGTTCGCCTAGCCACATGACCAAACCCGTACCAGCGGTCATCGTCAAAATCATGACCGCGATCGAGAACAAGGAAGTCGAGTAGACGATTGGCTTGTCGCAGCCCTGGAAGATTTGACCATTGACAGCCATCGACACGTACGTGGTGGCGTTGAGCACAGCAAGAACCACCGTCAGATAACGGGTGTACTGGGTGATCTTCGCTGTTCCCGAGGCGCCCTCCTTTTTGAGGGTTTCCAACCGCGGAACCACCACAGTCATCAGCTGAAGGATGATGCTCGCGGTGATGTACGGCATGATGCCCAAGGCAAACACCGACATCTGCAACATTGCACCACCAGAGAAGAGGTTGATCATCGAGAACAAACCCGCCTGGTCCCCGCCCTCAGCAATCTGGCGACACTCATTGAGGTTGACCATATTGACGTTGGGAACTGGCAGGGTTGAGCCAAACCTGAAGACAACAATGATGAAGAGTGTAAAGAGAATCTTTTTGTTAAGATCCCCCGACCTGAAAACATTCCTTAGCGCACTCAGCATATTTCTCTCCTCGCCGTACTTAGGGTATCAGGAAACCGTAGTGACTCTACAGTTTCGTGACAGTCCCACCAGCCTTTTCAATCTTTTCTTTCGCTGACTTCGAGAACCCATGGGCGGTGACATCGAGTTTGATCGACACATCACCATCACCGAGGATCTTCACCCTCGACTTGTTGCGGACCAACCCCGCTTTCACCAGGTCCTCCACGCCCACGGCACCCCCAGAAGGAAACACCTCAGCCAAACGCGAAAGATTGACCACCTGATAGTCCACCTTAAAGGGGCTAGCGAATCCACGAAGTTTCGGTACGCGGCGATGCAAAGGCATCTGGCCACCTTCAAAGTACGCTGGCACATTCTTGCGTGCGCCCGTACCCTTGGTTCCACGCCCAGCGGTCTTACCCTTGGAGGCTTCACCGCGACCCACGCGGGTCTTCTTCTTGTGTGCCCCCTCAGCAGGGCGCAAATGATGAATCTGTAGAGCCATGATTAAGCTTCCTTTTCGGTCTTAGTCTCAGCGGTTTTCGCGGCCGGTGTGGTTTCAACAGCTTCCACAATGACCATATGGGACACGGTACGCACCATGCCTGCGGTGATCGGATCCATCTCACGAGTGACCTGGTCACCGATCTTCTTCAAACCCAGTGACCTCAATGTTTCGCGATGATTACGCTTGGCACCAATCGACGACTTGATCCGGGTGATGACCACTGTTGTGGGTTGATCTTTCTTACTCACTTGGCCTCTCCTTTCAGCTTTGCTGCCAGCAGGGCCGCCGGGGTCACTTCCTCAACAGTCTTGTCGCGACGCTTGGCAACCTGCTCGGGTTCTTCAAGAGTCTTCAAGGCCTTGACTGTGGCGTGAACCACGTTGATGGCGTTAGCGGAGCCGAGAGACTTCGCCAACACATCGTGGACTCCTGCACATTCCAGTACGGCGCGAGCAGCACCACCAGCGATGACACCAGTACCGGGGGATGCTGGGCGTAGCATAACCACACCTGCTGCTTCCTCGCCTTGCACCGGATGTGGAATGGTCTTCTGGATGCGCGGCACCTTGAAGAAACTCTTCTTGGCTTCCTCAACACCTTTAGCAATAGCAGCAGGAACCTCTTTGGCTTTGCCATATCCCACACCAACCATGCCATCACCATCACCGACAACCACCAAAGCTGTGAAGGAGAAACGACGTCCACCTTTCACCACCTTAGCGACACGGTTGATAGCGACCACGCGTTCTAAATAATTCGATTTGGAAGCCTCTTCAGCTTCACGGTTGCGACGGTCGTCTCGACGGCGATTATCACCGGTTTCGCCTTCGCGGCGGTTATTGACTGCCATATTTCTTCCTTCCGTCTACAGACCGAGTCCAGCGTCACGTGCGCCCTGCGCTAGTGCAGCAACGCGCCCATGATATTGTCGTCCAGCCCGGTCGAAGACCACCTGGTCCACACCGGCATCCTTGGCCCTCTTGGCGATGAGCTCACCAACCTTCTTGGCCTTCTCTGTTTTGTCACCCTTCGAGGCTCTCAAATCTTTTTCCATGGTGGAGGCTGAAGCAAGAGTATGACCACGGGTGTCGTCGATCACCTGGGCCACCATGTGGCGAGCAGAACGCGACACCACCAAACGAGGTTTCGCCGGTGTGCCTGTGATGTTTTTCCGGCCACGATTCTGCCTTTTGGCCAGAGCCGCCGCCTTGGGGTTCATCGACTTCTTGGGTCGAAGTGAAATAGCCATTACTTGCCAGCCTTTCCAGCCTTGCGACGTACCTGCTCACCGAAGTACCTCACACCCTTGCCCTTGTACGGCTCAGGTTTACGAATTTTGCGGATATTAGCAGCGACCTCGCCAACCGCCTGCTTCGAAATCCCGGACACAGTGAAACGTGTCGGGTTCTCCACAGCGAAAGTGATGCCTTCGGGGGCCTTCACCACCACAGGGTGAGAGAAACCTAAAGCAAACTCCAACTCGGTGGGGCTCTTTTGCACAACGCGATAACCGACACCAACAATTTCGAGCTTCTTTTCGTACCCCTGCGTGACACCGACCACCATGTTGTTGATGAGGGTACGGGTCAAACCGTGCAAGGAACGAGAGATTCTCTCATCATCAGGGCGGGTCACATCAAGAGTGCCGTCGTTCATCTCAACACTAATCGGTGAGGCAACAGTGTGGCTCAGTGTCCCCTTGGGACCCTTGACACTCACCTCAGCGCCGTCAATCTTCACCTCAACCCCGGCAGGGATCGTGATGGGCATTTTTCCAATACGCGACATGACTCACTCCTCACCAGACATAGGCGAGGACTTCCCCGCCGACGGACTTCTGGTTCGCTTCCTTATCGGTGAGCAAACCCTGGCTAGTGGAAATGATGGCGACACCAAAACCACCCAGCACCTTGGGCAGGGAGTTTGATTTCGCATAGACACGCAACCCTGGCTTGGAGATGCGCTTGAGCCCCTGAATGGAACGTTCGCGCTTCTCGCCGTACTTCAAGGTCACGGTCAGTGTCTTGGCTATCGAGCCCTCCTCGGGTTCGTTCACCTCGAATCCAGCGATGTACCCCTCCTGTTTGAGGATCTCGGCGATACCCACCTTGATCTTGGAGTGGGGCATCGTGGCATTCTCATGATGCGCCATATTAGCGTTTCGCAGACGCGTCAGCATATCTGCGATGGGATCTGTCATAGTCATGGGCGTTGGGCCTCTTTCTCACAGGGGTTTCCTGGGCGGACCTGCTGTGTTGTTGGGTTCGTGGGAGAGTTCATGTGCGTCACCAGGAGGATTTCGTCACACCAGGCAGTTCGCCGCGGTGGGCCATGGTACGCAGGCAGATTCGGCAGAGCCCGAACTTGCGGTACACCGACTTCGGACGCCCACACTTCTGACAGCGGGTGTACGCCCTGACTGCAAACTTGGGCTTGCGGGACTGTTTAACCTTAATAGCGGTGGTTGCCATGTCTTACCTCTTCTTCTTCCCGATGGGACGTGGGCCCCTCTTCTTCTTCGTCGCTGCCCTATTAGCCAGGGCAACATCTTGGCTCTGGAAGGGGAATCCCAGATGGGTGAGCAGGGCGCGACCCTCCTCATCAGTGGTCGCAGACGTCACAAACGTGATGTCCATGCCACGGATCTTGTCAATCTTGTCCTGATCGATTTCATGGAACATCACCTGTTCGGTCAAACCAAAGGTGTAGTTGCCTTGACCATCAAACTGCAAAGGTGATAGTCCACGGAAGTCACGGATACGCGGCAGAGCCAAGCTCAGCAGGCGATCAGCAAACTCCCACATGCGGTTGCCACGCAAAGTGACATGGCATCCAATAGGCATTCCTTCACGCAACTTGAACTGCGCAATCGATTTGCGAGCCTTCGTCACCGTGGGCTTCTGGCCAGTGATCTGGGTCAGATCACGAACAGCGGCATCAATCACCTTCGAATCCTTGGCGGCTTCACCCACACCCATGTTCACCACGATCTTGACCAAACCAGGAACCCTCATGACATTGTCATAGTCGAATTCCTTGAGCAGGGCTGGCGCGATGTCTTCGCGGTACTGCTTCTTCAAGCGGGGAAGCTCTTGGGTGTCGTTTTTCTCTGTCTTAGCCATCAGATCTCCTTCCCAGTCTTGCGTGAGACCCGCTTGTGGCGGATCACCGTGTATTGGGAACCATCGGGACGCTTGCGAGTCTCCTCAACCGGCTCGTACCCCACACGGGTGGCAACCTCTTTCGTACCCTGGCGAACAACCAGAGCCACATTCGACACATGGATGGGCGCCTCGGAACTCAAGATTCCACCCTTGATGATCTGGCGGTTCGTTCCACCCTGGGTGTCTTTGCGGTGTCTCTTGACCACATTGACTCCAGCCACAGTCACCGTCTGCTTCTCAGGATTCACCGCAATAATATCGCCGGTGGCACCCTTATCTTTTCCAGCGATCACGCGGACGTGATCACCCTTCTTCACATGCATAGCCATCCTCAGATCACCTCGGGTGCGAGTGAAACAATCTTCATGAATTTCTTCTCGCGTAGTTCACGGGCAACAGGACCGAAGATTCGGGTCCCTCTTGGTTCGCCATTCTGGTTGAGGATCACAGCAGCGTTTTCATCAAATCTGATGTACGAGCCGTCAGTGCGACGGTGTTCCTTGGCTGTGCGAACCACAACCGCTTGGACAACCTCGCCCTTCTTGATCCCACCACCAGGGATAGCGTCTTTCACAGTGGCAACAATCGTGTCACCGACATAGGCATAACGGCGCTTGGAGCCACCGAGAACACGGATGCAGAGGATCTCCTTCGCACCAGTGTTGTCGGCAACCTTCAGCCGTGTTTCCTGTTGGATCATGTTCTCTCCTTGCCGGGTTCCTAGCGGGCCTTCTCAATGATCTCGACGAGTCTCCAACGCTTGGTCGCTGACAGCGGACGGGTTTCCATCACCCGTACGCGGTCGCCTTGACCAGCGCTATTGTTCTCGTCGTGAACCTTCAGCCTCTGGCTTCTGGTCATGACCTTCTTATACAACGCATGCTTGACGCGGTCTTCGATGACGACAACGATGGTTTTATCCATCTTGTCGGACACCACGACCCCTTCGCGGACCTTTCGTCCAGCCCTATTCTCACTCATCAGTTCTCCTCATCAGGGTCGGGCACAATACCAAGATTGCGTTCCTGGAGCACGGTATAAATCCGTGCAATGTCTTTGCGAGCCTCACGCAGGCGTCCGTGGGATTCCAGCTGACCTGTGGCTGCGGCGAAGCGCAATCCAAACAGTTCCTCTTTGAGTTCCAGTACGCGGGCGTTGAGTTCAGTGCGACTCAAGGTGCGTAGTTCTGCTGCTGTGGTGGTAGCCATCAGTTGTCACCCTCCCTCGAAATAAAGCGTGCCTTGAAAGGCAGTTTGTGAATGGCCAGGCGCATGGCTTCACGAGCCACATCCTCACTGACACCGGAGAGTTCAAACAGAACCCGTCCAGGTTTCACGTTGACAACCCACCATTCGGGGGTACCCTTACCAGAACCCATACGGGATTCGGCGGGGTGTTTAGTCATCGGGCGGTCAGGGAAGACGTTGATCCACACCTTTCCACCACGCTTGATGTGACGGGTCATAGCGATACGAGCGGCCTCAATCTGGCGGTTGGTGAGATAGGAGGGCTCCAAGGCCTGGATTCCATAGTCACCAAAAGCCAGGGTGGTTCCACCCTTCGCCATCCCCGTACGTTTGGGGTGATGTTGTTTGCGGTATTTCACGCGTCGAGGAATCAACATTATGCACCTGCGCTTTCTGCTGGAGCCGTCGCCGTGGCTGCCTCAGCTGCCACAGGCGCCGATTCTTGACTGCGACTGCTACTTCGACCACCACGACCGCCACGGTCATCGCGCTCACCACGACCAGGACGACGAGCCGGACGCTGACGAGTCAAAGCAGACTGGCGGTTAGCCTTCTGGGCGAGGCGCTCGGTGCGGGTCCCCGTCAGGTCACCCTTATAAATCCACACCTTCACGCCAATGCGACCGAAGGTGGTACGAGCCTCATAGAAACCGTAGTCAATATCCGCTCGCAAGGTGTGCAAAGGAACACGACCTTCACGATAGAACTCTGCGCGAGACATTTCGGCTCCACCCAGACGCCCCGAGCACTGGATTCTGATCCCCAAAGCCCCGCCTCGCATAGCGGACTGCTGGGCTTTGCGCATGGCGCGACGGAAAGCCACACGGGCTCCCAACTGCTCGGCCACACCCTGGGCAACCAGTTGAGCATCAATCTCAGGGTTCTTCACCTCAAGAATATTGAGCTGAACCTGCTTGCCGGTCAGTTTCTCCAAATCAGAGCGAACCTTCTCAGCCTCGGCGCCATTACGGCCGATGATGATACCCGGGCGGGCAGCATGGAGGAAGATCGTCACTCTCTCGGAGAACCGCTCGATCTCGATCGACGAAATCCCAGCCCTCTCCAAACGCTTGGTCAAAAACTCACGGATCTTGATGTCTTCGCCGAGGTACTCTGCGTACTGCTTATCGGAATACCAACGCGACACGTGATCGGTCGAGATACCTAACCTAAACCCCATGGGGGAAATTTTTTGACCCATGCTCAGGCCTCCTCATCCGTCTTGTCCGCAACCTTCTTCGCTGGCGCTTTCTTGGTGGCCTTCTCTTCAACCTCATCAGCCTTGTCGGCCTTCTTGGTGGCCTGAGCAGCCTTAGCTTCCTTCGCGGCAGCATCCTTGACAGCTTTCGCATCCTTGACAGCTTGCTTGGCGGCTTCCTTCTTCGCTTCAGCTTTCTCATCCCCACTGAGGCGAGGATCATCCCACCGCATCGTCACCACCTGAGTGGCCGGGGGAATCGGCCCGCGATTCTCCTGGGGTTCCACCACAGCAGTGATATGGCTGGCGCGCTTGAGAATCCTCGAAGCCGATCCCTTCGCACGAGCACGGATACGACGCATGGTCACACCCTCATCGACAAAGATCTGTGACACGTAGAGGTCATTGGCGTGCAAGGACTCCGTACTCTCCGCATTAGCCACCGCCGAAGCGATCACCTTATAAACCGGCTCCGAAGCCGCCTGGGGGGCAAACTTCAATGTGTTGAGGGCATCGGGAACATTCATTCCACGCACCACATCCACCACGCGGCGTACCTTCTGGGGAGCCATGCGGACATGCCGGGCAATAGCGTAGGCACCCTCCCGATCTCCGAGAAGTGCATCCCTACGATTAGGACGCTGATAATTCTTACTCATGACACATACCCTTCTCAGCGCTTGCGAGCTTTCTTGTCGTCCTTCACGTGACCACGGAAGGTACGCGTGGGTGCAAACTCACCCAGCTTGTGACCAATCATGGCTTCGGTGATGAACACCGGAACATGCTTGCGTCCATCATGGACTGCGATCGTGTGACCGAGCATGTCGGGAACGATCATGGATCGACGTGACCAGGTCTTGATGACGGTCTTGGCGCCCTTGTTGTTGAGGTCTTCCACCTTCTTGGCGAGATGGTCATCCACAAAGGGACCCTTCTTCAAACTGCGTGGCATATGCTAGTCCCTTCTCAGCGCTTCTTGCCCGACTTGCGGCGACGGATAATCAGACGTGACGACGCCTTCTTCTTGCTTCGGGTACGACCCTCCGCCTTACCCCAGGGGGAGACAGGATGACGTCCACCCGAGGTACGACCCTCACCACCACCATGAGGGTGATCAACCGGGTTCATCACAACACCGCGGACGGTCGGGCGAACACCCTTCCAGCGCATGCGACCAGCTTTACCCCAGTTGATATTCGACTGCTCAGCGTTACCCACTTCACCGACGGTGGCGCGGCAGCGAATATCCACCATGCGCATTTCACCCGAGGGAAGACGCAAGGTGGCGTACTTGCCTTCACGGGCAACCAGCTGAATAGCGGCACCAGCGCTGCGACCCATCTTGGCGCCACCACCAGGCCTCAACTCCACCGAGTGGATGAGCGTACCCACCGGGATATTGCGCATCGGGAGGTTGTTGCCAGGCTTGATGTCAGCCTTGGGACCAGACTCGACAAAGTCGCCCTGGTTCAAATCCTTGGGAGCAATGATGTAGCGCTTCTCACCATCAAGATAGTGCAGCAATGCGATACGCGATGTCCTATTCGGGTCGTACTCAATATGGGCGACCTTCGCAGCCACCCCATCCTTGTCGTACCTCTTGAAGTCGATCTTGCGGTAGGCCTGCTTGTGGCCACCGCCGATATGGCGAGTAGTGATACGACCCTGGTTATTGCGACCACCAGTCTTCGGCTTCGGGGCAGTCAGCGACTTCTCGGGACGATTCCTCGTCACCTCTTGGAAGTCAGCGACCGAGGACCCACGGCGTCCTGGTGTGGTCGGCTTGTATTTACGGATGGCCATTATCTCACTTCCGTTCCGGAGCCAAATAGGTCAATCGACTGCCCATCAGCGAGAGTCACAATCGCTCTCTTCGTGTCAGGGCGGCGACCAAACCCATAGCGGGTACGACGAACCTTGCCTTTGCGGTTGATCGTATTCACCGAGATGACATCCACATTGAACACCTTCTCGACCGCGATCTTGATCTGGGTCTTGTTTGCTGTGGGAGCCACCAAGAAGGTGTACTTATTCTCGTCGATTCGCGTATAGGACTTCTCCGACACCACAGGGGCCAAGAGGATGTCACGCGGATCGGTGATCTTCAGGTCAATCTGCTCGGTCACTTCTTACCCTCCATCACATTGATAAAGCCAGCCTTCTTCGCTGCCTCTTCGGAGTTGAACCACACCTCAGCAACGGTGATCTTGTACCACCGTGATTCCGTGGTGTGGTATTTCATGGAATCCTCATTGCCCTTGATGTCATATCCAGCCGGAGGATTATCGCCACGGTAGCCACCTTCGTACTCTGGCTTCGGCTCATCACTCTTCGGCGCTGCCTTGGCCGTAGTGGTCTTAGCTGCAGTGGTCTTAGCCGGGGTTGCCTTCGGAGTCGTCGTCTTGGCTGCTGGGGCCTTCGTTGTCTTCGCTGGGGTTTCCTTGGTTTCGGTTTCCTTCGCACTCGACTTTGCTGTCACAGTTTTGGCAACTGGTTTCTCGACCGGTTTGACCTCGGCGACTGCTTCGGCGACCTTCACCTCGGGTGAGGGGGTTTCAACCTTCACCGGTGGGACTTCAGGAATCTGAGCCGCCTCAGCGACAGCCTCGGTGATCTGTTCCTGGGTTGCTTCGTCGATCTCAGGGATCACAACCTCAGCAACCGGTTCCTCGACTGCAACCTCTACAACTGGTTCCTCGACTGCAACCTCAACCACTGGTTCCTCGACCTTGGTTTCCGCTACCGGAACCTCAACCACTGGTTCTTCGATCACTGGAGTTTCGACTGGTACCTCAACGACAGCGGTTTCAGCTGGTGCCTCGACCACTGGAGTTTCGGCAACCTTCTCCTGAGCAACTGGGGTTTCAACCACGGGGGCTTCCACCACGACGTCGTCAACTGGCTTATCAGCTTTCTTCGACTTGGTCGACTCATCGGTCTTCACAGAGGGGCCAGCCTCAGCGATCTGCGCAAGGCGAGCAGCTTTCTCGGCCTTCTTGATCTTGGACAGCTTCTGCTTCACCCCAGGAACAACCACAACCTGACTTTCGGCAGGTGCTTGATCCTCATGGGTGGCAATGAACTCTTCCATTGCCGCTGAGGTGAACACCACAACCTGATTCGACACAATGTCATAGGTGTTGATCTGGTCAACAGCCAGGGCATGAACAGTGGGAACATTACGCAGCGACAACCAGGCAACATCCTCATCGCGGTGTAGAACAACCAGGGCTGATTTGTAGTCACCAACCACACTGAGTGCTTCCAATGCCCCACGCGTCGAAGGAGTATCGCCTTCCACCAGGGAATCAACAATAAAGAGTTTCTCATCAGCCACGCGCTCCGACAATGCAGAATTCAGCGCAGCGGCAATCATCTTCTTGGGGGTTCTTTGGGCATAAGACCTGGGTTGTGGACCGTGAACAACACCACCACCAGTCCACTGCGGTGAGCGACGAGACCCATGGCGAGCACGACCCGTACCTTTTTGTCTCCATGGCTTAGCGCCACCACCAGAAACCATCCCGCGAGTCTTCGTGGCGTGGGTTCCCTGGCGAGCAGCTGCCTGCTGGGCAACAACAACCTGGTGGATGAGAGGAACATTAACCTCACACCCGAAAACATGCTCGGGCAGTTTCACTGAGGAAGACTTCTCCCCACCGAGTACTGCGACTTTCAAATCAGCCATGATCACGCACCCTTCTTGACTGCGCTGCGGACAACAACCAAAGCATCCTTGGGCCCTGGCACAGCACCCTTGACGAGGATCAAACCGCGCTGGGCATCCACCTTGGCAACATTCAGGTTATGAATGGTCTTGCGCTGAACACCCATGTGACCAGCCATTCTCGTACCCTTGAAAATGCGTGAAGGTGTCGCACACTGACCGATCGACCCTGGGGAGCGATGCTTACGGTGAACACCGTGACCGGCCCCTAAACCACGAAAACCGTGGCGTTTCATTACGCCAGCGGTTCCCTTACCTTTAGTGACCCCGATCACATCAACAATGTCATTAGCGGAGAAAACCTCGGCTGTGACATCGGAGCCCACTTTATATTGGTCGGCATCGGCGGTGCGAATCTCCATCAAATGACGTCGGGGCGTGACCTTAGCTGCATCAAAATGACCTTGAGCGGGTTTGGTGACAGCTTTAGCTTTGATCGCCCCAAAACCGAGTTGGATAGCGGAGTAGCCATCATTATCTTCGGTACGTACCTGGGTGACCACACAGGGGCCAGCCTCAATCACTGTCACAGGGATGATCTTGTTGTTCTCATCCCACATTTGGGTCATCCCGAGTTTACGACCCAGGATCCCTTTCACGTTTCGTTCTTTATTCATCTTCTTCGACCTCACGGAAGCTTGATCTCGATGTCAACACCAGCGGGAAGGTCGAGGCGCATCAGTGAATCCACGGTTTTTGCAGAAGGATCGAGGATGTCGATCAAACGCTTGTGGGTCCGCATCTCGAAGTGTTCGCGGGAGTCCTTGTACTTATGGGGAGAACGGATCACACAGAACACATTCTTCTCCGTCGGCAACGGCACAGGGCCGGCAACCTGAGCACCAGTACGTGTCACTGTGTCAACGATCTTTCGCGCTGATGCGTCAATGACCTCATGGTCGTACGCCCGAAGCCTAATACGGATCTTGTTTTCGGCCACTGCTCTTACCTCTCTGTTCGACTGAGGATTGTCTCAATCGCGTTGTGCCCCTCGCGGTGAGAGGCGTTGTGCTCTGGTCCACGAGGTCGGGCGTGTCGCGGGCTCTTCAGTCCGCGCTCATCCCTGATGATGACTAGTGGGTGAATTCCGATCGAGAAACGGTGACCCGCTCAAGAATCGGTGTCCGTCGAGCCAACTGTGGGCGTACCCACAATCATCGCTCTCCAGAGCAACCTCGCTATTTTGTCACATGCGTTCAAGCCTGCGCAAATCGCCGATGACCACCGATGCCACGACAAGGATGTCGTGGCCGTGGAAACTCTGCGTTCATCATGACCGGAAAATATTCACAGGACAGATTTTACTTATCCACAGAACAGAAATTCATGACTTTTCTCCTGCTCGAATCCCCATAGTTAAGGGCATGAAGATCAGACAAGGCATTCTCGATCAGGCAAAGGCTATCGCTGCTCAGCAGGCTGGTGCCATCACAGCTGCTCAGACGAATTCGATAGGAGTGAGTGAAGCAGTGCGACTACGGTTTCGCCCGAAAACCACAACAGATCCTCGTTTTCGTTGGAGCAAGTAAATGTGTAACACCACATCCTTCATGGATATTTGTTAGGTCCTCACGCCAGCGCCAAGGATCGCCACCACGTACTACTTTGGCAGAAGCAATCATTGATGCCGGAGAAACCTGGAAGACTGATGATCTCGTCCACCTCCTCGGGCGGGCACTCAACAGTAGGGACGTCACCACCTCAGATCTCCTGAAGGAACTCGACTCCCGGGCCTTCCACCACCAACGTAATCTCATGAAACAACTCATTGGCGAGGTTGGGGAGGGTACAACATCCGTCTTGGAGCGCCTCTACAGGCGTACTGTCGAAAAAGCACATGGGCTTCCCGCGCCACAACGCCAGGTCTCTCCGACCGGTCGATACCGGGTCGATCACTGGTATCAGCGATATCACCTCATTATCGAGGTAGACGGGAAGGCGTACCACCAGGGAGCAGCAGCTATCAACGACATCGACCGAGACAATCACCATCAGGCAGCAGGGATAACCACGCTCCGGCTCACCTGGTCGCATGTGGCAAAAACCCCATGCGCCACTGCCCGATTGGTCGGAAAAATCCTCCAACAAGCTGGCTGGAAGGGAAAACTCCGTCAATGTGGCCAGTGTTCATCCCCCATCGAGTTTGTGTGATGACTTAACCCTCATTATGGGGGTTAAGTCATCACACAAACAGGATTTAGGTGAAGTTCGAGTTGTGAGGGGCTGAGTTGACGCGGAGAGATGAGTCGGCTGTGTTGGGGCGAGCTGAGTTGAACGGGGTTTGCTGGGAGTGGCCCCCGCGATCGGTTGGTGGGGTTACCCAGACGGCGGTGATGGCTTGGGCCTCCTCGTGGCGGTCTTGGGTAGTGAGGTACGAGGCGTACTCGATGGCAACTTGGCGCCCAGCGAACAGTCCTCTTCCGGCGGTGAACTGGAAACACCTCAAGGCGAGACGGTAATACTCATCAGCACGATCATTCTGGAGTTCTGCACAGAGGTTTGCTTCTAGCCACCATGCGTGAGCAGCGAAATCATGGCACCCGAGGCTGTCCATCCACACAGCAGAATAGTCAACCATCCGTATCGCTTCTCTCTTCTCCTGCTCGCTCCCCCAGGTTGCCATGACGCGAGCCATGGCATCCAAAATGACACACTTGGCATGGAGATACTTTTTGATCATGGGCGAACTCACAATGGGGTAGTTATCATCACCTGCTTCGCGTTGCGAGATCACTGTATTAAAAGGTTCCTCACCGGCTGAAGAGTTGTTTGTCCCCTTGAAGTAATAACTCCCGTTGTACCCCTGAGAAAGAAAAGTCCCACAGCGTGCCTCATCCACATCAGGTGCCCAGGCGGCTAAGAGCGGTGTGATGTCTTCGAAGCGTACGCCACCGGCTTTGAGGTAAACAACTGCTGTGGCGTAGTCATCATTGGCTTGAGAAACATTGCGATCAACCTGATGAAGATGGGCAGCCTCAGCTAGACACCAACCCGCTGTAAGAAGGTTTCCTTGGGCGAGTGCTTCTTCGCTGTTTCGATAGTAGCGGTCCAGGCTTTCATCGGCATCAGTTTCCTGCGCAGGTGGTTCTTGGGGGGTACGGGAGTTGTTAGGACTGTCGTGGCGGGAGGGAACCCTGGTCAGGGGTGAGGGGTGCGATATGGGTTGTGGCAGTGATACCTGTTCCAAGGTAGGTGGTGCCACTGGTTGCGGCGTGGGTAGCGGCTCAAAGAGCATGAAATTCAACGGGCGTGATGTTGATTTCACTTGACGAGCGCGATCCAACCTGGCGGCATGGATGCCAGTGGAGTCACGAGCATCAAAGAGTGCACTCAGTTCTTGAGCTTCAGTGTCGACACAAGTCAAGAGTTCGCGCAGAGAAAGCGACACCCCCTCGAAAGCTACCTGGCGATCGCCATGACCCTGGGCGATCAAACAGGTGATGCCAGACAATACGGATCTTAGACAATTGAGGCGAATGTATTGTGTCGCATGCTCCAGCCGAACAGAGATTTTCTCCATCAATCCAAGCGCCCGATCAACCAGGTGACCGCGGGCAAGAACCTCAAAGAGTCGAGCATATTCGTTGTGGCGAGTCACCCCCATTGAGGTTACCTTCATCAGTGCTTCTGCCAGAGTTTTCTCTGCCTGCTCTAGTTTTTCTAACTCTATGTAGCACCACATGAGCAACGACAACATGGTCTGGGGTTCTTGGCCACAACTCATATCCTGACTCAGGGCAGCTTCTAAGACCGTAGCAGCACCCTCGATATCCCCACAATATATCAGATATTTAGCGTGGGTTGCTGTCGCGCACGGCTGGCAGGAATCCGTGGGATCAACAGGCAAGGGAAACCATGACACGAAATTCGCATCCACCTCGGGAGCCCCGCGGAGCATTGACCATTCCAAACGTGTTTTCCAGACACGATCCATGCCCTGCCCCAAGATACCATAATGCTTTTCCATGGACTCCAGCAACGTGTCGATGTGCTGAGGGTGCACCGAGGAGTTTTCCCCTAGTCCGTCGATCAGCCATACATAAAACCACAATCCAATGTGCTGATCATAGGAGTCGACATGTTCGGGGTGTCGAATCCACCACTTCCTCAGTTTGTGAAATACCACCAGAGCTTGTTCGATTTTTCCCATCAAGTACCAGGAACCAACCAGTACATGCAAAGCATAAGCACGAGCCTCATCTGGTCCTTCTACTTCGATTCGACGCACGAGGCGTTCTGCAACTCGAATTCGACCAACCCCGACAGGCAAACCTGTAATAGCAGCTATCGCGGAGTTTGCTTCCTCCAGTGAATAGGACACAATTCACTTCACCACAGGGGGCGTACGGTAACCCTTGGGGGGTGCGATTTTTTGTTTGACGACGGGGGCTGGGGGGGTTCCTCCACCGAAGAGGCCACCTGTTCCACGTCCACCAGCAGCACCTGAGCCACCGGTTCCTCCAGTTCCACCGGTGCGGGCTTTTTCTTTCTCCATTTGTTTTTGCATGGCTTGCATCTCTTCCATGGAGTACTGCCCGGACAGCAGTACGCCAGCGATCACAGCAATCACCACGGAGATCCATGGCGACCAGCCCAACAGGATAGGCCCAGTGACCAGGACAACGATGTCGATTCCGCGAACCATGTTGAGCATCAAACCAGGGGGCATCGCGCCAAAACCGGTCTGCATCATGGGCATCTGATAGTTCGCGGATTTCGCGGTCACCCAGCGAATGGCAGCGAGCAGTCCAGCTGCAGCAGTCAAGCCAGCAGTGATCAGTGACTGAAGGATGTCTTTACCGTAGGCTCCCCCACCCCAGAAAGCCAGTGTCGTGGCGAGTGCCCATCCCACAGCGAAGATGGTGGGGACAGTCACCATGGCTTTGCGAATCTGCGGGTTGGACAACGGCAAAGTCCGAGCGAGGCCTTTGGTCCGGGTCATAATGCGCATCGACCCCAACATGGGTACGAACCCGATGAGCAGGATGATCGCCGAGATGAAAGGACTGAACGTGTGGAAACCTAAGGCAGCGACCGCATACGGTACGATCACCGAGGCCACCACGATCATCATGCGCTTGGGATACCTCCACAGTCGTTGAACCTCACGGAACACCAATGCTTGAGCCCCATGGCCACCACCACGAGTGGGGCGAACATGGCCACGGCTGATCGCTTCGCGCTCCACCAGGATGTCACGCATCAAACCGAAGTCCATCGCGAAAGCGGCACCCTGCATCCCGGCCACCAGGGAACCACCCGACACCAAACGGGCACGATGGATCATCGACAACCGCCCGAAAGCGATCAATCCACCAACCACGAGTAACACCAAGCCAGTGAGCCCCACCCAGATCACCCAGGTGGTGTTGGTCAGTGAGGGCAAAGTGATAGGGAACCAACCCGCTGCAACGACGATGATGACACCGAGAATCCCCACTGCCACCAGGGCAAAGAACCATTGAATAAGGGTGATCAACCAGGTACGCCCCCAGGTTTGTTCACCAGCGGCCAGGGCTGTTAATCCAGCAGCACCCACACCCATCGCCACAGCCCAGCGCCAGATATCATCGAGTTGATATCCGGTGAGGGCTGCCATCAGCCCACCCAAGGCAGCTGCGATACCAGCGGCAGCACCGATGACACCCACCAGGCGTTTCCACAGCAGACGACCGCGACGGATAGGGGCATCCATGAGCCAGAACCCTTCAGCGGCTGAAGCAACCACAGGTCCGAAGATTCGTGAGGCCATCGTTGCCAGAGCAAAAGCTGCACACATCACTACCCATGGGAGAAGGGTTCTTCCCACACCAGCTTCGCTAGCAGCGGCATTGACCTGAGCCCTCATCACCCCAGCGCCCAGCATGGCAACAATCATGACAGTGGCGAAGACAGCGACGTACCCATCGGCGAGAACCTGGCGCAAAGTCTTTGTGGCACGCCCGCGCCTCCAGTCACGCAGAAGATTCTTCAGTTCACGCTCTGAGACGGGCTCGGTCTCGACATCCATCAGGGAATGCTCCCAGACCGGGACAACAACCTCCTCGGGTGGGTTGTCGTACTCGGGTGGATTCTCATAGGTTGTTTCGAGTACGGCCTCAGGTGGCTCACCAGTAGTCGGAGCAAGAGTCGCATCCTTGGTGGGGGTTTGATCTTTCGCTGGCGCCTGGGCTTTGAAACCTTGTGGTCGACGCTTCTTAGCCATGACCCAATTCCCCCACATTAATCGAGCGGGTGGCCACCACTTCCACGAGTTTCGGCTCATGGCTAGCCAAAATAATCGCCAAACCCTGGTCGCGTTCCTCCTTGAGTCGATTGGCCAGCCACTCCACACCCTCCACATCGAGACGCTGTTCTGGCTCATCGAGAACGAGCACCTTGCGCGGACGAACGAAAGCAGTGGCGAGGGCCAAGCGGCGACGCTGACCTGAGGAGAGGGTTCCCGGTAGTTGACCAGATTGGGGTACGAGAAGGACCTCGTGGAGGATCTGGTCAACAGCGGTGTCAGCATCCGGCAAACCATAGGCTCTGGCCAACAAATCCAGATGCTCCACCACCGACAGGTCAGGGAAGAAGTCGAGGTCGTCGATGACGGTGGCCATGGCGGCGCGTACTAAAGGATCAGCTTCACGCAACTCGCGACCATCGATTTCTATCTGGCCATCATCAAGGGCTTCAGCACCCACCAGGCAGCGCAGGATCGTGGATTTCCCTGCACCATTACGGCCAGTCAAGGCAATAGCCTCACCAGGCCACAGCTCAAGACTAAAATCCGACACGATGACATGGTCGCCATAAGCTTTCTTAAGATTCGACACTTTGAGAATGGGTGAACGTGCTTTAGCCATAGGGTCATTGCCTCCTAGTTATTCAGGGGGTAGTCGGGGTATTCGTTGTCGATTGATTCAAGAGCATCCGCCATCGTCGAAATAGAACGGCGAATGTGAAGATCTAATTGTTCATCACTGATGCCGTGAGAATACTCCACCGCGTAAACAGTCAACACCACGGTCGAATCCTCCCGTTGGCGTGCTGTGACCGTCGGCCACAGGTGGCCAGAATTCCATTCATTAGCATGGTGAATAGCAGAGGCGAGTTCTTTCTTGGGCAGAATACGGTTTCCCAAAGCATGGGCATAGAAAACATTGTTGTCCTCCCCTTGGCAGGCGAAGAGGAAGAAGTACGAGTCCCACCATCCTGTGATGCTGCCATCGTCATTGAGTGAATAGTGCCAGCTGTGAGCGTCCAGGCAGGTGGCGATTCGAGACAGTGTTAAAGGAGCGAGGTACGTGGGCTCGCTCCCGGCTCGGGTGAAATATCCCATTACTCATCCTCCTGACTGAGCTTCTTCACATTCCTCATCGACTGATAGATTGATTCAGCTTCCATGTGTTTGCCTTGTGCGGTGAGGTATTCAGCATACTGCGCACCCACCTTGATGCAGTTTGATTCTTCCCTCAAACCTGATGCTGCGAGCCCACGAATAGCTAAGGCATAGTGCTCCCCCACCGAGGGCGCATCCATTTCATTGCCTATCCTGGCTGTGAGCCACCAGGCATGGGCTGCGAAATTGGTATATCCAAAGGCGTCCATCCACGTTGCTGCTTCTTCAGCTAATTCGAGAGCCGTGGTTTTGTCTTCCTTGGTTCCCCAGGTCATCATCACCCGTGCTAGGGCGTCTTTGAGTTCTGATCTTGCCCGAACAAACCTCTTCACCATTGGTGTGGAGACAATCACTTTGTTGACTGCCATCGGGGGCACATCATTGACGATGGACTCGTACTGCTCTTGTGCGGGGGAAGGATAGGTCGCCTGGGCGAGTGACAGGAAAAAAGGGTAATGCACTTTCACAACATCAGGGGCCCATGCGACAAACAGCGGAACAATCTCCTCAAACTTCACACCAGCAATCTGGAGCAGTGCAACGGCCTGATAATAATCCTTACCTGCTTTCTGCCTTTGTCTGTTGCGTTGATGAAGACGAGCGGCTTCAGCCAAACACCATCCTGCTTCCAATAGTCGCCCTTGTTCTTGGGCCTGCTCACTGGCGCGATAATAGTGTTCGATAGCCTGAGGATATTGCCCTTGATCACTGGATTTCTCGGCCCTCGTTAAAGAGTTTTGTTTCCTAGGTTTGGGAGCTTGCTTCGGGTGCGCCTGAGCTTGGATCTCAGGTGTGGCGTACTGGGTGAAAACCAGTGGTCGGGAGGTCATGGGTAAGGTACGCCTGCGCTCAAGACGTTTGGTTTGCACATCAGAGCCATGGCGTACGTCGAACAGCGCAGCCAACTCATCAGCTTGGGCCTCAAGAAGGACAAGAAGCTCGCCAATCGTCGTCTCCTCCAGAGTGTAGTTAACCCGCAATTCACCATGGCCCTGGTCAACAAGACAACGTACTGCCCCCACCATGTGACGCAGAGCCTCCAACTGGATGTACTGGGTTGCTGTTTTCATTGCTGGGGAAAACTTGCCCACCAGCTCGATTGCTCGAGTGTGCAAAGACCCACGAGCAAGCACCTCAAAAAGACGAGCAAAAGCAGTGAGCACACTCAAAGATGTTGCTGCTTCCAGCTCAACCATGACCTGGGAGAGAAGCTTTTCCGCATCATCGAGACGGTCCAGCTCCACATAGCACCACGCGAGCTGAGCTAACATGGCAGCAGGCTCCTTCGAGCACCGTACCTCACTAGCCACAGAAGATTCCAGGATCGCGACCGCGCCATGGATGTCTCCACTGTAGAGCAGGTACGCAGCGTGGGTGGATTCATGGCAGGGCTGACAGGAATCCTCCTCATCAACAGGCAACGTCAACCAGGTGGAAAAAATCTGCTCCACATCGGGTGCATCACGAAGCATTGCCCATTCGAGGCGTGCATTCCACACTCTTTCCATCCCGCGATTGGCTAGAGCAAAACGCCTCTCCATATCATCGAGGGCCTTGTCGACCCTTTCCACGGGTACGGAGGCTGTTCTCCCCAAATCGTTGACCACCCAACCGAACTCCCAAAACAGAATATTTTGGTCACCGGTGTCGAAATGCTCAGGGTGCTGATCCCACCATCGCAGTAGTTTGATGAAGGGTATGAGGGCTTGTTCAACCTCACCGACCCAAGTCAGTGCCTCGACTAGGGTTTCCAGAGCATAGGCGCGTACCTCATCAGGACCCTCGGATTCAGCCAACCGGACCTGGCGGGCAGCTGCTTCACTTCGGGCGCGCCCAAAAGACATCGACCGTGTTCTGCCGATCTCGAAGGTGGCCTCAGGAACTGATCGTGCCATGGTCTCCTCCCTCGCCTGGAAGTCCCCACGACAGGAAGGTTTCCAGGGAGTCGTTCATCATCTCGGCTTCCCGCGGGCGCAGGGGCTCCCCGGACAGCAACATGGCTGAGACATACATCGACTGCAGGCCAGCTTTGAAAAAGTCCGAAGCCGGCGATAGTGCAAGCCAGCGTCGGACCGTGGGGTTGTTGTCATTGAAGATGATCTTGCGCGAAGAGTCACTCTGGTCGAACTGGGCCATCATTTCACTCCAGATGTCATCATCATCGGTGGGGGTTTGATCACCTGGAGTATTCACTGAAATGTGGTGAGCATCTTCGATGAGGATCATCGCCGGCAACCCCTCTGGTTCGAATTGGCGAACCACAGGTTCAATGTCGAGTGTTTCGAGGATTTCTTTGGCTGCAGTGATCTGGTCGATGATCTCCAACTCACGTACTGGCTCAATGCTCGTCAACACTTGTGAGATATCGTCATTCGACAGGGCGCGGATCGTGAACTGGGGACGCGTAGCCAACTTGGTCATCAGATCACCGTCGTAGACATATCCAGCATTCACCAGGGGGATTCCTTGAGCGCGAGCCACAGCACCGACCTGCTTGAATTCTTCGACCGAGGCGGTGTAGATGACCTCGGATTTTTCGTCCATGATTTCGCGAAGGGTTTTGATGCCCTCAGTAGTTTCATAGGGCAACACCTCTGCGGCAAGATCCAACACCACGTCATCAGTCAACGCAAGGGTACGCAGGGCCAGGTGATGGGTGTGAATGAAATCCTTGGCCATTGCTGAGTCGGAGGTCAACGTGTCCACCACCCAGGCGCGAATCTGGTCGGCCAAAGCCTCCTGGGTCGCCAGGAGAGCATCGTCACTATATAACTGTTCGCGGGAGGCTGTGGGGGCAAGACCCGAAGCATCAATTGCACACCGGACAAAGAAGGCCCACTCGGGAACCAGACCCGCCACCCTCGAGCCGAGCAGCATCTGCTTGAGATAGACCCGATGGAATCCACCCGAACCTGGTGGTACGGCGTCAGGGATCACGAAAGCAACACCGGTGAGTCCTGTCACTGGAACACTCAAATCGATGGCGGCCACGGGGGTGTACCCCATGGTTTCTTCACAGAATCGAGCCAGGGACTCTTGGCGCGCCAGCTCGTGGGGATACTCTTTCAGCCAGGGCATCTGTTCTTCACTGGTACGACGCCACACGAGTTTCTGCGTCCCATCAGGCATCGTGAGGGGGACCTCCACAGCCACATCCACCGGTAGCAGGCACCCGAATTCTTCAGCGAGAGACACCACCGTGTCGATGAGAAGCCAGTGCTCCATTCCTTGGCGTGGTTTGATTCGTACGATGGAACCCACAGGGTCATCGCTCTGGCGCTCAATCTCAGTCAAGTCATAGTGGCCATCATCGTGGCCGGTCCATTTCACTGTCGGAGCATCCATGTCTTTCGCCGAGCGTGAGACCAACTCGATAGAGTCGGCCACCATGAAACCGGAGAGCAGTCCGATGCCGAACTGCCCAAGAAATTCTCCACGCCCCACACCCAGATCAAGGTCACGCTTCGAGGAGTGACCCACGGTGGCCAGCAGTTCGCGAGCCTCCTGGGTGGTCAACCCGATCCCGTCATCAACGATTTCTAACCCGTCACCATCCCAGGAGCGTACCCGAATCGAACCGATCACATCAGGGTCGATTGATCGCCGAGCAGTGATCGCGTCCACACCATTTTGGAGGAGTTCGCGCAGGTAAACATTCGGCCCCGAATAGAGGTGTCGAGCTAAGAGATCGACAACTCCACGAAGGTCAACTTGAAAAGGTGCGCCAGTTTCTTCCATTACTTTTCCTCACTTGGTGGGTTCTCCAACAATTCACGTACCCATGTCTCGGGACTCACATCACTGGGCATGATCCACGGGCCACGTGGACTCAGTGAGACCCCGGGGAACACCTGGGGCCCATCAGGCACACAGGACCTTTTGAATTGCGAGGAGAAGAATCGCTTGAGAAACCTTTCCAGCCACGCCGTGATCGTGCCCAGGTCGTAGTTTACCTTGGCTTTTTCCTCTGTGCCCGGTGGCCAGGAGCCCTGCTGGGAATCCTTCCACACCTGATGGGCGAGTTCGGCAATACGAGAGGGTTTGACTCCACGCAGGAAATAGTAGAGAAAGAAATCATTGAGAGGGTACGGGCCGATGGTCTTTTCGGTGGATTGGAGCCCTTCTGTTTCTTTTGTGGGTACGAGTTCGGGGGATATCTCTTGGGTGATGATGGTGTCGAGGACTGTGGTGGTTGTGGCATCGAAAGAAGACTGTGATGCAACCCAGGCGATGAGGTGGGGAATCAGGGTCTTCGGCACGCCGCAATTAACACTGTAATGGCTCATGTGGTCACCCACACCATAGGTGCACCACCCAAGGGCCAACTCGGAGAGGTCACCGGTTCCCACAACGATTCCTCCGCGTTGGTTGGCCAACCGGAAAAGATAGTCGGTACGCAGACCAGCTTGAACATTCTCGAAAGTGACGTCGTAGAGCTCTTCGCCACTGGCAGCTCCATGACCGAGGTTGGTCAGCATCTCGGTTGCCGTGGAACGAATGTCAATGGTCTCGAAGGTCGTACCCGTTGCTTCCATGAGTGCCAGCGCGGATGATTTGGTCTGATCACTGGTGGCAAACCCGGGCATGGTGAACGCGAGGATGTCGCTTCGTGGGCGAGAGAGTTGATCCATGGCTGCACCACACACGAGCAGGGCCAGTGTTGAGTCAAGTCCACCCGAAACCCCAATCACAAGGTTGGGGGTTCCGATAGCCTTCATCCGCTGGGTGAGGCCGTACACCTGGATCTTGAAGGCTTGCTCACAGAGATGGGCGAGCTCACCGGGGTCACTGGGAACGAAAGGAAAACGCGTTGAGGCCACCGCAACACTACTGGCGTCATCCAGGAGATCATCCAGATCGTCAAAACCCAGATCATCATCCATCAGCTCATCATCGTCCATGTCATCGAGATCCATCAAACGGATGTCTTCGGTGGAGTTGTTGATTCGCGCGTTCTTGGAGTTCTTTTTGAATTCGAGTGTGGCGACTACTCCACTGGGGTTGGTGGCGTACAACTCGGATTCACCGACAAGTGTGCCACGGTGAACAATCCATGCTTGTCCATCCCAACTGGCATCGGTGGAGGATTCACCAGCCCCAGCATTGACCACGACGAGAGCAACCTTGCCTTCTTCCGAAGCTGATTGTGCTGTTTGTTTCCTCATCGAGGATGAGGTCGCCGCTGGATTGGCAGTAATCATCACCACCAGTGACTCGTCTGGTTTGTCTAACCCACCGAAGTCTGCGAGATAGTCCAGATACTCATCGCCCACAACAACGCGACATCGTTGCGTACTGCGTTCAGCGATCGCAAAGGTTGACAGGTCATCCATGGTGGTGGAATACCCCGCAACAGTCATAGGGCCACAATGTTGAGGGAAACCAAACCATCTGAGAGTGTGAGTATCGCTGAGGGCGTTGGCATCCGACTTGGGCACCACACCTGCGATGGCCCCACCGCGAATCACCACTGCACAGTTGACAAGCTCACCGTCGTACCGCAATGGTGCACCCACAACGATAGTAATAGCTAAGGAGGCCGAGGCTTCCACGATGGTGCCAATCCCCTGCTGGGTTGCTTCGATGAGCGCATCCTGCACAAACAGATCCCCGCACGTACTTCCCGTTAAACACAGTTCGGGGTAGGCAACAAGATCGACCCCGTCTTTGTCCATGAGTTGGATGTCTTCAATCAGGGCCTGGGCGTTCCTCTGGGGCTGGGCAAGGTGAAGAGGTAGTACGCGTGCGGCGACACGCAACGTCTCTTGACCAGAAGTTTTGACATCCATAAGACAATTCTCTCACGTTCGAGGAGATAATCCTCACCGGGAACCCCCACCTCAACTGCCATCCAATCTAGCACTCGGCTTGTACGAGTGCTAACTCAGGGTGTAGATTCTTCCTGGCACTGACAGTATGAGTGTGCTAACTCCGGTGGTGGGAAACCACTGGGCCAAGATGAAACCGTGACCGCGAAGGTCACCACGACACGAAAGGGGTCTTGACGTGGCAGCCACGATCAAGCCGCTCGAGGACCGGGTCCTCGTCCAGCCATTGGAAGCCGAGCAGGTTACTGCTTCTGGCCTGGTTATTCCAGATACAGCAAAAGAAAAGCCTCAAGAGGGCAAAGTTATCGCCACCGGCCCTGGCCGTACAGATGACGATGGAAAGCGCATCGCCATGGACGTTGCCGAAGGTGACATCGTGATCTTCTCGAAGTACGGTGGAACAGAAGTGAGCTATGACGGCAATGACTATCTCCTGCTCAATGCTCGCGATATTCTCGCCAAGGTCACACGTTAAGGGTTGATGCACAATGGCTAAGATCCTTGCTTTTGACGAGGAAGCCCGTCGCGCTCTCGAACGCGGTGTAGATACCCTCGCCAACACTGTCAAGGTGACACTCGGCCCCAAGGGTCGCTATGTCGTCTTGGACAAGAAATGGGGCGCCCCCACGATCACCAACGACGGTGTCACTGTCGCCAAAGAGATCGAATTAGCGGACCCCTATGAGAACCTGGGAGCACAGTTAGCTAAAGAAGTAGCCACCAAGACGAATGATGTCGCTGGTGACGGTACGACCACTGCTACTGTTTTGGCTCAAGCGATGGTTCATGAGGGGCTGCGCGCTGTGGCTTCTGAAGCTAACCCCATTGGGCTCAAGCGTGGCATCGAGAAAGCTGTTGAGGCTGTGACCGATGAATTGCGCAAGGTTGCTCGCCCGGTAGAAACCACTGCTGATATGGCCTCAGTAGCGACGATCTCCTCGCGTGACCCTGAGATCGGTGAACTGATTGCTCAAGCCTTCGACAAGGTCGGCAAAGATGGCGTGATCACTGTTGATGAGTCACAGACTTTTGGTACGGAACTGGAATTCACTGAGGGTATGCAATTCGACAAGGGTTACATCTCTCAGTATTTCGTCACTGACGCTGATCGCATGGAAGCTGTCTTCGAGAACCCATACATCCTCATCAACTCGGGCAAGATCTCGTCGATGAACGAGTTGCTTCCGATGCTGGAGAAGGTGATTGCTGCTGGTGGCCAACTCGTGGTGATTGCTGAGGATGTGGAAGGTGAAGCACTGTCCACTTTGGTGGTGAACAAGATTAAGGGTTCTTTCACCTCTGTTGCGATCAAGGCTCCCGCCTTCGGTGACCGTCGCAAAGCCATGCTTGAAGATATCGCCATCCTCACTGGTGGCCAGGTTGTTGCCCCCGAGGTGGGGTTGAAGCTTGACCAGGTGGGTTTGGAGGTTTTGGGTCGTGCACGACGCATCGTGGCCACTAAAGACAACACCACGATTGTTGATGGTGCAGGAAACCCCGAGGATGTTCAGGCTCGCGTTGCGCAGTTGCGCGCCGAAATTGAGCGTACGGACTCCGACTGGGATCGCGAGAAACTCCAGGAGCGTGTTGCGAAACTCGCTGGTGGGGTCTGCGTGATCAAGGTGGGTGCTGCCACAGAGGTGGAACTCAAGGAGAAGAAGCACCGCATCGAGGATGCTGTTTCTGCGACTCGCGCAGCCATCGAAGAGGGCATTGTCGCCGGTGGTGGATCGGCTTTGGTTCACGCAGCTTCAGTGCTCAGTGATGGATTGGGTTTGGTCGGTGACGAGAAGGCTGGGGTCAACCTGGTCTATCGCTCCCTGGTGGAACCCCTGCGTTGGATCGCCGAGAACGGTGGAGAGCCCGGATATGTCATTGTTTCCAAGGTGAAAGAGTTGAAGCCCGGCATGGGTTACAACGCTGCCACTGGCGAGTACGAGGACCTCATCAAAGCTGGTGTCATCGACCCAGTCAAGGTGACCCGTTCAGCTCTGGCGAATGCTGCTTCTATTGCTGCCCTGCTGCTCACCACCGAAACCCTCGTGGTGGAGAAACCAGTAGAAGAGGATGAGGCCCCTGCCCCCGCCCCTCACATGCACTAGATTTCAAACTCAACCAACTGTGGTCCGGCCCCCTCGGGTGTCGGGCCACAGTTGTTTATATCGTCAACAGTTGGTGGGACAGGGGGGACAGGCACCGAGTCACACTCCCCCTTTCCATCTTTGTGTGAACTCACATCAACCCCGTCATTCCAACAGTTGGTGGGACAGGGGGGACAGGCACCGAGTCACACTCCCCCTTTCCATCTTTGTGCGAACTCACATCAACCCCGTCATTCTGCGGAGCGGAGCGACTCGCAGAATCCAGACCCCACAGTCGAACAACTCGATAGTCTGGACCCTGCGACTTCGCGCAGGGTGACGGAGGTGGGACTCGTGGACCCTGCGACTTCGCGCAGGGAGACGGCGGTGGGGTCGCAGGGGCACGTCGATTGGGTGACAAAACACCCCCGTCCCCAGTTTGTCCGTCGATTGGGTGACAAAACACCCCCGTCCCCAGTTTGTCAACAAGGGGACGGTATGAACTGTCACACACCACAGGACACAACATGACAGCGCGAATGTGACAGTTCATACCGTCCTCTTGTCACATGACATCGGCCCTCTGTCCGCTTACTGTTCGTGGACCAGGGTGGTTTCGCCGGCTTGGCGGGCGGCGGGGATGCCGGCGAGCAAGCCAATGAGGTGTGCGAGAATGAACAGTCCGACAACCCACAGCCATACAGGGATGGATGTCCAGTTAACTGTCCAACCGGGCAGAGTCTGGGAGATGACGAAAGCTAAACCAGCTCCGAAACCAATGCCGACGAGGGCACTCGTGGCAGAGATGAGGACCGACTCGAAACTCACCATTCTGCGCAACTGTCCCTTGGTTGCTCCACCTGCTTTCAGAACCGCAGTTTCACGGCGTCGCTCCAGAACCGAATTACCCAACATGGTGGCCAAGGTGATCATCGCTGCGAGGGTGCACACCGCCACAAAGGTCAACACGATCCCTCTCATGAGAGTCACCTGCGGATCAGGAACAGTCAAGAAATCACTTCGTGACTGAACAATCAGATCAGGGTACTCCTGTTGGGCTTTCGTCAGAGCCGACTCGATTTCCCTCAGAGCCTGATCAGAATTCGATCGTACGAGGACCGTGGTTGCTGACATGAACTGTGCACGGGCATGCCCAGGAATAGGCTCAATCAGGGAGGCTGTAGGAATCAGGACATCGGCAAAAAACTGTGAATCGATGATCACCTTCACCGGCACAGTGATCGTCGTGGCATGGGGGGTGCCAGGAGCAACAGCAAGTCTGAGAGAGTCACCAACATGAAGTTTCTGCTGAGCCGCAAAAGCTTCGCTCACCGCAGCGCCATCATAGAAACCACTGATAGCACCATCAACCACCAGGGTTTCATTAGGGGCAGCAAAAGTGTCAGGGGACCCAAACAGTACGCGCGCTGACAAATAATGGTCTTGAGAAACAACCCTCGCCGGAGCCAACCCATAACTGAGGACCCGCGCATCGAGAATCTGGCGTACGCCAGTGAGGGACTGATCAGGAACATAGCCATAGGTGCCTGTGATGACATAGTCCGCAGCAATGTCACGCTCCAGCGCGTCCTTGCCTGACAAATGAGCCGACCCGGTCAGGAGCAACCCAGCGGTAGCCACAGCAAAACCAACCATGAACACTGAAGCGATATTTCCCGCACGGCGGGCTGAGCGTCGCGCATTCTTTTTCGCGAATCGAGCAGAAACCCAGGAGACCAGTCGCAAGGGAGCTGCCACGATAGGCATCAAAATCAAGAGCAACAGTGGCGCCATGAGGATGATACCCACTAGGAAAGCAATGAACGAGATCAACACTATGGTGTTGTTGTGGGCCATGAATAGGGCGTACCCCACACCGGCTCCACCACCAATCACCAGAAGAACACCCAGGATTGCTCGAACCCAACCAACACCGCCACGGCCGGCCAGTGGGCCACGCAACAGTTCAGCGGTGGACAGTGACACAGATTTCCGCGACCCCCACCAGGCGCCAAAAGTGAACATCCCCACGGTAGCGACAAAGCAGATCAACAACATGACCCAGGGAACACCGAAAGACAACCTCATCCCTGAGATGAAACGGACCAGTGGTTGGAAGAATAACGACAGCCCTGCACCGGCAACAATCCCTATTGCTGCACCGATGGCAGAGATGACGAGCCCCTGGCGTACGATCCAACCCAGCATTTGACCACGCGTACTACCCAAAGAGGTCAACACCGCCATCTGTTCGGCTTTATCCCGCCCCGCTGCTGCATAAATCGACGCCATCAACAGCGTCCCAATAAGCAGACACAAGAAAGCAAAAATCCACGCCAGATAACTCAAAAACATGAAGGAAGAATCAGCAGTGGTGATGGTACGGTTGCGCAACTCTTTGCCCGAGACAACCTCGGTTTCCACGGTGGTGTCCAACCCTTGAAGAACCCCTTGGTTGGCTGCCACGTGATTCGTCTGGGCATCCTGGTATCTCACTGCCACCATGGGCACCAGGGAACTAGGAGCAAACAGCGCACGGGCCACATGGGGAGACAAAATGACCACAAAGGCGCCACCGAGATCGGAATCATAGGACACAATCCCGGTGATCTTTACCCCCGGATCGATCGTGTTACCATTCGCGATGAGACCGGCTTCGTCACCCACCTTCATACCCAAAGACTTAGCGGTGGCCTCCTCTAAAGCAATCTCGGTGGGTGTCGCTGGATACTCCCCCTCCACCAGACGGGCTCGGCCCACTTCATCCTTATCGGCTGGGATGCCGTACGACGGGATGCGCGAACTGACAGGTCTGCCATCGCGGTACGACAACACCACCGGGCCGATGTACATCGGATAGGTGGCCCTCACTTCAGGAAGAACGGAGAGTTGTGCAGTGACTTTTGCGTCCAGGAAACGCTGCTGGGACTTAGGTTTGGTCAACAAGTCCGCCGGATCAGAACCCACAGGTTTCACGATCGCATCAGCATTCACCAGCGCATTAACCACCCCGGTGATCGTGGAGGTCACCGATCCCCGCAGGAAAAGGGCGCAAGAACTCAGTGCCATGGCTAAGGTGACGGTCAGTATCGCCACAACAAAGCGTCGAAGGTTGCCCTGGACACCGAGCTGAATACTTTTCATACCTGACCACCCGACAATGACTTCCACGCTTTCATCACCTCGGTGAGATTGGGGGAATCAATCTCAGCAATGATGACACCATCTTCCATGACACACACTCGATCAGTGGAAGCAGCCACAGCGGGATCATGGGTGGCGATCACGATAGTTTGACCGAGGTTCTCCACACAATCAGAGAGCATATCGAGCAGTTCGTCTGCCTCATCCCTGTTCAGTTCACCGGTGGGTTCATCAGCAAAAATCACTGACGGCTGGCTCATGAGTGCACGAGCGCAGGCAACGCGTTGCTGCTGGCCGGCGGTGAGCTTGGCTGGTTTATGATTGAGCGCATCCCCCAGATGGAAGACTGCCACTACTTTCTCAAACCAGTCCTTGTCGACCTTGGTTTTGTTGAGGATCAGCGGTAGACGGATATTTTCTGCTGTCGACAAAGTTGGTAGCAAACCGAAAGCTTGGAAGACATAACTGACGGTGGTACGACGGAATTTGGCGAGTTGTTTCTCTTTCATGGCAGAAAGGTTCTCACCGGCAACCATGATGGTCCCTGTTGTGGGTGACTCCACCCCAGCCATGCACTGCAAGAGAGTGGACTTGCCTGACCCTGAGGAGCCCATGAGGGAGGTTAACTGTCCTTGACCGATGACAACATCGACACCACTCAGGGCCTCCACTGTTTCGTCTTTAGAACCAAAAGACTTGGTGACATTGGTGACCTCAACCATGATTCCTGATGGTGGCTGATAGGCGCGCTTGGTGGAGGTTTTCTTTCGAGGAGCAGGAGCAGGGGTAGACTTCTTGGCTTCACGCCTCGTCCGCTGCTTCTGTGGTGGCGGTGGCGGGGGTTCCTCGTGAACCATGGGAGGTGACGGGGGTTGCTCAGGGGGGAAGATATCAACAGGTTCTTGAAAGGCCGGGCCCACGGGTTCGAGGTCTTCCACCTTGGCTACTTTGTCGTACTCCTGTGGGGGAAGCTGCCGCGGCGGGGCCGGGGGCGCTGGAGGGGCAGGCGGCGCCGGTGGTGCGGGTGGTGCTGGGCGGGGAGCCCGGGTGGGTTGTGGTGCCCGACGCGGTGGTTGCTCGCGCTCATAGTCGTCCACATAACGTTCACGAGTACGGCGTGGTTCCGCCTGGGGGGTGGGGCGTGGACGTGGCGCTGGGCGTCGAGGCTGCCCGGTGGCATCACGTACTGAGCGAGCAGATTCGCGTGGCGCAGCAGAAGTGGATCCACGTTGTGCCCGCCGTTCGGCGATTTCTCTTCTCAATGCCTCCAGGCGCTCATCGGGATCCTGGGATCGCGCGGATGGGGTTGCTGGGCGCCGCGTACGGGGAAGAGGCTCATCAGAATAACGCGAGCCACCACCATCGGCCAGGTCACGGCGTAGAGCAGCAATCGAGGACCCGCCTGGGGCTTGGGCTGGCCGAGGTCGTGGGCGTGGTGCTGCAGAGGGGCGTGGTGCTGCAGAGGGGCGTGGCGTGGCGGAGGGGCGAGAACGGGGGGGCTCGTCTTCACGATGCAGACGGTCACGCAAGTCATCAAAGTTGTTGCGCCCTGTCATGATCTTCTCTTCGAAAGGGTCGCGTGGATGGCGATCCATCTCATCGGAGCCAAAGAGGGCTTCCAGTTCCGCCTCAACTTGGGGGGAGGAACGCCGTGGGCGAGATGGACGTCGCGGTGCATCATCCATTCGTGGGTAGCTGCCGGAATCGTCGCCATAAGGGTACTGTCGAGAATCATCACTCACCCGTCCATTCTGCCATGCCACCACCAGCGCGCAAGCCCATCAGGGCCTGGATGTCGCTACTTTCCCACTGTGGAGAAATCGGGTTGTTCTCTTAGAGAGTTCTGTGAAAACAGCAGATAGTTTGACCCAGATTGTCACTGAGGTGAATCCGAGCAGAAACCACACCTAGCTGTTGCGAGTCGACGTGAGAATGATACCCAGCACCACAGCAAGCAGAGCCCATCCACCCAAAACCCCCAACCCCTGCCAGGGCCCCAGAATCGTCGAGCTTGGTGTTGCCTGAGTGACCAAAGAACCAGCATTGGTGGGAAGGAATTGGGTTGCTGTGGCCACCCAGTGACGCCACCCGGTTGCTTCCTCGCCCCTGACCAGCAGGGCGTTGAGGATATTCATCGCTATCGGAAGAATAGTGATGATGCCCACCGCCGTACCAATACTTCCCGCAGTGGAACGGATGATCGCACCCAAACCAAAACAGAACAAAGCAATCAGAATCATCGAAGCAATGAAACCACCCAGGATGCGGTAGTTCACCTCTGTTAACAGTGAGACATCAATGAAGACAGTGTCCTGGAGGAAAAGGAACCATCCACCCGCCCAGGACGCCGCCACGGAGGCAACAAACACCAGGAGACACAACACGCTGATCACGATCATTTTCGCTATCAGTACGCGGATCTTGCGTGGGGCAACCGTGAACGTGGACCTGATCATCCCCGAGGAGTATTCATTGGTGATGATCAGAATCGACAGGATCATGAACACCAGGGTTCCAAAGAAAGAACACCCCTGGGTAACCATCTCCGACCAGGAAGCCAAATCACCAGGCATCATCGGTGAACCATCCGGGTTGCGAGGAATCGCCTCACCCTTGTTCACATCCGTGTCAGCGAATTTCATTCCAAAGGCAATCACGATAGACATCGCCACATTCAACGCGAAACAGATCGCCAGGATCCAACCAGTGGAGCGTACCGAAAAAATCTTGATCCACTCCGAGCGCAGGATCCTAAAAAAATTGAGCTTCTTCACCATGGTTACCACTGCCTTGGGGGGGTACGCGGGCTGGGCGGTGATGGAGGAAACCCACGAGAATCGCCATCATCCGGATATCTTCTCTGCTGGTAGCCGGGGGGATATATCCCGTCACGGCGAGGCTCCGGGCGCAAACCAGGTCGTGGCAGGATTCGTTCCTCCAAACCATCGACGTCACGATCAGCGCCCATCGAGGAGCGATAGGGGTCCCTGCGGGGGCTGTCGAATTCATCCCAGCGCTCAGTGGGGCGTACCGAATCTCGGCGAGTCAATGGAGGTTCAGGATAGGGCCCCGGGCGCGAAAGACGAGACGGTGGCGGTGTCCAGGTTGGTTGTCTGGATTCATCAGGATAAGAATCGGGCCGGTATTCGCGGGTACGGCCATAGGGCTGGCCGTAGGGGGTGTCCTCATCGAGTTCGCGCTCATGATAAGGAACAATCTGCTCATCATAAGGGTCCGGCAACCCATGGTCGATCATCTGAGCCGGAGCAGGTTCGGGAGGTAGGTTAGGCTCGCCATAATCCTCACCTTGGCCCGAGTAGAGGGGTTCCTCGTGGCCGTACTCCTCTGCTGGATCTGGGTGCAAGGGGGGAGGCGGTGGGGGAACCGGTTCCGGGTTTGGCTCCAGATTGGGCTCCCTGGTTGGTTCAGGGGTCAGCTCCCCGGTGGGTTCTGGATTTGTCTCCAGATTGGGCTCCAGGGCTGGGCGAGGACTCGGTGGCGCAGGAGGTGAAGAGATGGACTTGGTGGGTACGGGTGGGACAATGGGGCTACCTTGGAATTCTTGAGCCGAATTGGTCAACTCCATGTAAATATCTTCCAAAGAACGAGTGATAGGACTCAGCTCATGGAGCTCCCATCCAAGACGGGCAGCCTCAACACCAATCTGCTGACCACTCAGACCATGAACCACCAGCGACCCATCATCGTCGAGAGCTGATTGGCGTCCCGAACGGTTCACTGCTTCAGCGATGTCGGACACTTGGGGGGATCTCACGCGAGTGACCACACCCGATGCTTGGGCCACCAAGTCAGCCATCGGGGCCTCCTTGATGAGCCGACCGCGACCAATGATGACAACATGGTCGGCGACCTGGGCCACCTCGCTCATCAGATGGCTGGACAGGAAAATAGTTTTCCCCTCGGAGGCGAGTTTCCTCACCAAGTTACGTACCCAGGCAACACCCTCAGGATCGAGACCATTGATCGGCTCATCGAGGATGAGAGTCTGCGGGTCACCCAACAGTGCTGCTGCCAAACCGAGACGCTGGGTCATCCCCAGGGAGAAACCGCCGGCACGCTTGCGGGCCACCGTTTCCAGGCCCACCATTTCGATGACCTCATCGACTCTCTTCTTGGAGATGCCGTGTGTTGCTGCCAGGGCGCGAAGATGATTGCGGGCACTGCGACCCGGATGGATCGCTTTGGTTTCGAGAAGGGCACCCACCTCACTCATGGGTGACTTGGTGGATTTGTAGGGGCGCCCATTCACCCGGGTTTTGCCACCCGTGGGACGGTCGAGCCCAAGAATGCATCGCATTGTGGTGGATTTTCCTGCACCATTCGGCCCGAGGAACCCAGTCACCACCCCCGGACGTACCGAAAAACTCAAAGAGTCCACAGCAACTGTCGACCCATACTTCTTGGTCAGATCAGCAACATCAATCATTATCCACCTCCTCGAGTTTTCACGTACCTCATTATGCTACCGCAGTTTGCCCATATCCCCCATTTGGGGACGTTTGTCACATATCCCCATACCCCGTCATTCTGCGGAACACCCTCCCTGTCTGCGGAACACCCCCCCTGTCTGCGGAACACCCTCCCCCCGTCTGCGGAACACCCTCGCCCCGTCTGCGGAACACCCTCCCCCCGTCTTTCTGCGCGAAGTCGCAGAATCCAGAAACCACAGCTGTGCACATCTGATTTCTGGGCCCTGCGAGTCGCAACGCTACGCGGGGTGACGCATATGGGAACACTTGTCACAGTTCGGGTTCGGGGACGGGCTCTGGGCGGTGGAAGGTGATCAGGACACTCATTCCATCAACACCTTGGGTCACAGCAACAATGGACCATCCACGTGACTCCATGACACACAGATAGTTGTCGAGTGCCGGGTTGGTCTTGGTTTTGAACGAAAGATCAGCCTCAGATTTTTGGAAGGCCTCGCGAGCACCCCACAAGGGGATTCTCACCATTGTGTACGCCATGGGTTACCTTTCTCGTTCGACATCGACGCGGTAGCCACCTCGTTGTGATGTCGCAGGACTGCCACATCGTCTCCACCGTCATTCTGTGCGAAGTCGCAGAATCCAGAAAACACAGTCAGACAACTATGGATTCTGGACCCTGCGACTCCGCGCAGGGAGACGGCGACGGGTGGTGCACCGCAAGACAAAGTGAGTGGTGCACCGCAAGACAAAGTGAGTGGTGCACCGCAAGACAAAACAGTACCACCGTGAGCGATGAGACAACACAAAAAAGTCCGCCCCCTTGAGTTTGTGACAGTTAATACCGGGAGCGGTTGTCACGGGGTTGGGGTTAATATCTCGCGGTTGCCGAGGTAGGGGCGAAGGGGTTCGGGGACGGTGACTGATCCGTCTGGGTGTTGGAAGTTTTCGAGGATCATGATGATCATGCGTGGGACAGCGCACAAGGTGCCGTTGAGGGTGGCGACCGGTTCGATACCCTCGTCGAAGCGTGCACGAATGTTGAGGCGACGGGCCTGGAACTGCGTACAGTTTGAGGTTGAGGTGATCTCGCGATATTTGCCTTGGCTCGGAACCCAGCCGTAGCAGTCAAACTTTCTGGCCGCTGACAGTCCCAGATCGCCACTAGCCACATCGAGAACCTGGAAAGGGATACCCAGGGAACTAATGAATTGCTTCTCGTGATCCAGCAGTTTCTGGTGCTCGGCGCGGGAGTCCTCCATCCGGCAGTAGACAAACATCTCCACCTTGTCGAACCAGTGGACCCGGAAGATACCGCGAGTATCCTTACCGTACGACCCAGCCTCGCGTCGGAAACACGGGCTATAACCTAAATATTTGCGGGGAAGAGTGGAACCGTCGAGAATCTCGTCGCTATGGTACGCCGCGAGAGCAACCTCCGAGGTTCCCACCAGATAGAGGTCATCTGCGGGAAGATGGTAAACATCCTGGGCTGCCTGGCCAAGGAACCCCGTACCCTCCATCGCTTTGGGTGTGACCAAGGAGGGAACAATCATCGGGGTGTAACCCCACTCGACAGCCTTCGCGACCGCGTACTGGGTGAGAGCCAACTCCAGCAGAGCCCCCACACCGGTCAAGAAATAGAACCGCGAACCCGACACTTTCGCTCCGCGTTCCATGTCGATCGCACCCAGAATTTCACCAAGCTCCAGGTGATCGCGGGGGGTGAAACCCTCAGCTTCGAAATCACGCGGGGTTCCTATGGTTTCCAGGACAACAAAGTCATCCTCTCCCCCACGGGGAACCTCGTCGAAAACCGGGTTGGGCACACGAGCCATCAACTCGGTGAACCGCGCTTCGATGTTGGTGACCTCAGCATCAGCCGCTTTCACTTTCTCAGCAAGTTCTGCCCCCTGAGCCAACAAAGCCGGTCGGGTTTCCGGGGTTGCTTTCGCTACAGTACGCCCCAGTTCTTTCTGGGATGCCCGCAACTCCTCAAAAATCGCGATCGCTGAACGGCGCTGCTCATCGGTCGCCACCAACTGGTCAATGATATCCGGAGATTCCCCGCGCGCCGCTTGGGCGTCCTTCAACCCTTGAGGGTCACTGCGCAGGAGCTTCGGATCAATCATGGAACTGATCTATTCTTGGTCGTCCTGTGTCGCTTCAGCGGTTTCTTCAGCATCGTTGGTTTCAGCGACTTCCTCAACCTCAGTTGCTTCGCCAGCCTCAGCGGTTTCCTCAACCACGTCAGTCTCGTCGATCACCTCGTCAGCTGCATCCTCGACCTCATCGGCCACATCTTCCACAGTGTCATTGATGTCCTCAACTGAATCCTCAACCACGACGTCATCGGTTTTGGCAGCCTTCTTCTTCGGCTCCTTCTTGACAACCTCTTCGGTCACGAGCTCAATGATCGCCATCGGCGCATTATCACCTTGACGCGGACCCACCTTCGTGATCCGGGTGTACCCACCATCACGCCCAGCCATCGATGGAGCAATCTCAGTGAACAGTACGTGAACAACTGTCGGATCAGTGATCGTCTTCATGACAATACGACGATTGTGGAGATCACCCTTCTTGGCTTTGGTGATCATCTTCTCTGCCAGTGGCTGCATCCTCTTGGCGCGGGTTTGAGTGGTCTTGATGCGACCATGCTCAAACAGCTGCGTCGCCAGGTTAGCGAGCATCAGTTTCTCGTGGGCGGGAGAACCCCCCAGCCGTGGGCCCTTGGTTGGTTTTGGCATGACTCTTCTCCAGTCCTCTACAGGGCGAAATCGCCGTCGGTGTCATAACGGTTGTGGGCATAAGACTCCATGTTGAAAGCGGAATCCTTCAACGTGAGCCCCAGTTCTTCGAGCTTCAGTTTCACTTCATCAATCGACTTTTGACCAAAGTTGCGAATATCCATCAGATCCACTTCTGAGCGGGAAACCAACTCGGAGACCGTGTGGATTCCTTCACGCTTCAAGCAGTTGTACGAGCGTACTGTCAAGGAAAGATCTTCAATCGGCAACGCAAGGTCAGCGATCAACTGATCATCCATGGGGGCGGAATCCAGTTCGATACCCTCAGCTTCGGTGTTGAGTTCGTGGGCAAGGGAGAACAATTCCACCAGGGTACGCCCCGCCGATGCCATGGCGTCACGCGGGAGAATCGCTGGCTTGGTTTCCACATCGATGATCAAGCGATCAAAGTCGGTACGCTGCTCAACGCGGGTGGCCTCCACCTTGTAGGTGACACGCAACACCGGGGAATAAATCGAATCAATCGGGATACGACCGATCTCAGCATCAGGGTTCTTGTTTTGGGTGGCAGACACATATCCGCGACCACGCTCCACAATGAGATCCATCTCCAAAGAAGCAGAATCATTCAACGTGGCAATATGCAACTCAGGATTGTGGATCGTCACCAGGGAGGATGTTTCAATATCCGCTGCAGTGACATCACCAGCGCCAGTCTTGCTCAAACGAATCTGGACAGGCTCATCCTCATCAGAACTCAACACAAGATTCTTCAAGTTGAGGATCAACTCGGTGACATCCTCCACCACACCAGGGATCGACGAAAACTCGTGGCTGATGCCCTGGATACGGATCGACGTGACCGCTGCACCAGGGATCGAGCTGAGCAGGGTACGGCGCATCGAATTGCCGAGAGTGTAACCAAAACCAGGTTCCAGCGGTTCAATCACAAACGTGGAACGATTCGGTTCATGGGATTCCTCAGTGAGGACTGGGCGTTGTGCAATGAGCATTATTCTTTCCTTTCCGCCGTCCGCTATATGACGACGATATGGGGTCTAGGGGTCAGATCAGCGTGAATAGAGTTCGACGATGAGCTGTTCTTGGAGATCAATAACGATCTGTTCACGGGTGGGCAACGAGTGGATGATGATCCGTCCCGAGGTGGGGCGGGAATCCATCCACGCTGGGACCGTACGCGAATCGAAGGTTTCCCTCGCTTCAACGATCGGCACGATATTGGCGGACTTCTCAGACAAATCAATGATGTCCTGGGTGCGAACCCGATAGGAGGGAATCGTCACACGTTGACCGTTGACTGAGAAATGACCGTGGGAGACAAACTGGCGGGCCTGACGGCGGGTTTTCGCGAAACCCGCACGATAAACGACATTGTCGAGACGGGATTCCAGAATCTGGAGCAACATGTCGCCAGTTTTGGTTCCCGAGCGGGCGGCCTCCTTGTAGTAGCGACGGAACTGCTTCTCCATCACACCATAAGCGAAACGTGCCTTCTGCTTTTCTTTGAGCTGCTGGGAATACTCAGAGTCTTTCGTACGCCCGCGGCCATGCATACCGGGAGGGAAAGGGCGACGCTCAAAAGACTTATCGCCACCAACAAGATCAACACCCAGTCGACGGGATTTGCGGGTCATCGGACCTGTATAACGAGCCATGGGAAGAGTCCTTTCTAGACGCGACGGCGCTTCGGTGGGCGGCAACCATTGTGGGGCATCGGGGTCACATCAAGGATGGCTCCGACCTCCAAACCAACAGCACCCAGGGAACGGATAGCGGTCTCACGACCAGAGCCGGGGCCCTTGACAAACACATCAACACGCTTCATGCCATGCTCCATCGCGCGACGCCCAGCAGCCTCAGCTGCCATCTGTGCGGCATAGGGGGTGGATTTCCTGGAACCCTTGAACCCGACCGTACCCGCTGAAGCCCAGGTAATAACCGAACCTGCAGGATCGGTGATCGTGATGATCGTATTGTTGAATGTGGATTTGATGTGGGCTTGACCCACGAGAATATTTTTCTTCTCTTTGCGACGCACCTTCGTTTTGGCGCCGGCTTTCTTGGCTGTAGCCATGATCCTTCTTTCTGCTGTGATCTAGTGATCAGCGAGCCTTCTTCTTGCCTGCGACTGACTTCTTGCGTCCCTTGCGGGTACGCGCATTGGTTCGGGTACGCTGCCCGCGTACCGGCAAACCGGAGCGATGGCGTCGGCCCTGGTAGTTACCAATCTCAACCTTGCGGCGGATATCGGCGGCGACAGCGCGACGCAGGTCACCTTCGATTTCATAGTTGGCTTCAATAAAGTCACGCATCTTCACAAACTGATCGTCGGTGACTTCGTGGACTCGTAGATCACCACTGACCCCAGTGGCTTCAAGAATCTTGGCTGCTCGGGAACGCCCGATGCCGAAGATGGCGGTGAGTGCGATCTCCAAGCGCTTCTCGCGCGGGAGATCAACACCGATAAGTCTTGCCATATGGCTTGTTTCTCTTTCGGTTGGTCTCCGGTTTCCCGGAGCGAAGGTGTGGACGTGACGCGTTCCCCATTTCAGAGGCTCCGGCCTTCGCCCGGAGGTGACTAGGTTCACCTAGGTGCGTACACGCTGTTTGGTTGTATTCAGTTGTGTGTTGTTTGCGATCCTACGAGGATGGGTCGATTCTGCTTAGCCCTGGCGTTGCTTGTGGCGAGGGTTCTCGCAGATCACGCGAACACGCCCATGGCGACGAATCACCTTGCACTTGTCACAGATCCTCTTGACGCTCGGCTGTACTTTCATCGAGCTGCTTCCTTGTTTCTCGCGAAGGGCGCTGGATGCACTCTTCTGTAGGTGTCAACCGCCTCGGACCTGGTGGACCTACTTGTGACGGTAGACGATTCGACCCCTGGAGAGGTCATAGGGCGACAGTTCCACAACAACCCGGTCGGAGGGCAGAATCCTGATGTAATGCTGCCTCATCTTCCCAGAAATTGTGGCAAGAACGATATGGCCATTGGTCAGCTCAACACGAAACATCGCGTTAGGCAGAGCCTCAACGACCGTACCCTCCAATTCGAGGGCTCCTTCTTTCTTCGCCATCTTCCCTTTCGGAATCGTATCCGGCCCCCTAGGCATAGTGGACCGACGGTCTATTGTACGGCACGGCGGGCAATCCCCCAAATCGCGTCAGCGGGGGTTAGCCACCCTGGGGCCGGTCAACTACCTTACCAAGTCACACGGGGACAGACACCACTGTCCCACCCACCACCGGGTCACCTGCCCCACCCACCACCGTCACCCTGCGGACTGTGACACCCACCACGGAAGGATACCTGACAGCGAAAACGTGACAGTTCATACCGTCCCCGCGTCACAGTCCCCACCCGGTCACCTGCCCCACCCACCACCGTCTCCCTGCGGACTGTGACACCCACCACCGTCACCCTGCGGAGCGGAGCGACTCGCAGGGTCCAGAAATCATATTTAAACAACTGTGGAGTCTGGATTCCGCGACTTCGCACGGAATGACCAAAGAACAACTGTGGAGTCTGGATTCCGCGACTTCGCACGGAACGACCAAAGAGCAACTGTGGAGTCTGGATTCCGCGACTTCGCACGGAACGACCAAAGAACAACTGTGAAGTCTGGATTCAAGGACTTCGCGCAGAATGGCGGGGAAAGTTGGATTGCGCAACGCTAGTGTGACAAAAACACCGTTCCCATTGTGTCAAGCAGCCCCGGTGTCAGTCACCGTGAGAAAACTACCGTATGATATCCACTGTGACTATGATCGATTCTCAAGCTATTTTGACCGGGCAAACCAAGCGTGGGGTTCCACCGGGCGTACTGGCCACCATCATTATTTCAGCTCTGTGTCTAGCTGGGTTCCTGCTGGTTTCCCTGATTTCTGGGCAGGTGAGCTTCCTTCTTGCATCCCTCCTGGCCCTCATCACCCTCGTACCCATGCTCGGTGGGGTGCTCGCACTCGACCGCGTCGAACCCGAACCAGTGTTCATGCTCGTGACCGTCTTCCTGTGGGGCGCAGGTGTTGCCGTCATCCTCTCCCTACTGTTCGAAACCATTGGTGTTGTCGCCATCTACAGCGCTGGGCGTGACACCGACATCGCTTGGATGTCCGCTGTTGTGTTGGCGCCCATCATCGAAGAAGCCACCAAGGGGCTCGTACTGTTTGGAATCCTGTGGTTCAGGCGCAAAGAAATCAACGGGATCACCGATGGTGTGGTGTACGCGGCAGTGACCGCTCTCGGGTTTGCGGCCGCCGAGAACATCGTCTACTACATGAACGCAGGCGGAAGTATGGTTTTCGTGTTCCTGCTACGGGGTCTGCTCTTCCCGATGTGTCACCCTGTTTTCACATCCATGACCGGCATCGGTATCGCCATGTCGATTGGCCGCCGGGATGCATCCCGGGTCTACCTTCCCATCGGTGGGCTCATTCTTGCCATGGTTCTGCATGCGATGTGGAACGGGTCGGCGTACCTCGGACTGGGCGCCCTGGCTATTGTTTTCCTGATTGTCGTAGCCGTCATGGTGACCATCATCTTGGTGCTTCGCAAAGAAAACCTGACAGTGATCACGCACATCCAACAACACATGGTTCAATATATGAGCACGGGGTTGGTGACCGAAGCTGACCTTTACATGCTGTCGAGCCTGAAAACCCGCAAGGACGCCCGCAACTGGGCGCGTACGAACTTTGGGAAACCAGGTTTCGAAGCGATGCGCGACTATCAGCAGGCATGCACCCATCTCACATTCATTCACGACCAGACCGCACAAGGGGTGATCGACGCGTACACCTTTGTCTCACGCCAAGGTGCACTACTCGCCTTGATGCAGGCCACCCGTCAAGCTTTCGCAATGATCCCTGAGACACCGCTACCTGTCGCAGCACAACCTGGTGTTGCCCCCGTATCCATGGCCCCACCCACGATGACTCCCCCACCGGGTTTCATCTCCCCTCAGAGTTATCAGCCCCAGAGTTATCCACCGCAGGGTTTCCCACCTCAGGGTTTCCCCGACCCTGGTTTTGCTCCGCAAGGGTATGCCGATCCAGGACTCCCACCACAAGGGTTCCCCGATCCCACGCAAGGATTCACTCCAGTTCCCGATCCGACGCAGCGGTATGCTCCGCAGGGGTTCCCTGACTCCGTACCCCCTCCTCAGGGGTTTCCCGATCCCGGTCTCCCTCCGCAAGGGTTCGATCCTGTTCCCGACCCGACACAGGCGTACGCTCCAACTCCCGATCCCACGCAAGGGTACGCTCCACAGGGTTACCCCGATCAGGGTCAAGTTCCCCAGGGATACCTCCAAACACCACCTCAGGAATACCCACCACCCCAGGGGTAGCCTCCACCCCAGGGGTACTAACCCTCACACCGTCATTCCGTGCGAAGTCACGGAATCCAGACTCCACAGTTGCGTAACTGCGAGTTCTGGGCCCTGCGAGTCGCGGAGCCTGTGCTGCGGAGCGCGCCAGCGCGACTCGCAGTGCTCCGCAGGGTGACGGAGTTGAGTTACGGTGACAGTTGGGGCCGGTATTAATTGTCACGATCTAGCGGATGACCTCGTCGAGAGGGTAGGTGGTTCCAGGTGGGGTGACTCTGGGGAGTTGTCCGCGACCATCAGGGTGGGGGATCGCACCCAAGAGTGCTTGAGTGTACGGGTGTCGGGGGTCAGCCCAGATTTCCTCGGCGGGTCCCCGCTCGACGATGCGACCCTGATACATCACCAGCAACCGATCAGCGATGAGGCGTACCACTGCTAGATCGTGAGAAATGAACACCATGCCAGCGCCCTGGGCGACAGTCAGTGAGCTCATGACATAGGCGACGAGCGCCTGGGTGGAGGCATCGAGGGAGGAGATGGGTTCATCCCCGATGAGTACGTCGGGTGCTGCAGCGAGTGCCCGCGCCGTAGCGAGACGCTGCCGCTGCCCGCCGGAGAAACTCCCCGGATAACGATCCGCATCCTTCGGGTCCATCCCCACACGGATCAACCACTCCTCCGGTGTCGACGGACGATCAGCACCGGAGGGTGTCTGAGCAACCTCATCCCCGCCACCCTGCGTACGACCACCCACGCCCCGAGTAGGACCCCCGTCACCCTGCGCAACCTTTTCTCCGTCACCCTGCGCGAAGTCGCAGGGTCCAGAACTCGCAGTTGCGCAACTGTGGAGTCTGGATTCCGCGACTTCGCGCGGAATGACGGATTGTGTGGCAGTTGGGGACGGGGGTATTTTGTCACGTGACTGTGACAGGACATACCGCCCCCCTGCCACACGTGACTGTGACAGAACATACCGTCCCGGTGTCACACCGCGGCGGTGGGCGGCATCGAGCCCGTCCTGGATTTGGGCACCCACTGTGCGGCGGGGGTTGAGGGAGGACCCTGGGTCTTGGAACACCATTTGGATTCCGGTGGCTTCAGCTTTGCGCGGGAGAATGCCGAGGGGTTTCAGGGTTTCACCCCGGTAGAGGACTTCACCGGAGTTGGGTTTCAACAATCCAGTCAGTACGCGGGCCATCGTGGATTTTCCACACCCGGACTCCCCCACGAGCCCCACCACCTCACCGGTGTACACATCAAAGGACACCCCATCAACCGCCCGTACAGGTGGATGCCCCGGGTAATCAACCACAATGTCTCGCGCACAGAGGACCAGTTCACTCATGAGCCACCCCCCTCCTGTGTGACCTTCTCCCCGTCACCCTGCGCTACCTTCTTCCCGTCACCCTGCGCGAAGTCGCAGGGCCCAGAATCCGCAGTTGCGCAACTGTGGAGTCTGGATTCCGCGACTTCGCACGGAATGACGGATTGAGTGACAATTGTCACATTTTGGGTGGCGAGACGAACCAGGTCATCGCGGGTTTGGGGGCCACTGACTGTGCCGGGGAGGGAGGCCAGCAGGGACGAGGTGTACTCGTGTTGGGGGTGGGTGAACACCGATGAGCAGGGGCCATTTTCGACGACGACACCGTGGCGCATGACCGCAACATCATCGGCGATAGCGGACATGACGCCCAAGTCGTGGGTGATGAACAACACCGCCAAACCGAGGGAGTCCACCAGGGAACGGATCAGTTCCAGGACACCGGCTTGAACAGTGACATCCAAGGCAGTGGTGGGTTCGTCCATGATCACCACCTCGGGGTCGCAGGCCAAAGCGATCGCGATGGCTATACGCTGGCGCTGTCCACCAGAGAATTCGTGAGGGAAACGCGACAAAGCCGACCGTGGGCTTGCGATACCGACACGATCGAGTCCTTTCACCGCCCGTTCGATGGCTTCGGTTTTGCTGAGACGCAGATGGTGGCGTACGTGATCGGTGAGCTGTGAGCCGATACTCAACTGGGGGTGAAGAGAGGTGGAGGGGTCCTGGAACACCATGGCCACTGATTTTCCGCGTACGGCAGCCAGGCGTGAACCAGTCAGCGTGGTGAGGTCACGGTCCCCGAGCATGATCCGACCGGTGATACGCGCCTTCTTGGGTTCCAGACCGATCACCGCCAAACCGGTCATGGTTTTCCCGGAGCCTGATTCCCCAGCAAGACCCTGAACATGTCCTTCCTCAACCACCAAATCGACTCCGCGCAGGATACTGGTCACCCCGGTTTCGGCGTGAATATCGAGGGTGAGATTATCGATGACCAGCCCATTCATACGCGTACCTCCTCAGGATCGAAGGCGTCACGCAAAGCGTCACCGAGGAAGTTGAAGGAGATCACGACTGTGCAGATGGCGAGACCGGGGAACCATCCCAGCCACCAGGAGTCGTAGTGGTTGACGGCGGCTGAGATCATGGAGCCCCATTCGGGGGTGGGTGGTTTCGCGCCAAGACCGAGGTATGACAGGCCGGATAACAGTAGGGCAGCGTTGCCGATGTCGAGGCTGGCCATGACGAGGGTGGGACCACCCACGTTGGGCAAGATGTCAAGTCTCATAGATTTCAGTGGGGAGAAACCGAGCAGGCGACCGGAGGCCACAAAGTCGGCTCCACGAAGCGATAGGACCATGGAGCGTACGACACGGGCGTACGGGGGCCAGGAGACAATGAGGGCAGCGAGAACTGCGTTGAACAGGGAAGCTCCGAGGGCGGCAGCGGTGACCATGGCGAGGATGACAGTGGGAAAGGCGAGAACGATATCGGTCATGCGCATGAGTACCTCATCGACCCACCGACCAAAGAAACCGGCGATAATCCCGATGAGGGAACCGATGATCATGGAGGCGATGACGAGCAGGAGGGCCAGGGAGATGGTCACTCGGGCGCCCGCGATCACCCGGGAGAACAGGTCACGGCCAAGTTCGTCGGTCCCGAACCAGGTTTGGGCGCTGGGTGGTTGAAGTCGGGGAAGATCCTGGGTGAGTGGATCATAGGGGATGATGCTAGGCCCGATGATGCAGATGATGATCCACCCGAGTGCAATCAGTGCAGCTATCATGCCCACCGGCATCCGTATCTCGCGGGGAATAGCCCGCCATATCCTGCGCGTGAAACTCACCCGAGGAATCACCGTCCCAGTATCACTCATGAGCACTCACCACCTGAGTGTGTGGACAAACCCACCTCCGTCTCCCTGCAGTTACGTTCCCCCATCTCCCTGCAGTTACGTTCCCCCGTCTCCCTGTGTTTTCCTTCCCCCGTCTCCCTGCGCGAAGTCGCAGGGTCCAGGCTCCACAGTTGTGTGACTGTGGATTCTGGATTCCGTGACTTCGCACGGAATGACGGGGTGGCGAGGTACGCTCCGCAGGGTGACGGGGGGGAGGCGCTCCGCAGGGTGACGGAGGTTAGGTTGCGCAGGGTGACGGGAGGGGAAATACTCATGATCCGACCTTGACTCTGGGGTCGATGAAACCGTAGGCGATGTCGATGAGCAGGTTGATCGTCAAGTAGACGACGCCGACGAACAGGCCGACACCCATGACGGCGAGAAGGTCGAGTTGGGAGGCGGCTTTGTAGGCGTAGGAGCCGAGCCCGGGCCAGGCGAAAATCGATTCCACCAGGACGGTTCCCGACAGGAGGGAGCCGAAGGCGAGACCAACCATGGTGAGGATGGGGACAGCGGCAGCGCGCAGGACGTACTTGAAGAAGATGGAACGCGTAGGGAGTCCTTTGGCGTGGGCGGCGCGAACGAAGTCTTTATCGAGGACCTCCAACAAAGCCATGCGGGAGAAGCGGGTGAGCAGACCCACAGTGAACAGGGTGAGGACACCGGTGGGCAAGACGAGGTGGGCAGCGGCGTCGACGAAGGTACGCATGTCACCGGCGATGAGGGAGTCTATGGTGTACATTCCAGTGACCCGGGGTGGGGCACTAGCTCCTGGGGAGAGGCGACCTGATCCCGGCGCGATACCCAGCCGATAGTAGAAGATGGAGAAGAACAGGATGGCTGTCCAGAAGGTGGGTACGGAGATGCCGAGCAGGGAGATCAACCTAATCACTTGGTCGGAGATGAGTCCACGACGATGAGCGGCGACCGAACCTAAAACCAACCCGAGAATCAACGCCATCGTGATCGCGCTTAAGGCGATTTCCATGGTGGCGGGAATGGCTTTGCCTAAGTCTTCGACAACGGGGTTGCGGGTTTGCCAGGAGGTTCCGAGGTCACCATGGATGAGGCGCCCCAGGTAACCGAAGTATTGGGCGTAGAGCGGTTTGTCGAGACCGAATTCTTTGCGGAAGCGCTCAACAATAGCTGGGTCATCGGCTGCACTCTGCCCAACAGCCGCAGCAACCGGGTCCCCAGGAACCAGATTGGTCAACGTGAACGTGACCAGGGTGATCCCGATCAGCAACACCACAGTCAGGACGAGTCGTCGCCCCAGGTAACGTAACAACCCCGTGTAGGACCGCCGTCCCCGTGTGGGGGACGGCGGTTCTTCAATGGCTCTAGGCTGCTCCGAGTCCTGCGACATTGATCAACCATGTGGGGTTGTAGTACACGTTGGTGACGGAGGCCTGGTGTGCCACATTTGATCCGGGTTGGATGAGCGGGATGAACGGTGATTCGGCGTTCATAGCGCGACCCCATTCTTCGAAGAGGGTTTTGCGGGCATCCAGGTCACCGGTGGTGTAACCAGCAGCCACTTTTTCACCGATGGGTGCATTCATTTCGGCGGTCCATCCGGCTCGCAGACCGACTTTCTGGCCGGGCCCGAAGGCGAGATAGTTGGCGGGATCCATGTAGTCGGGGTTCCAATACCATAGGCCCATGTGGGCTTTCCCGTCACGGTACGCATCGATTTCGGTGGCGAAGGGGGCGGGCGCCAGTTCGACAACGATCCCGGCGGTGGCGAGCTGCTGCTGGACACGCTGGGCGACAGTGGTCAACGAGGTTCCCGCAGGATCAATGTCGTTGGGGAAACCGAGTTTGATGGTTTGCCCGGCCATTCCACAGTCTTCAGCGCCTTTCGTACCAGCGGCCAAATCGAACTTCAACGCTTCTTCCTTGGGCAGGGCTCCGAGGAATCCTGAGGGGATGACACCGGTAGCTTGTGAGGCGCCTAATCCGGCGAGTTCAAGCAGGGAGTCATAATCGAGGGCTTTCTTTACTGCGGCGACACATTCGGGTTTCGCGGTCCATTCGTTGATTTCTGGATTCTGGTTGAGGAAGAGGAACACGACGGTTGCCGACGGGGTGGAGGCCACGTTCACTGTCTTGTCGAGGGCGGCAACTTGGTCACCGGAGAGTCCCATAGCGATTTGTGCGTCACCGCGTTCGACATTCATTTTCTGGGTGGCGGGTTCCACGTTGCGCAGGATCACCTTGTCGTAGGTGGGGTCTTGGGGCCCGTTGTATTTTTCGTTTTTGACTAGTACGGCGGAGGAGGCCACGTCCAAGGATTCCAACACGTACGGCCCTGAACCAGCAGAGTTGGCGTTCAAGTATTTTTCGGCACCATCGGTTTCGTCGGTTGTTCCACCGTTTTCTTTGACAACCTTGGAGTTGAGGATTCCAGCGGAGGGCGTGGCGAGAACAGCAGGTAGCGCCGGGCTGGGTTCTTCGGTGGTCATTTTGATGGTCTGGTCATCGACTTTTTCGATGGTGACACCATCGAGCAGGAAGGAGGGGTTGCCTTTCATTCCGATCATGCGGTTGAGGGAGAACACCACGTCGTCGGCGGTCAGCGGCGTACCGTCGGAGAAGAGACGCTCCCCCACCAGGGAGAAGGTGTATTCGGTGAGGTCGTCGTTGGCGACGTACCCAGCCAAATCGGGAACAACTTTGGTGGTGTCGTCATCGGCGAAGCTCAACAGGGTGTCGTAGAGGGCTTTGACAACGATCTGTCCGGTGGGCTCGTACTCGCGCCCAGGATCGATGGTGGCAATATCGAAGGTCGTGTCGATGACGATCTGTTCGGTGTTGGGCCCTTCGGGTGTGGTTGTTTCTTCGGGGGTGGGCTGCGCGCACCCGGCAAAAGTGAATGCGGCGACAGCGAGCGCCGAGAATACGGCGAGTGATCGTCTGAACATGGGGGACCTCCTGTTGGTCGATGGTTCGCCGACGAGTCGGGTCTGCTGCGAGACTTCGCCGGACGGTTGGCTACACGTTAATACTGTACGCCAGTACGCGGGCGCCCACCCAACATGTGAGATGGTGTTCTTCTCTGCTCTATGTCGGTGCCGCATGAAAGGCTGGGCACTAGGTAAATGACAGTGCCCCGGCGCGCCGATCACATAAGTGACCTCGTCCGGGGCTCACGAGATAAATCTACCAGGGGAATCCACACCCCGGACCGCCTTGTGTGTTTCGCCACCTGGGCATCATCCTTCACATTTTGTTAAGTATCGTGCAGAGTGTTCTCGTGGGTTGCGCGCACAACCCAGCACAAGCAGTACGGGAAGAGCCAGCACGAAAAAAGTGGCTCCAGTCACCACCAGTACGATGCATTCACCGGGAGGAACTGCCCTACCTATCACACTTGGTGTGTCTTGAGACGGGTTGTAGTTGGCCCCAGCCTGTCAAGTTTGGTTGACACTTCAGGTACGATTATTCGCGTGCATGCACTTGTCTTTGGAGCCAGCAGTGAGGCTATCCACGCTATCCAGGTGGCCAAGGATCTCGGGTTCTATGTGACGGCTATGGATGGGGATCCGAACGCAGAGGGACTTTCCCACAGGAATTTTGTGACAGTGATGGCTCTGCTGTCACACTGCACACACTTCGAGCACCTCTCAGCCTGAGCAGTACAGTACTACCAAACCAATGACAATTCTTATGATGTGTGAAACAACGATCAGATGTCATTCGTTGACGTCGATTTTGTCTTCTGGCCCATACGAAAGTGGCGATCGTTTTAGGTAGCGTGTAAAGTGATGTGTCACTTCTTGCACACAGAGTAAGGGAACACCCATGAGTCACCGAATGACCAGACTTAGAAACCTCGTACTAAGTTTAGTGGCGGGATTATCGTTAATCATCTCGACACCTCTCGCATTCGCTGAACCCGATAATCCTGAAGATCAGGATGTTTTAGGTGTATCTATTGAGGTGGATGAGGAGAATCTTGAAGCGGACGACTTGGGCGAAAACTATCCAGAAGAACTTAACCAACATGAGCCTGATGGCGCTCTTCTCGAAGAAGAACTCGAGGTATTCTCTGTCGAAACTAGCTCGACGACCGAGGGGCTTTCCCACTGCGTTTCTGGAACCCCCGCCAAGCCAATGAAGCAATTCACCTTGGGTGCGGATATGAATGGCGATGGACGTGGAGAGATCCTTGCTGTTGATACTAAAGACGCGCTCTGGGCTTTCCAAGGCACTGAAAATGGCACTCTGGGGCAGGCTTGTCGCTTGGGGTTAGGTTTTGGCCCGTACCGAATATACGGGCCAGGTGATATCACTGGTGACGGCTATTCTGACATTCTCGCTATTTCCCCCGATGGAGTTCTTTGGCTCTTTCCAGGAAACGATATTGGGCCTCTCGGTCCACGACTTCAAGTCGGCTGGGGATGGCAGGGCTGGCGTTTGATCCCGAGTGGGGATCTCAACGGTGATGGAAAACCCGATCTTCTTGGGATTAATTCTCTTGGTGAATTGTACATGTACGCTGGCAAAGGCGACGGCTTTTTCGAATCGAGGATCAAAGTCGGCTGGGGATGGAATGGCTGGCAACTCCATGCCGGCGGCGATCTTGACGGAGATGGGCAATCTGACATTCTCGGCATCAATCCACTAGGAGAGCTTTACCAATATCTCGGCAAGGGAACCGGAAATTTTCAGTCGCGACAAAAAGTTGGCTGGGGATGGAGTGGCTGGCAACTGGGATCCGGCGCAGACCTCACCGGAGATGGGCACGCTGACCTCACGGGATGCAACGCATCCACGAAGACTCTATTCTTTTATGGTGGCAAGGGTAAAGGGGAGTTTGCTTCCCGACGGCAGATCGACACCAATTGGCAATGTCCTTCTGGCGTTGTCAATCAATCGACATCTTCGGCCCCTTCTGGTTTCTCATTAACGATCTCGGGGGTGCCTGTTGTAACTCAGGAGCTCACGGCAAATGTGGCAATCCCGGAGGGGTGGGTTGTCGCAAGCTATCAGTGGTACCGAGGTTCCACTGCGATTTCTGGCGCTACACAATCGACATACATAGTCACCACCGCAGACTTGAGAAATTCATTGTCGGTTCATGCAACCGCTTCTCGTGAAGGTTACACGGGGGCTTCTGCAACTTCTCCAGCAACTGCCCAAGTAGTCATGAACTACATCGTGCATGTCGACCAGACCAAGTTGATGAACAAGCATTACACAGTAGGGAGAACTAAGAAGATCGACAAGATCATCATCCACCACAATGCGGGGAATCTCACGATAGACCAGGTGTGGAATGTGTGGCAGACGCGCGAAGCATCTGCACACTATCAAGTACAGAACAATGGCAAAGTTGGTCGCCTCGTTGGGGATGGAAATATTGCCTGGCATGCTGGCAACTGGCCCGCAAATGAGACATCTATTGGCATTGAGCACGCTAACAACACATCAAAAGCCCCCTGGACTGTTAGTGATGCCGCAATTGATAGCGGGGCAAAACTGGTGGCAGAGTTGTCAATTTATTACGGGTTGGGCCGACCAGTTTGGAACAAAACAGTCTATCCTCACTCTTACTTTGCTGCGACAGCTTGCCCTGGAGAGTTAAAGGCTTCACAGAATGCGAAATACATGGCTCGTGCCCAATATTGGTACGACACTCTCATTGGGGCGATTTAATACACTCAATTGTTTTCTCGCCTTGACTTTCGGTTAGACTTCACCGCTGGAGGAATGAATGAGGCGCTTGTCAGCAATCCGGCACACACACCAACTCAGCAATAGTAATGCCACTCGAGTAGACATCCAATGGATGCGCGCATTAGCTGTTGGTTTGGTATTGCTGTTCCACCTGTGGCCGAACCGTGTAGTGGGTGGGTTTGTTGGGGTTGACATTTTCTTTGTTATTTCTGGTTTCTTAATCACGTCTCATTTGCTGAATAAACCACCAAAGACTTTCCGCGATGTGGCAGACTCCGGGCAAAACAATTCTAGGCTCAAAGCCATTTCTTCCTAGCTTTGGAGCGCAAGAATTTCTTGATACACTCGCTCACTATTGCGCCGATCGATCTTATAGAAGAATGCTTTCTTTCTTTCCAGATACTTGTATTCTAGCTGAACATCGTTCGCAAAAAGCACTACCAACTGGCTGAGGACCTCGTCTACATTGACGCAAACTGGACCAAGTCCGTCTTCGTAATAATTAAAATACCCTTGCTCTGGTGTGTGATCGTTAAAATATGTTGCTTGGTCAAATTGAAAATACACCACAGGCTTGTCCAGGTAGGCGAAATCAAAAGCGATACTGGAATAGTCGGTCAGGAGGATTGAAGCTCGCCTAATCTCTTCCTGGTGATGGTAGGTGCTCACAATATTAACTGTCTCATTACCAATGAAATCTCTGGCTTGCTCATAGCAGAGAGGGTGCAAACAGAATCGAGCAGTATAGCTATTTTGATCGAGGAGCTCTGAGAAGTCAGGATGTTGAAGCAAGGAATTCCACGATCTGAAGTACTCACTATCTTGAAAGTTGGGGTTGTATAACCGTGTTTTGTCTGATTGATTTTCACCAGCAATAATGCTTCGCCAAGTAGGCATGATAAGGAGCTGCCGATATCTGGATTCATGGTGGAGGGAGTCGAATCTCGGAAAACCTGTAAGTTTCACTTGTTTTTCAGTGTAGTTATAGGGATAGGTGAGTAGAGATTGGTATTCGCGGGGTGTTGCAGAAATGAAGAGGGCAATGTTGTGCTTTCGCCTATCAAGCCACACAGAGTGGTCCTCCTTTGTGATTCCGTGTTGGAGAAATACCAGCTGGAATTTCATAATATCTTGGTATCGCCACTGGCTATTTTCAAAGGGTCGAGCGATGACGAGGTGGGAGGAGATTATAAATTGAGCATGAAGAGCCAAGATTTTATATATCATAGAGTTATGTGCAATGACCTTACCTACACGTTGCATTCTTACAAAATCTGGTGACTCTCTCGCTAAAACGAAATAGGGAGAAATATTCTGATTTCCAGTTGTGGTGATGTATCTCATCAGCGATTCTGCATTGTCTCCAGCTTCCATGAGACGATCAGCTAATAACCAAATCTTTTGCTTTCTAAATATAGGGGCTGTAAACCAAAATACCAAGCGGTAGAAAACGACACCTAACTGTTTCCGCTTGATAAGCCCAGCTAGACGTTTCACTTCCCAAAGCATCTTTCTCCATGTTGATGCTTTCCTTCGTGTGATTTCCTGAGATGTGAGGACGAATAAATCTCCATCCACTGCGAGTGAGCCCCATGCTTCTCTACTGTCCACTCCGCCAAGTCGGCTGAATCGGCCTGGTTTGAGGTATAGCTTGTTCCGTTGGCCATCATTGACAATATAGAAACTAAGACTCTTAAATGAAGAAGAATCAATTTCCACTTCAAAAGAAGCAACTAATTGTGTTTCCCCGCCATTAGTCTGATGATCCACTGAGCGAAGATTCGACCAGACAATATCATGATATCCTGTATCGTCACGATATAAAAACCAGCAGTTGTCGGTAGAAACTTGAAAACCATCGAATGAAGCGAATAAAGATAGCACTCCCTGGCGTATGTCAAGAATGTCCAGGTTTAGTTCCATGCAAACGAACTTATCAGTCTGACCTATGTTATCCACACCCTCAGGTTATCATTCAGTCCATTCTGTTCACTGTCTACTAGTATGAGCCAACTTGCTGGCTAATTACTCCGAGTGGAGGGTGAGACTTCCAGATATCGCTTCTGAATACTCGCCATTGCTTTGCATCACCAGCTGCCTATTGAGAAAGACTTAGTGTGGTAATCTCGGACTCGCTTATCTTTGTTGCCGCAGTGGACCGTCGTTATTCATAGACACAGATATTCCATAATAAAGGTTCTAGGAATACAGCGAGTATAAACTTGCCATAGAAAGGAATGTCGCATGACTTCGACTACGATAATTTCCCCTTCAGCTGAGATTTCAGCTTCTTCAACCATCGGCGAGGGGTGTCAAGTTTGGGATCTTTCACAGATTCGCGAAGGAGCAAAAATAGGGCGAGATTGTGTAGTGGGGAGAGGTGTCTACATAGGCATTGGTGTTGTCATCGGGGAGAACACAAAAATTCAAAATAGCGCTCTGATCTACGAACCTGCGGTGGTCGAAGACTGGGTTTTTATTGGGCCAGCTGTGGTGTTTACTAACGATACATATCCGAGGGCTGTCAATCCAGACGGGACTAAGAAAAATGCGAGCGACTGGCTTCCTGTGGGCGTAACAGTTCACCGAGGCGCTTCAATAGGAGCCCGTGCAGTCTGTGTGGCACCGGTGACTATCGGGCAGTGGGCTATGATCGCAGCCGGAGCGACCGTGATAAAAGACGTGCCTGATTTTGCCCTAGTGGGTGGCACCCCTGCTCGACAACTTGGCTGGGTTGGGAAGGCAGGAGTTCAATTAATATCTGGCTCCCGAGACGGGGAATGGATTTGTCCTGTAACTCAAAGTGTCTATATTGAACAGGGTGGAAAAATAAGAGAGGAAGTATCATGACAGATTTTATCCCAGCAGCCAAACCAATTATCGGAGCAGAGGAAAGGGAGGCAGTTGATCGGGTACTCCTGAGCGGAATGATCGCCCAGGGGCCTGAGGTGGCTTCTTTTGAGCAAGAGTTTTCCAGCCATTTCGTCGATGGACGTCCAGTTGTGGCAGTCAATTCTGGAACATCTGGTCTGCATCTTGGTCTCCTAGCGTGCGGGGTTGGACCCGGTGATGAAGTGATTGTTCCATCGTTTACATTTGCCGCCACAGGCAATGCAGTTGCCCTGACCGGAGCGACCCCTGTGTTTGTGGACATAGATGCTCAATCATTTTGCCTGGATCCCATCCAGGTTGAAGCCGCGATCACCCCTGCAACCAAGGGAATTCTCCCCGTTCATTTATATGGGCATCCTGCCCCAATGAAAGAATTGCTTGACATCGCTTCTCACCACGGCATAGAAGTGTACGAGGATGCAGCTCAGGCGCATGGAGCTTCCCTACATGGCCAAAGCGTCGGGACTTTCGGGCAATTCGCTATGTTCAGTTTGTACCCCACAAAGAATATGACATCAGGAGAAGGTGGAATGGTATCGTTAGCGAGTCAGGGACTAGCGCGCACCGTCAGACTGTTACGAAATCAAGGAATGGAAGAACAGTATCGCAACGAACTGATCGGGTTTAATGCCCGAATGACTGACGTTCACGCAGCTATTGGGCGCGTTCAATTATCGAAAGTCAATTCCTGGACAAAGACTCGCCAAGAAAATGCCTCATTCTTCAATCAGAATTTGCGTGGAGTCATTACGCCGGTGCTAACGCCAGGAGCAGTTCATGTCTACCACCAGTATACGATTCGAGTGCCAGAGGATCGCGATGGGTTCGTGACCGCCTTACGGGAGGAACATCAGGTTGGGTGTGGGGTGTATTATCCGATCCCTAACCATCGACTAGAATCTCTGAAGAAATTCGCTGGCAATCTTGAATTGCCCGTCACCGAACAACTCGCTCGCGAGGTGGTGTCACTACCGGTTCACCCCTCATTAACCCAATCCGATCTTGAACGAATTGCAGGCGCAGTGAACTCAGTCTCGAAAGCAGGCTCATAATGGCTAACCTAAGATACGGACTACTCGGCGTTGGAATGATGGGACGCCACCACGCTCGAGTTCTTCGTGAAATTGAGGGAATTGACCTTGTCGCTATTGCCGACCCAGGTGGTGACCCTCACCATGTGGCAGGCGACCTCCCCATTTTGCCAGATGTAGAAGCCCTCATTTCCGCTGAGATTGACGTGGCTGTCGTTGCGGCTCCTACACAGTTTCATGAGGAAGTTGCCCTCAAGCTAGCTTCAGCTAAAGTGCACGTCATGGTTGAAAAGCCAATTGCTCACAGCGTCGAAGCCGGTGAACGAATGATGCGAGCTTTCGAGACTGCTGGAGTATTCGGCGCTGTTGGACACATCGAGCGGTATAACGCAGCGCTACAGGAAATGCGCCGTCGAATCGCCGAGGGGCAGCTGGGGGAGATTTTCCAGATAGCCACACGGCGTCAGAGTCAGTTTCCTGGGCGCATTGCAGACGTTGGGGTCGCTAAAGACCTGGCGAGTCACGATATTGATCTCACAGCTTGGGTTGCCCAGTCTCAGTATTCTTCCATACATGCTGAGACGACATTCAGAAGTGGGCGGACCCATGAAGACATGTTTCTAGCAATAGGAACTCTCGACAATGGCGTGATCGTCAATCACATAGTCAACTGGCTGTCCCCCATGAAAGAACGCACGACAGTGGTTACTGGAGAAAAAGGCACCTTCGTTGCTGACTTATTAACATCAGATCTCACCTACTATGCCAATGGAACTGTCCCAACCTCTTGGGACACAGTCTCAGCCTTTAGAGGAGTATCTGAAGGCGATGTGACTAGGTATGCTTTTGTCAAACCTGAGCCTCTTCGATGTGAACACGAAGCACTTCGAGACACTATCCTTGGTAAGACTTCGACAGCTGTGACAATGGGTGAAGGGCTACGTACTCTTCAAGTTGTTGAACTGGCGCTGGAAGCCAGTCAAGATGGAGGCAACCACCGACAGATTAGCTAGAAAGCCGACCTAGTCGATTGAGCCATTTCTTGTTGCCCCGTACTCTATTATCGCTTTGGCAACTTGATCAGGGTCTTCCCATATTATGACGTTTTCTTCCGAATAGTGGTAGTCAAAGTCAAGAATCGATCTGCGTGAACTCTCACTTTGGGTGACAAATAACCCGATATTATTCTTGAGCCTATTGAGTTCTCCCGACATGTCTTCGCATGAATCTTCTGGTTGGAGGTATACAAAGCCTTGGGGAAACAAATCGCAAAAATGATTCCAGCGTGAACCAAATGGATGTTGAACAAAGCTTTTATGCTGTGAGGAGATAAGAATATCGGCTTGGAGAAAGAGAGACTTGTGCCGACCACTCGAAAAGTCAAGGACGTGGCGAGCTCCTGGTAAATCACCGAAGTCCGGCGAATTCTCGCAACGAACATAGTAAAAATCATATTGAGTGGAGTGGTCCTTTTGCATAAATTGGAACAGTTCCTCCCCGGGGCCACCTACTTTCTCACAATGATCAGAAATCAACCAGAGTTGCCCTGCATGCTCCATGCAATCGCGAAAATATGCTCTCCTAGTTTTTACATCTGAAATATTGGCCATACCGGTTTTTAGCAATCGAATGACAGGAGAGATCATTGTTCTTGCCAGTTTTTTCTTCGGCAGCATTCGCCAATTCCCTCGAAGAGTGAGTTTTATCGGTCGAAATAGATGCTTTAACTGCCAGTCCCGCAGAATAGAACGTTGAAACCTTTTCTCCAATTGGGCTTGCTCACCTTGCTCAGCTGTACAAACTTCAAATCGCCCTCGATTATTAAGGAGGATAAGGTCTCCCTTCTCAATATAATGATGATTAAGACTACTGAGACCAGCCGTTTTCTGGAACACTATCGGCATATCAATTCGCTCACCACCCTTCACTTCCAGAATGCACTTGATATGATCCCGGTTAGCTACCTCGATAACCGCCTCAAACCCTTTTGGTCCACAATATGGAATTCCAAAAAATTGGTCCTGGACATTCACCCATGGAATGTGTTTGATGTCATATTTTTCAGTGGCGACCTCAAAGAACCGTTGGTCGCTGGAGCTGATGATGTCGGAGTTGAATACTCCTTCTATTCGCAACCTTCCATCACCCAGAGCATGAACAAAATTAATGAAAACTGACGGAGCGTAGCCACGCTGTGAAAAGTCTATTAGTTTAGTTTCATTGAAATAACAGGAACCATTAGCGTATCGAATAGATTCTTCGAATTCATCATCCCCATGCTTCCTTTTCAGAAGAAATACCTTTTGGTCGAGGGACAGACCTCTCTGCCTGATTATCACATCGTCATCCATCAGGCAACAGATTCTCAGCACCTCATCTCTATAGTTACTTTCTTCTTGGGTTGACAACACTGTTTGTTGTTTTTCGCCAGTAAGTTTCCAACGGGCATCATTCATGATTTCATGTTGGGCGAATGGGTGAATGTTGCCGGTCTTGTCTGTCCAGTTTTTCAATATGTCCCCATACACGAGACTTGGAACTTGGAAGTATTGCGGATTGTGCAATTTCGTATCGATAAGCGACCCTCTAGCTTTCCTCTTTCGATAGTGATACACCGGACCAGAAAGAACCCCGTAAGCCTTCTTTTCTAGGAGTATCCGCATGAGAAGATGAACATCCTCTGAAATGACAAGTCGCTCATCAAAGGCTTTATTTGCCAAAACTTCTCGCCTGACCAAGCATGTCGGCAAATGATATAGCGATGCTTCCGGTTCTAAGTCAAGATTTATTACTCGAGTTTTCGAATACTTCCAGTTTAGATAATGCTGATCGATACTATTTTCGAAGAACGTAACTTTGCAGGAGACTAGGTCAACTTCGTTTTCAACTTTGGCAAAGAATCTTATGGCAGACCTATAAAAGCTTCTGCTCAAAAGGTCGTCGCTACCCATAAAATGCACATACTCTCCTTGAGCATTCCGCAAACCACTATTCATTGCTGAGGCAGGTCCTGAGTTGCTTTGATCAAGCAAGATAACATTGTCAGGCCACTGTTTCTGATATCGTTCACATACTGTCCGTGACCCATCTGTGCTCCCATCGTTAACCAAAATCAATTCAACGTGCTTGCCAAAGCCAATATCCTGTCGAAGAATGCTTTCGATAGTCGCGGAGAGATAGTCCTCTGTGTTATAAACAGGGATGATGGCAGAAATAAGTGGTGGCATTTACAGGGATTCCTTTCTTTTTCACACAGGATTCTACATTTTACTCAGACTGGCCTTGCATGGAAATGGAGCAATGGCCGGCAGTCGTCAAGGCATACTCTTGTCTCCGTGGTAAAGTTTGTGATCGGTTTCACTCCATGATTGCAGTCGCAAACACTATCCTCTTCTACGGGAAGGGGTAGCGACCCCCCAGTGAATACCAGGAAATTGTTAAGCCAAGCAATCTACACTCTATATATGCAGGAGACAGAAAATTTGATGAATAGCTTTGAGTTCAGAGTCTCAGTGATCGTGACTATTGACGAAATTCCCGGGTCTCTACAACCAACTGTTAATAGCATATTACTCCAGTCATTGAGTTTTCGAAACAACATTCAGTTAATCCTCATGGACTGTAGCGGGCAAGATAATGTGAAGAAAATATGCCTTGACTACATGAATGAATTTCCCAAGAACGTCATCTATAACAAGCAGGAAACTGATTGTTTCAATGTTGCCAGAAATGCCGGGAAACTCCTTGCAACAGGTGAATTTATCAATTTCATTGACGCTGGGGATAGGTGGAGCCGGTCATCGTTGAAGATCTTGATGTCTTTTTTGACAGAGCATGAAGAGATAGATATTGCATGTGGAACAATTAGATTTTTCGGCACCAAACAAGGTTTGGACCCAAGAAGCGAGCAAGTCTCTGGCGAACAAATCATCAACATCCACCAAAACCCGCGGGTAACTCGCCTCTCCTCAAGTGGCGCTCTCATTCGAGCTTCAGCCCTGGAGAAATTCGAGTTTGATTCAGAAATCGACATTTCGGAAGACCTGAAACTAATCAACCAATTGATTCTCTATAAAGAAAGGTTCGGCATAACCACAAAGGCGATTTGCCATATCAATGCAGGCCAAAAGAGAATTTCGGCTTTGAAAACAATGAAAGTAACCCCGAATTACTATTCCACCGCATTGAAAAACTCTCTGTTCGAACTGGTCAGAACCTCCGAAGAAAAATTCGGATCAGTAATAAGATATATTCAAGAAATCATTGCTGCGGATCTCGCGGAGCGGATCATATTACTCGAAGGATGCCCACTAAACCAGGATCAGAAGATTGAGTATTTAGGGTTCTTGCGTCAGTTGCTAAATAAGATTGACGATCAAGTGATCCTTGGCCCATTGAAAAAAAATGACGAATTAACTCGATACTCCCGGGCCGCCATCAAACAACTTGAAATAAAACACGGACAACCTTTCACTGAACTCATTGATGTCAGGCTTGACGGCTTGTACCACGATGGGCAACTCATTCTTCCAAATGATCTGCTCGAAATGAAACTAGTCGTGTTCGAAATTGAAGATGGATTCGTCTCTATTCATGGCCTATTTGATCTGTTCACCTTAACGAAAGAATCGACGAAATTCTTCTTAGAGACTAATGGGGAATCATTCAGAATTACCGAATCTATACGCCGCCAATATGGGCCACAATATGTTGATCCTACATTCGGCGAAGTGACATTTTTCAACCTTTCGATACCCATCGAAGACATTAACGACCTAAGTTTCGCTATCGAACTGGGTGCTCACAAAAAAGTCTTGTCCATTCGACCAGACAAATTCAGCCAATTGGTGGCTGGCGCTCCGTGGAGCTATCTTAATCTTGGAGATCGGTTAATTATCCTAAGAACAAACAAGATTAACTCGGAGAGAAGATTCTTCTTGAAAACCCTCTACTGGGAGACTCGGCGCCTTATAAGGTTGGTGAGCAGGAAAAGAGCCAGTGTTGCCATAGTCAGGTTGATCTTTTGGCTAACCAGACCTATTTTCGAGCGACAAAATATCTGGCTGATATCCGACCGATTTGTTCTTGCTGGAGACAACGGCGAGGCGTTATTCAGGTTCATGACAGAGCATGAAATCCACCACGTTCGACCAGTTTTCGTGCTCTCAAAAAACTCAGTCGATTACCAAAGGTTATGCAACATGGGCGAAGTTATCGAACCTAAGTCGATGAAGCACCTCATTTTGTCATTGCATGCTCGCTTCCTGATTTCATCACACGCTGACGCCAACATTATTAACCCGTTTGGTTTGACACAACCTGTGTACCGAGACATTTCAAAGTTCCAATATGTTTTTCTTCAACATGGTGTTACGAAAGAGGATCTATCAGATTGGTTGAATAGGTACAACAAGAATATTGCTCTTTTCGTGACTGCTGCGCGCCCTGAGTATGATTCCATTCTTGAATACGCCTACCATTATTCAGACAAGCAAGTAAAATTAACCGGATTCCCGCGGTGGGACTATTTCATGAATGAACCAAAACCCCGCCAGCTTGTAGTCATGCCAACATGGCGTCAAAATCTTGCGGGTGCCACTGATAGGAACAACACGCGGGCGTACAACCCCGAGTTCATCAACAGTGGATTCTTCAAACAGTGGAATTCTCTTCTGTGCCACCCTAAATTGAACGAGCTACTCAAGAAATATGAGGTGACTCTGAAATTTTGTCTCCACCCAAGCTCAATTGCTCAAGCGAAAGACTTTGCATCAAGCGACCTAGTCGAAATAGCCAGTAGATTCAACTACCATGACGAGCTTTGTCGTTCGATCGCAATGATAACTGACTACTCAAGCGTCGCCTTTGATTTTGCCTATCTTCAGAAGCCGTTGATTTACTTTCAGTTCGATCAAGAGACTTATTTTAGTGATCATTCTCGAACAGAAGGATACTTTCGATACAACGAACATGGCTTCGGGCCAGTGTGTGAAACCATTGATGGTGTCCTTTGCCAACTCGATTCTATTCTTGAAAACGAAGGCCGAATGCCAGAGACCTACTTGGAGCGCGTGAATTCATTCTTCTGGAAGATAGACAAAAATAACAGCGAAAGAGTATATCGCGAAATTCTATCGTTGCAAGAGAGCGGATCCGACTAATAGCTGACACACACCTTCGAAACCGAGCTCACCATCCACACCATGATCCTTCGCGTACCTCCAAACTGAAATCCCTGTCGGATTCCGTGACCGCCCCGACGGATGAGAATCCAAATTCCGCACCTACCACGACGGAATGCGCATCCTACTCCTCATCGCGCGACTCCTCCAAGCCGAACGGCCCCTGCCCCTCTACGGGTTCATCGGGGCCCTGTTTGCTGCTGTTGGGCTGATACTCGGTATTCCCGTGATCGTCAGCTACCTCCACACCGGGCTCGTTGAGCGCTTCCCCACCGCCTTCCTCTCCGCCTCGCTGATGATCATCGCCATGATGTGCTTCGTTGTCGGAGTGATCCTCACCGGGGTACGCCGGGGTCGCAAAGAAGCCGTGCGGTTGGCGTACCTGCGGTAGCCGGTGGTCGAGAAGAAAACAGCGTCGTGAAACATACTTGGAAGAACTGGGGAGGTGGGCCCTGCGACTACGCGCAGGGAGACGGGGTAGGTGCGCAGGGAGACGGGGTAGGTGCGCAGGGAGACGGGGTAGGGTGAGGGTGGTGAGGACGGTTTTCTTCTCACAATCTTCCGCGTTAAGGATGTATCAACGACCTGTGGATAACCGTGGGGCATGTCAGAGAGAATTTGTAGAATTGCAGAAACTGTCGCTGACCAAGAAAGGCGAGCATGGATCGACAGGCTGGAGACCCGCATCGCCGATCTACCACAGAGCCAGAGACCGGTTGGGAGGAGAACGAGCGAGCAAAACACCAAGTGGAACTGGGAATACTAGACTTTGGCGAAAAACTCACTCAGAGAGAAATTGAGTTTGTTGATCGACTTCTGTCCTATCATGGCGAAAAATCCCCCGAAGAGGTTATCCAATGGGTGCCACGGATTTCCATCAATCCAGACGGCACTCTTAAGCCATCAAACGATTTCGTTTGGCACGCCAATGATGGACATGAATACGAACTCAAGTGTCCAAAATACCCCTCCTACAAGGGTATCCGGAGGAGACTAAGAGATGATCTGGCAAAAGGAAAGAACCGCTTCTTCATAGATCTGGGTGACCACCATTTTGACTTTGAGCTTCGTCGAAGCTTGACCAGATATAAAAGCCAAAGATCAATAGTTTCCTTGTTCGTGCTTTCAGATAACGGCACCACTCTCACCGAAGTATGAACAACGAGAGTGTCGGCCTCCGTACTCATGTGGGCTATTATTCCAAGCCGAACAGAGGGGCACTCTCGTTGTGTTTATTATACACTCTGAACGAGAAACAAGCTTGAGGAGGTCCCGAACGAATCACTTGAGCGTTTCTTCTTTAGCGTGGAGTACCGAAAAGTCCGCCCTGCTGAATACCGTCTCTTCCAAGTAGCTGACCTGTTCTGCACACTAGAGCTATGACGAGTAAAAGAACAGAAAGGAAGACTAACAAGAAGCGACCTAGCTGATCTCCGTTGCGCCACCCAACTCGGGCCAGGCACTCGACAGTTGTCTGGCCGAACTTTGCTGATGCCGGTCTGTGCACTTGATGGGCGAGGGCTCAGTCAAAGGAGTCGCTCGGTTCCCTGCTCCTGACCGTGACCTTGACCGTGTCGCCGATGTCTTTACCGATTCTCGTACGGATCTCCTTCAAAATACCCAGGATGTAACACACTGAGCCATCAGGGTTCTTCACGCCCATGTTGACAATGCTCCCCTCGTAGGGTTCACCATCGAAAGTGGCCCGAACCTTCACACGGCCCCTACCGAATTCTTCGCGAACATCAAAAGGAAAAGGTACGTACGCCCCACCTCGACCAATCGTTGAAGCAAGGATGACCGCCTCGTACTCATAGACTCTCGGGCTCATGCCACTCATTGTAGACCTCGCGGGAGCGCTATGATGAGCATGATAGGATGCAAATATGGAACTAAAGTTCCGGAATTGTAGAAGGTTCAATTCCAGATAGGCTTATCTCCTTCCTAGAAAAGACGCCGAATCGCAGCATCGGACCCATTCTCCCTCTTAACCGGCGAACAGCCTGTGCTCATTGATGAGTGGCAGGATGCCCCCGGTTTATGGGATGCAGTGCGAATGGCGATCGATCGTCAGCCAGGACCAGGCCAATACGTACTCACCGGGTCTTCCACACCACGCGATACAGTCATCTCCCATTCAGGTACTGGGCGCATAACACGCATCAGCATGTGGCCAATGACACTGACTGAAGCCGGAATGACAGATGGTCGAATATCACTAGCCAACCTGCTAGAGGGAGAAAACCCTGCAACCCTGGCAGGTCAATGGTTGATCAGTAATATCGCTGAAGCAATAGTACGAGGAGGTTGGCCAGGCACAATCAATCTTCCACTGCCTGAGGCTGTGAAAATCCCCGGGGACTATTTGCGATCAGTGGCGTATGCGGATGCTTCTATTATTGACGGTGTTCGGCGTGATCCTGATCGCCTAACCGCCCTCCTCGCCGCCCTGGCACGATCCACCTCCACTCAAGTACGAGACACTACCCTGGCTCGCGATATGAGTTCTCTCGATTCTCCAAGCACCGCCACAAAAACTGTCACAACATACCTCGATGTTCTGCGCCGCCTCCATGTGTTGAAAGAGATCCCAGCATGGACTCCTGCCCTCCGCTCGCCAGTACGGCTCCGAAATTCTCCCAAACGAATACTCTGTGATCCTTCACTGGCAGCAGCAGGAATGCATGCAACCACTGACACTGTGCAAGCAGATCCGAAAACGCTCGGTTTACTATTTGAGAATCTGTGCTTGCGTGATCTCTCCGTCTATGCTCAGGCCACCGGAGCTGAAGTATTCCATTACCGTGATCAAACTGATCTTGAGGTTGATGCCATCGTCCAATGCGCGGATGGACGCTGGGCTGGAATAGAAATCAAACTCAATGCTTCCCAGGAGGACACTGGTGCCCGCTCCCTGCTCACACTAGCCTCGAAAATGACAAGAGCAGGTGAGCAACCCCCCGTAGCACTCATTGTCCTGACTGGCACCGGTGGTTTCGCTCACCGACGTGAAGACAACGTCATCGCTATTCCCATCGACTGCCTGGGGCCATGAAAAGTGTGGGAAATGCTCCACCAGCACTGTGATATGAGACGATAGAGACGTGACCACGTACTACATCAAAAAGCGGGTCTCACTGCTGGACCGCCTCACCATCAAAGACGAAGCAGGCAACGACTGCTACACCGTTGAGGGTAGCCTGTCACTACTGAAAAACCTCTATCTCAAAGACATGAACGGTTCCGTACTGGCACACATCAAAGGAAAATGGGCCTGGCGAACCACCTTCGAGGTATATCAAGACGGGGTGCTCAACGCCACCATTCGCAAAGAATTCTCTTTTCGCAACCAGCTCACCGTCGAAGGGCCCAACTGGACGATCAGCGGAAACTGGTGGGACACCCAGTACGAGATAGGTGACATGGACGGCGGCCATCACGCCCACATCTCCCGCGACGCCTGGGCACTGATGGACTCCTACCGCATCGACATCGCGCCGGGTGGACCCGAGATCCTCATGCTCGCTATCGTTGTCGCCATCGACGCGATCATCGCCTACCAGCGAGCCGCCTCCAGTTAGCATCGGACCGTACGACCACCGGACAGCTCGGGACCGGGTCCCCTATCCAGCAATTCCCGCACTTATCCCCTCTTTGTGGCAGTTTATTGGTCATTATGACTAATAAACTGCCACGAACCCCAGAAGACGACCCTTGTCACATCTCGGTGAGATACTTAGCTCATGTGCGGAAGATTCGCGTATCCGGGGGATGACTTGGTCGCCCCGCTCTTTGAGGTGGAGGTCGTCTCCGCGTCGGTTGCCCCGTCGAATGACGTGCGCCCCACCCAGCAGGTGGCGATGATCGTGGAAGACGCCGCTGAAGCTGAGCGCGAGAATCGAGCGCCAGTACGCCAGTTGCGGGCCGCTCGGTGGGGGCTGATCCCCTCCTGGACGAAACAACTCGACTCACGGTTCCTGCTCATCAACGCACGCGCCGAAACCGTACTCGACAAACCCTCCTTCCGTACTGCTGCTAGTCGCCGACGCGCCATCGTACCCGCCAGCGGATACTACGAGTGGATGAAAAACGATGACGGCACAAAAACCCCCTTCTTCCTCCACGACCCTGCCGATTCGGTGATCGGGTTCGCCGGAATCTATGAATGGTGGAAGGTTCCCGACGATGTGGAGGTACGCGGGGCTGCAGACGGATGGTTGTGTTCAGTGTCGATCATCACCCGCGCAGCCACCGACACCCTCGGCCACATCCACGACCGGATGCCCGTCGTCGTACCACCCACCAGCGCCGACACATGGTTGGACCCCACCCTCACCGACCGCGACGAGGTGGATGCCGTACTGAACTCCCTACCCGATCCCGTCCTCATCCCCACCAAACGAACCCCCAGATAGCAAAGGGGACGGGGCGTTTGTCACATTGCGTGACAAGATAGCAAAGGGGACGGGGCGTTTGTCACATTGCGTGACAAAAAGGGGACGGGGGTGTTTATGTCACGGTGTGGCAGTTACCCCGGTCCCATCCCCTTGCTCCTGTCGGACAAGCGTACTAAGCTGAATCCTCCAATCAAACGCGTGTTCGAATACGAGGGAGCATGGACGAGCAGGTTGCCGAAGTTGTCGCCGTACAGGCCAACTCCTTTGGTGTGCCCTTGTGCGTGAACTGGCGGGGACAAAACTACCGCGTCCTGGGAAACCCCACCCCATGGATCGACCGTGCACCCTGGTGGTCGTGGAGTGCCGATCACCTGCCACGAGTCGTCGAACAAGCCATGTGGTCGGTGACCCTCGCGCCCCTCGACCACGGCGAAATCATCCAAGCCGAACTCTCGGTCACCGGTGGGGACTGGTGGCAACTCGAACGACTGCGGGATTGAGATGGCTGAATTCACTCACCTCCATGTGGCGAGCTGCCTCTCCGCCCATCATGGTACGGCCTGGCCCGAGGACCTCGTCGACGCCCAAGCATCCTTCGGAGCTCCCGCTGCTGCACTCACCGATCGTCATGGCCTCTATGGGGCGGTACGCCATATTCGCTCCTGTTTGGCTGCGGGGGTTGCTCCGATTGTGGGTACGGAGATCCTGGTCGATGGTTGCCCAGTCACCATCCTCGCCCATGGGCAGAACGGTGGACTGGGGTGGGCCTCACTGTGTCGGCTCATCTCTGCTGCCTGGTCGATGGATTCTGCGAAGCACACCCCTCGTCATTCTGCGCGTGCGTCGCAGAATCCAGACTCCACAGTCGAACAACTGAGAGGTCTGGACCCTGCGACGGAGCCTGTGCTGCGGAGCGCGCCAGCGCGACTCGCAGTGCGCAGGGAGACGGTGGGGATGATGCAGAGTGACAGTGGATCGGTGCGGAGCATCCTGCTCGGGGAGGACGGGCCCACCTGCTCGGTTCTGCTGGGGGCGGAGTCTGATGTGGGGCGCGCTGTGCTGAGCGGGGATCATGCGCGCGCACGGCATTTGTTGCGTAGGTGGAAAAACACTCTGCCTGGCGGGATCTACCTGGAGATCGTCGTCCACTACACTCGGCCCGGAACGCCCGCGAGTCTCCCCCACGCCGCCGACATGCTCACTCTTGCCCAAGAAACCCACACCCCCGCAGTTCTCACCAATGCGGTGCGTTATCTCACCCCAGCTGATGTGGTGGCCGGGGACATCCTGGATTCCGCCGCACAACTTCTTCCCCTGGGTGAGTTTCCGGCCCAACCGAATGCCCAAGCCTGGCTCAAACCCCCCGAGATGATGACCCAGATCGCCACCGAGATCGCGCGCGCCACCGACAACCCAGACGCCGCCACCCAGCTTCTGGACACCACTGCCACCCTCGCCCAGCGCTGCGTACTCGATCCGGACACTGACATTGGTTGGCGCAAACCCAAGGTACCCAGCCTCGCCGCCCTCGGTCTCGACGGTGACCCGCAGGCCATTCTCACCGCGATGTGTCGCGCCGCCCTGCCCAGGCGCTACCCCCATCCGCCCAATTCCCAGCGCCACACCCTGCTCACCCGTCTCGACGACGAGCTGGCCACCATCAACCAGTTCGGGTTCGCCACGTACTTTCTCACGGTGGCCGACATTACGACCATGATCCGTCAGATGGGGGTACGGGTGCAGGCGCGCGGGTCGGGGGCGGGTTCGCTCGTCAACTACGTACTGGGGATTTCGAGTGTGGACCCGATCACCCACGACCTGCTGTTCGAGCGTTTCCTCGGCGGCAAACGCGAAACCCTGCCCGATATTGACCTGGATGTGGAATCCGCCGAGCGCCACAACATTTGTCGCGCCATCGTGAAAAGGTTTGGTACGGAGTCGGTCACCTTGATGGCCACCCAGAATCGTTACCGTGCCCGCGGGGCGATCCGTGATGCTGGGGCGGCCCTCGGTATGGCGGACGACGAGATTGATGGAATCGCCAAATCCTTGTGGCGCCTCAACGCCTCCAATCTGATCGACGCCCTCGAATCGCGCCCCGAACTGGTGGAGGTCGCCCAACGCGCCACCACCGACCCGGCGATCCGCCGACTCTTCACCGTGGCTTCACTCATCGATCGGCTCCCGCGCCACGTGTCCCTCCACCCGTGCGGGGTGATCGTTTCTGATGAGTTCCTGTGGAGTGTGACCCCCACCCAGCCCTCCAGTTTGGGGGTCGCGATGAGTCAGTACGACAAGGACGATATTGATGACATGGGGTTGTTGAAACTCGATGTTCTGGGGGTACGCATGCAGTCAACGATCGCTCACACGCTGAGCGAGATCGAACGTACCACCGGGGAAAAAATCGATCTCGCGCAGATTCCAGACGACGACGTACCCACCTTTGATGCGATCAAATCCACCCACACTCTCGGCATGTTCCAAATCGAATCCCCTGGTCAACGTGAACTCGTCGGCAAGATGCAACCCGACACGATGACCGACCTGATCGCCGACATCTCCCTGTTTCGCCCCGGCCCGGTCAAAGCGAACATGATCACCCCGTACGTGGAAACCAAACTCGGGTTCACCACCACCGCCACCCTGCACCCGCGGTTTCGCGGGTTCCTCACCGATGGGCGCGGGGTGGTCATCTACCACGAGCATGTGTTGCGGATCCTCGCCGACTGCATGGGTATCACCCTTGCTGAAGCTGATGCTCTGCGGCGTACCATGGGAAAAGACCCCACCATCGAACAGCGGTTCCGCGACGCTACCGCTCGACGCCGCGATGAGCGCGGACGGGCTGTGTTCACCCCACGGCATATCGACAAAATCTGGGCTGCCCTGGAGAGCTTCGGATCTTTCGGGTTCTGCAAGGCCCACGCGTGTGCCTTCGCGGTGACCACGTACGAATCGGCGTGGCTGAAAACCCACTACCCCACCCAGTTCATGGCTGGTCTGCTCGAACACGATCCCGGGATGTACCCCAAACGCCTGCTCGCCACCGAGGCCCGCCGCCTGGGTATCCCCCTGCTCGGTGTCGATGTGAACCACTCCAGTAGCCACTACCACGTGGAAGAAGTGCGTGACAAAAACACCTCCGTCCCCATTTTGTCACGCACCCCATCCACCTGCGGAATACACCCTTCCCCGTCATTCTGCGGAGCACTGCGAGTCGCGCTGGCGCGCTCCGCAGCACAGGCTCCGCGACTCGCAGAATCCAGACCCCACAGTCCAACAAGTGCGGTTCCTGGACCCTGCGACTTCGCGCAGGGAGACGGCTTGCCAGACAAAGAAGGGACGGGGCGTTTGACACATGGTTTGCGGTTTCCGTTCACTGAGATTGCGGGGATCAGTGATGCCCAGGTCAACCGGCTCATCGCGAACCAGCCGTACTGCTCGATCGTGGACGTCATCGAACGGGCTCGACCCTCTCGCCCGATTCTGATCAAACTCGCCACCATCGGGGCCTTCGACTCTTTGTGCCCCGAGCGTACCCGCGGGGACATCATCGCCCACACCCGCCACCTCGCCGCCACCACGAAACACCACGAGCCGGCACCCGGCCAAGACCCCCTGTGGGACAGTGGGACAGTGGTGCCTGTCCCCGGTGTCACCTACGAGGGTAGAAAAAACTGGGACAAAACAGTACCGTCCCCAACTGTCCCACCCACCACCGGTCATTCTGCGGAGCGGAGCGACTCGCAGAATCCAGACTCCACAGTTGGACAAATGGGTAGTCTGGGCCCTGCGAGTCGCGGAGCCTGTGCTGCGGAGCGCGCCAGCGCGACTCGCAGTGCTCCGCAGGGTGACGGGGAAAGGATGCACGGTGACGGGGAGAAGGTGGCGCAGGGAGACGGGGACAGCGGGGGCAGATCCCACTGTCACACTGTCAACGACATTGTTGGCGCGGAGCTGGAGATTCTGGGGGTGGACGTCTCAGCTCATCTGCTCGATCCGTGGCGCGAGTATCTGGGTGAATTGGGGGTCACTCCCGCAGGCGAGCTCATCCATCAGCGCGGGAATGCGTCGGTGTTGGTTGCCGGGGTACGGGTTGCCTCGGGTACCCCACCAACAAAAACCGGGCAGCGGGTGGCTTTTGTCAGTCTTGATGATGGTACGGGTGTGGCTGATGTGGCTTTCTTCCATGACGCCCAGATGGAGACCGGCCCCCAGTTGTTCCGCGCACAACTCATGCTCGTCGAAGGGGTGACCCGCCGTACCGGTGAACTCGGTGTCTCCGTCACCGCCACCCGAGCCTGGGATCTCACCACCCTCACCCAGACCCACACCCCACTCGCCATCAACACCGGCCCCAGCGACTAGCGACTTTAGACCTTTTACAGCACAGTGAGAAGGCTTCTCGCCAGCCCTGGCTGACGGTGCTAGGCTGACCGCGTCATTCGACGTACCCCGAAGGGAAGGACCGCCATGTCTACGTTCACATTTGCTCAACTCTGGCCACTTTTACTGCTTGCTGCCATCCTTGGATTCATCTTGGCATGGTTGATTCGCGGATTGCGATATAACAAAAAGATTGCCGACCTCGAAGCACGCATCGAGGACCATCAGGATGAGAATGCTTTCATCCAGCGTGAGCTTGATGAGTGTCGCGACCCTTGGGGTACGCGTACTGGTTCTTTGAACACCAGAACCCATTCGTTGGTGAGTGGGGATCTGGATGTTGATCTGGAAGGGGCCGATCTGGATGTGGATCTGGATGTCGATCTGGATGCCGGCAACCTTGATGTTGCTATTGATGTACCCGAGGTGGACGTGGACCTGCCAGATGTGGACGTGGACCTGCCAGGTATCGATGTTGATTTGCCCGATATGGATGTTGACCTGCCTGAGGTTGATGTGGATCTGCCGGATGTCGATGTGGACCTTCCGGACGTCGACATTGATCTGCCCGACGTGAACCTCCAAGCACCCCACTTGAATGCTCACCTGCCTGAGGTTGATGTTGATCTGCCAGAAATCGATGTGGACCTTCCGGATGTGGATGTGAAGGCGCCACATCTAGGCGCTCACCTTCCCAAGGTGGATATGGGTCTACCTGACGTAGACCTGGCAGGCCCCCAAGTGGATGTGGGTCTACCCGATGTTGACTTCAAAGCGCCCCACCTAGGTGCCAACCTCCCAGACATCGATGTTGACTTGCCTGAACTCGATGCGGACCTGCCCGACGTCGACCTCAAAGGACCCCAGGTTGACATCGGTCTGCCCAATGTTGACCTCAAAGCGCCCCACCTGGGTGCCAACCTTCCCGACATCGATGTTGACTTCCCCGAGGTGGATGTCAATCTGCCAGATATCGATGTGAACCTACCCGATGTGGACCTCAAAGCGCCCCAGGTCGATATCGATCTTCCCGAGGTGGACTTGAAGGCACCCAAGGTTGATGTCAACCTCCCCGATGTTGATGTGGATCTTCCCGAGGTTGATCTGAAGGCACCCAAGGTAGGTATTGACCTACCCAAGGTGGACGTTCACCTTCCTGATGTCGATGTCGATCTTCCCGAGGTGGATCTGAAAGCACCCAAACTCGACATGGACATTGATCTGCCCGATTCTGACCTGGATTTCGTTGCCCCCAAGAGGCCCCGATTCTCATGGTTCAAACGAAACAAAACACCCAAGGTGGAACTCCCCGATGTTGACCTGCCCGACGTGGATCTGCCGGATGTCGATCTACCCAAGGTGGACCTGAAAGCACCCAAACTCGATGTTGATCTGCCGGATGTGGATCTTCCCGATGTTGAACTGCCCAAGGTGAAGGCTCCCAGGGTTTCTGCGAAAGCGCCCACAGTCAAGAAACCTGCCGTGAAGAAACCTTCTGCCAAAGTGAGTGCACCCAAGGTCACAGCACCCAAGGTCTCTGCCCGCGCACCCAAGGTCGATGCGAAACTCCCCACGGTCGATGCGAAACTCCCCAAGGTGGACGCGACCGTACCAGCGGTTGATGTGAAGGCCCCCGCAGCCAAGAAACCAGCAGTTAAAAAACCCACCGCCAAGGTGAGTGCGCCCAAGGTGAGTGCACCCAAACCTCGTACCCGCAAAGTAGAGCCGAAAGTGAAAGCCCCCTCGCCTCAGGAAGCCCGGGCCAAGATGGCAGAGGTCGCCAAGCGCACCGCTGGTGGAGCACAAGCCGACAAAGACGACTTGAAGAAAATCCACGGTGTTGGACCCGTCTTTGAGAAACTGCTGTATTCACTCGGAATCACCAGTTTCCGCCAGGTGGCCAATCTCACCAAAGAAGACATCGAAACCGTCACAGCTGCCATGGAATACTTCCCTGGCCGCATCGAACGTGATGGCTGGTTAGCTTCGGCCCGCCAGCAGCACAAAGACAAGTACGGTAAATACCCCACCAAGGGATAAAACCACACCGAAAGGGGACGGGGCGTTTGTCACGTTTCTCACCGAAAGGGGACGGGGCGTTTGTCACGTTTCTCGTTGGCAGTTGTGCTTACGATGAATTTTGCTGAAACGTGACAAACGCCCCGTCCCCTAAATCTTGGTCTCTCCTAGGTGGAACGGCTGTCTTCTTATAGCGGTGTGGTGATAGGCTGACGACGTTGTCGGATTGAATACTGCGAAAGGCTGTCATATGAGCAACGCCGGCAGAAAAGCTGCAATTGCCATCACAGGAATACTCCTGGGTACCACCCTCATTGGTGGCTCCCTCGTGGGTCAAGAACTACTGGCCCGTACCCTCGAGCCGAAAGCTGCCAAAGAAATCGCTGATGCTGGTTTCACCAACATTGATGTGAAGTTCAAAGGTCGCGAAGCCTACCTCACTGGGCACGGTAAAACCGAGCGCGAAATGGAGAGAGCATGCAAACTGGTGGAATCCATGAAAGGGGTACGCTGGGCGCGCATCGAAGGGAACACTGATGCGCCAGCAACCGGCGATCCCACCGACACCACCAGCCCACAGGTAGTCGGCGAGAACGAACCCACAGTCTCCATCAAACAAGGAACCGAGGGCGTTGTGTTGACTGGTCGGGTGTCCACCCAGGAAGAAGCCGACAACCTGGTCGCTGAAGCTGAGCGTGTTTTTGGTTCGCCAGTCGACAACCAACTCGTTGTTAACCCTGATGTTGACTCCCAAGTGTGGGTCACCGATCTCACCCATGCACTGTCGGTGTCACCACCGATCACAGGTGGATCATTGGAGGCCAACTCGCTGGGGATCACCCTGGGTGGTGAAGTCGCCAATGACACTGATGCTGCTGCTTTGAGTTCTGCTATGGATACCGTCCATCTCCCATTCACCAATGGGATCACGGTCGCTCAAGCGCCGACAGCTGAACTCACTGATGATGAGATAGCCACCATCAACAACACGGTCATCGGTTTCTCCATGAAATCCTATGAGCTCGACACCACTGCCCAGCAGCAGCTCGATAAGGTAGTACCCCTGCTCAACAAGTCGACCAAGAACCTGACCATTCGTGGTTATCTGTCTTCACCACACCAGGAGCAGAACCAGGCCCGCGACTCGAAGGCGCGTGCCCAAGCGGTGGCGGACTACCTGATCTCCAAGGGAGTCCCCTCATCGCGTATCATTGTTGAAGGGCGCGGAACCGCTGACCCGATCGCATCAAATGACACTGCTGCCGGACGTGTCGCCAACCAGCGTGCTACCCTAACATTGTCCTAGGCATTCGACGACAAGGAGTTGAAAATGCTGTCTCCCCTCACAACTGTGGAGATCCTCGTTTGGCTGATCCTAGCCACCCTACTCGGCTACCTCATTGGCTGGTTGATTCGCGGGGTACGCCTGCGCCGTCGCCTCGCTGCTGTGGAGGCTGAAGAGCGCCAGTGGGCTGACGAATATGAGCAGCTCATTCGCGATCTCGACGACTGCCGTACCCAGCAAACCCCCATAGCTCCCCGGCGCGCCCCGGCACTGTCGACGTGGGAAGACACCACCTCTTCGTGGGAAGACACCACACCGACCTGGGAGGACACCTCGTCAACCTGGGAGGACACCTCGTCAACCTGGGAAGAAACCACGTGGGAGGAGCCAGTACGCTCGATTGCTGCGCCACAGCCACGCTACCGCGATTGGGAAGAGCATCTTGCCCCCCCAGTACGCCGGTCAGCTCCACGGCGCGCCCAGTGGGATCTGGATTCAACAGGTCCAGCCTGGACACCCCCACCGCGACAGCCACGACCACAGCGTCCCATTCGGCCCAGATCCACCTGGGCAACCCAGCAATCAGATCTTGATGATGCTGCGATCCGCAGAGCGCGAGCAGCCGCCCGAACCCGTGTTGAGCGGATTCGCAAAGAGGCTGGGGTCACAGATGAGGTTGAGCAGGATGTCGTACGCCCCACGCGTACCACCAATGCACGTACCAAAGGTTCAAAGGTGGCAACGCCGAAGACTGTTGCCACATCAGCGCCGAAAGCTACCGCCACAAAAACTGGTGAGAAATCTGCGACAAAAACCTCCGCAAAAGAAACCTCGACAGCACCCAAGCACCGCTACAGCCAAGCCGAAGGTAAACAGCGCGTCAAGGCGATCGCTGAACGAACCGCGGGCAAAGGCCCGGTGGCGAAAGACGATTTGCGCAAGATCCATGGTGTTGGTGACGTGCTGTCGAAGTTGCTGAAGTCGATGGGTATCACCAGCTTCCGCCAGGTCGCGAATTTCACCGCCGAGGATGTCGAAGCTGTTGAGGCTGCTTTGGATTGCTTCCCTGGCCGTGTCACTCGCGATGACTGGATGAGCTCAGCGCGTGAAGAGCACGAAAAGAAGTACGGCGAGAAGGCCTAACCACTCCCCCGTCACCCTGCGTGCTCTCCCCCGTCACCCTGCGTGCTCTCCCCCGTCACCCTGCGTGCTCTCCCCCGTCACCCTGCGTGCTCTCCGCCGTCACCCTGCGCGAAGTCGCAGGGTCCAGACTACCCAGTTGTTCAACTGTGGATTCTGGATTCTGCGACTTCGCGCAGAAAGACGGCAGAGGGTCGCACAAAGACGGGGAAGCGCAGAAAGACGGCAAAGGGTCGAAGAGAGACAGCGAAGGGTACGTTGAACTCTAGTCGGAGGACTTGGGTTTCTTCCCTGCCAACAGGTCGCGGATCTCGATGAGGACATCCATCTCGGTGACGGCAACCTCGGGTTCTTCTTTGCGGAAGCGATCCCGAAGAACAGTCATCGGCTTGACGATCAACCAATAGAGGACCGTGGCGATGAGCAGGAAGGCTAGCAGTGCACTCAGGAAGTCACCCACGGGAATACCCGCGATGTTCATTTGGGTGAACTCTGGTTCACCACCAATCACCTTCGAAATGATCGCCATGATCATGTCCGTGAACGATGTGGTCAGTGTCGTGAACGCTGCCCCCATGATGAAGGCAACCGCCAATTCGAGCAGGTTCCCTCGTACCAAAAAATCTCTGAACCCTTTCATGGTTCCTCCTTATTCGTTTCCTAAACCATAGGTGTTGACAACAAAATCAATGTCCTTGTCCCCACGCCCCGACAGGTTCACCAAAATCACCTGGTCGGCGCTCATCGTGGGTGCCAGTCTCATCGCGTACGCGATCGCGTGGGCTGATTCGAGAGCCGGGATGATGCCATCCGATTTGGATAGCGTATAGAAGGCATCCAGCGCCTCCTGGTCGTTGGCGACCTCGTAGGTCACCCGATTGATCGAGTGAAGGTACGCATGCTCGGGGCCCACACCGGGATAGTCGAGTCCCGAAGCCACACAGTAGACTGGCGCAATCTCGCCATCCTCATCGGTGAGCAACAAAGTGTTGAACCCGTGGATAATCCCTGGACTGCCGTACGTGATCGTGGCTGCGTGCTCACCGAGTTTCGTACCGCGACCACCAGGTTCCACCCCATAAAGCTTGACCTGCTCATCGGCGAGGAACCCGCTGAAAAGCCCCATCGCGTTGGAGCCCCCACCCACGCAAGCAACCACCGCATCCGGGAGTCGACCAATGTGATCCTGGATCTGCTGGCGGGCCTCGGTGCCGACCACAGCCTGGAAGTCGCGTACCATCATCGGGAAAGGATGCGGGCCCACCACGGAACCAATGCAGTACAGCGCGGTGTCGAACTCTTGGGCGTACGTCTCGAAAGCCGAGTCGACGGCCTCTTTGAGGGTTTGCTGACCGATAGTAACTGGTACGACCTTGGCACCCAACAGTTGCATGCGAATGACATTGGGATGCTCTTTTTCAATGTCAATCGCACCCATGTGGATCTCGCAGTCGAGCCCCAGATAGGCAGCCGCTGTGGCTAAGGCCACCCCATGCTGCCCTGCGCCAGTTTCAGCAATGACCTTGGTTTTGCCCAGACGCTTGGCAAGCAAAACCTCACCTGCGCAGTGATTGAGCTTGTGGGCCCCGGAATGGTTGAGGTCCTCACGCTTGACATAAATCTGAGCTCCACCTTGGCGGGCTGTCAACCCGCGAAGGAAGGTCACCGGAGTGGGCCTGCCCTGATAGTGCTTCTGAATCTCGGTTATCTCAGCCAAGAACTCAGGATCATTCTTGAGGGTGTTATACATGGCGGCAACCTTGGCCATCTCCTCTTCGAGATGTGGTGGCAGATAGGCCCCACCAAAGTCACCAAAATATCCCCTGTCATCGGGCACTGCGTTCACGGTTTTCTCCTTATGTCTAAAATCCTCCCCTAGCTTAGTGGGTCAGTTGGGGACGGTACTAACTGACCCAGTTCTACGACTGTGGATTCTGGATTCTGCGACTTCGCGCAGAAAGACGGGAAACCAAAAGGGGACGGGGCGTTTGTCACATAGGGACGGGGCGTTTGTCACCCCCTATGTGACAAACGCCCCGTCCCCTTTTGTCATGT